>NZ_LS483364.1:627857-941785 GCF_900475275.1 Streptococcus sanguinis | reverse complement strand
CTACTCTTTTTACCATTTTCATGTTTGTATTCCTTTAATTTGAGAAAATCCCTTTAGCCAAAAACACAGAAAGGATTTATTTTATTTTACACTATTTTTGCATAATTTTCTGTAACAAACATATTAAAAAGCTAACAATCCTGTGAGAAAAGGCTGGGACAGATAATCCCAGCCTCTCAATCACATAGCGCTAGTTTTACAAGGCTCATCATAGATAGCCTATTCTTACTTAATTACTTCCTGAGTCTTAGCATAGTTGGCTTCGACTGCTTCTTTTTCAGATTTCCACCAGTCTTGGTTGTCCGTGTACCACTTGATCGTCTCTTTGAGACCCGCTTCAAAGTTGGTGAACTCTGGCTTCCATCCTAGCTCATCGCGGAGCTTGCTGGCATCAATGGCATAGCGGAGGTCGTGGCCGGCACGATCTGTCACATGGTCATAAGCATCAGCCGGCTGTCCCATTTCCTTTAGAATCAGCTCCAGAACTTCCTTATTATTCTTCTCACCATCAGCACCAATCAAATAAGTTTCGCCGATTTGTCCCTTGGTCAGAATCGTCCAAACACCTGATGAATGGTCATTGGTATGAATCCAGTCACGGACATTCTTGCCTTCACCATAGAGTTTTGGCTTGATACCGCTCAGGATATTGGTAATCTGGCGCGGAATGAACTTCTCGATGTGCTGGTAAGGACCATAGTTGTTTGAACAGTTAGAAATCGTCGCTTTCACGCCAAATGAGCGCACCCAAGCTTTGACAATCAAGTCTGAAGCTGCCTTGGTTGATGAGTAAGGCGAGCTTGGATTATACTTGGTTTCAGCCGTAAATTTCTCACCTGGACCTTCTCCATGACCTGGCAGATCTTCACGCAGAGGCAGGTCACCATAAACTTCGTCAGTTGATACATGGTGGAAACGAATGTCGTATTTACGTGCTGCTTCCAAGAGTGTGTAAGTTCCGATGAAATTGGTGTGGATAAACGGACTCGGATCATTGAGCGAGTTATCATTGTGGCTTTCTGCTGCATAGTGAACGATAGCATCAGCTTCGGAAGCCAGCTTATCTACCAAGGCTGCATCAGCAATATCTCCAACAACCAACTCAACGCGGTCGCCTAAAATTTCTTCAATATTGGCACGATTACCCGCGTAAGTCAGCTTGTCCAGCACTGTCACATGGACATCTGGAAAGTTATTGTAAACATAGTGGACAAAGTTAGAACCGATGAAACCAGCGCCACCGGTAACGATAATGTTTTTATATTCTGTCATAAAATTCTTTCTATTCCTTCGTTTTTTATAGAACAAGTACTTAGTAATACTTAAATATCAGTCAGTCATTATCAATATTAAGGAAGTTTTTCTCAATCCAGTCATAGGAAAAAGCAATAATAAAGTTAATAGGTAAGGATATAAATAATGAAGATGAAGCTATTTCAATCCACAAAATCAAGCCATTCCATAATAACATTAAATATTGAGGGATATTTACTAGTAGAATATATGCATTACGTAACAAACCTGATTCATAGATAAATAAATCAACGGTATTAAGACTTGGTACTAAGAATTTATCAAAAATAAAGTAGTTTAATAAAGATAAAGTTATTAGTGCAACAAGCCAAATTATTTTCCTTAATCTAGACCAACTCTTAATTCCACCAATCCATATGTCAAAGTTCTCTTCACTGGTAAAGAGTCCCATAAACATTATAATAGCAGATGTACTAGAAATTTTAAAAATTTCCAATACTGAAACTTCATAGGTATTCTTACTCAATGATGAGAATACTTGGTTTAAAGAGAGCAATGTTACTGATAAAAGTAAATTCAACATCCATTTCTTGTTTTCTCTCTTATTTAAAAATTCACCACCAAGCATATTACAAATCCTCTTTACTCAAAGGTTTAACATCTTTAAGCAACGGGTGGTTTTTATCCGCTTCTGAGACTTCTGCTGCTTCTAAGTTTTCCCACTGGATGCCTAAAGCTGGGTCTGCATAGTTGACAAAGGCATACTTAGGTTTGAGTTCCAAAGCCCAGTAGTCATTCACCAGATAGCTATAAGAAACCGTGTCAGAAAGGACTTGGAAGCCGTTTGCGACGCCACGTGGCACAAAAATCCCCTTGCTGGCATCAATTACTGTCTGGTAGGTATTGCCAAAAGTCTCACCTTCACGCAGGTCTACCCAAGTTCCCAGCACCTTACCACCATCTGCAACAGAGATGTACTTGTCCCATGGTTCAGCATGAAGACCACGCAGGACATTTTTGCGAGAAAAGCTGACATTATTTTGCAGTTTTCCTTCTGCAAAGAAGCTTTCAGGAAAGCCTAGCGGCAGCATTTTTTCCTTTTGGAAATTCTCCTTAAACCAGCCTCGGTTGTCCCCGCGTACAGGAATATCAAACTCAAGCATTCCAGGGATTCCAGAAACCTCACGCGCTGCTAATTCCTTATCAAAAAATTGTTCCGTCATCTTCTTATTCTTCTCCAATCAAGCGCAAGAGATAGTGGCCATATTCATTCTTTTTCAATGGCTGCGCCAATTCATGCACTTGCTCTTTAGTGATATAGCCCATACGATAGGCAATTTCTTCCAGATTTGCCACCTGAACGTTCTGCATACGCTGAACCGTTTCGATATATTGAGCTGCCTCTAAGAGACTTTCGTGGGTACCCGTATCCAACCAGGCAAAACCACGTCCCATAAGCTCAACAGACAAATCGCCACGATCCAAGTAAGCCTTGTTAACATCTGTAATTTCTAATTCTCCGCGAGGACTCGGTTTGATGTTCTTGGCAATTTCTACGACATCATTATCGTAGAAATACAGTCCTGTTACTGCATAGTTAGAGCGCGGCTGTTCTGGTTTTTCTTCGATGGAGATAGCATTCATATTCTCATCAAATTCTACAACACCAAAACGTTCTGGGTCCTTGACATGATAGCCAAAAACAGTTGCTCCTTTTTCCTTAGCAGCAGCATTTTGGAGCATTTTACTCAGACCTGGTCCATGGTAAATATTATCCCCAAGAATCAGCGCCACGCGGTCATCTCCAATAAAATCAGCCCCAATGATAAAGGCTTGTGCCAATCCGTCCGGACTTGGCTGCTCTGCATAGGAGAGCTTGATGCCAAACTCAGAGCCATCTCCCAGCAGATCCTCAAAACGAGGCAAATCCGTCGGAGTGGAGATAATCAAGATGTCCTTGATACCAGCCAGCATAAGAGTTGACAGTGGATAATAAATCATGGGTTTGTCATAAACCGGCATGAGCTGTTTTGACGCAGCGCGGGTCAATGGATACAAACGTGTACCAGAACCACCTGCAAGAATAATACCTTTCATATGAGTTTCCTCTCTTAATGTATTCTCCTTATTCTACCATTTTTGAAAGCGGATGTCATCCTTTTCACTACCCTTAAATAAAAGAAAAAGAGCGGAAATTCCGCTTTCTTCCGCTCTTTGATTTTAAGTTGGTATCAACCCAAAGCCACATCCAAGACCATCATGAGAACAAAGCCCACCATGAGACCTAAAGTCGCCACATCTGTATTGCCATTGGTCTGCGAATCCGGTATCAGCTCCTCTACCACCACGAAAATCATGGCGCCTGCTGCAAAGGATAGGGCATAGGGCAGAATAGCCGTCATGGCCATAACAGCAACTGCCCCCAGAACAGCCCCGATTGGCTCTACAATCGCGGACATAGAACCCCAGTAAAAGGCTTTAAGCCGAGACTTGCCGTCCGTCCGAATCGGAATGGATAGAGCCGCTCCTTCTGGAACGTTTTGCAGGCCAATTCCCAAAGCTAGGCCAATCGCGCCGACAAAGGCTTCCGGGCTAGGATTGCCGGCCAAAGCACCAAAGGCTACTCCGACTGCCAAACCTTCTGGAAAATTGTGAATGGTAATGGCTAAGAAGAGCAGAGCTGTCTTGGACAGCTTCTTTTTGCTATGCTCAGGAACACTCTCAGCCTCCGAAATGTCCTTGCTCAAGTGCAAGTGAGGCACTACCGCATCAATCAGCCGCAGGAAAAAACCTCCCACTAAAAAACCAATCGCTGCAGGCAGCCAGGACAGCTTGCCATAAGAACTTTGCGCATATTCAATCGACGGCTCCAGAAGCGACCAAAAGGAAGCCGCAATCATGACGCCTGCCGCAAAGCCCATCATAATATCCAGCAACTTGCGACTGACCTGTTTAAAGAAAAATACAACAGCAGAGCCTACAATAGTACACCCCCATGTAAAAAGGCCAGCCAAGAGTGCCTGAATAACCACAGGCTGCGATCGTAACCAGTCTATAATTTCCCCTTATTCTCTAAAATCAATCATACAAAATCGTCTTGGTTTCCCCGATACAGTGTTTTTCCTCATTCCAGTAATGAATCCGCTCGAAAGAGCCTTTCCTCCAGTAGAGAGGCAGACGTTCACGTATGTCGTCCTGCATATCTATTTGGTCAAGTTCCGAAATCTTCCACCATTTGGGCTCCCCTTCATGATCGTTTCCCCTGACTTGTCCTTCAAATGCAGTACAAAGAAAATCGTAATACACATACCGTTCTTTTTTACTCGGATTAGTGAATCCTGAAATTCCCTTCAATTCCATGTTTAGAGCAGTTAGCCCCGTTTCTTCTTTTAATTCGCGCCTTGCAGCTTCGAAAAAAGATTCTGGAAACTCCACCTTCCCGCCTGGTTGTATCCACCCTTTAAAGTTATCATGCTGGCGATTAAGCAGTAGGATTTCTTCATCTTTTTTTACACAAATATTGACCCAATTCAAAATGGTTTCTGTCATATCAAACCTTCTTCACATACTGTTCAATAGGATAGTCAGCTGGATTCAGCAGCCCCGCTTCTCCCAAAGCTATCTGGGCCAATTGGCGTCCGATAAGCGGGCCAGTTGTCAGACCAGAAGAGCCTAATCCGCTGGCAGCGTAGACATTTAGCAAATCTGGAACAGCTCCAAAGAAAGGAGCAAAGTCGCTGGTATAAGCCCGTGTTCCCACGCGCTCGCCTAAAATCTCTGCTTTAGACAGCCTTGGCAAGTAAGTTTCCGCTTCTCGCTGCAACTGATCCAGAACTTTCTTATCTACCTTCAAATCAAAGTCCTGATCATTTTCATGACTGGCACCAACACTGACCTTGCCCGCCAGAAAGGGAATGATATCCAGCTCACCCTCAGGCATAACCACAGGGTAGTCATCCGTCTTTTCAGCCAGCTTAAAATCACGTAGCTGTCCCTTTTGCGGTCGAACATCTGTCTCATAGCCCAGTGGCTGCAAGGTTTCTCCTAGCCAAGCCCCCACAGCCAAGATCACACAGTCAAAGTTACGTCCGTCCACAAGAAGTTGCTCTCCATCTACTGTCAAGCTTGCCTTTTTCTCAACCAACTCTGCCTTGCTTGCTTTCACAAGCGTCTCCGTCAAGAGTGCTCCCTCCACACGGGCACCACCGGAAGCATAAAGAAGCCGCTCAAAGCCTTGCAAGTCTGGAAATTTCTCATGGGCTTCCTGAAGGCTGAGAAGACTCAAGTCCCCTATTAAGGGCGACTCTTCCCGGCGATTAGCAGCTAAATCATAAAGTTCCTGCAACTTGCTCTCGTCCTTTTTTAACAGATAAACACCTGTCTGTTGGTAAAAGTCTGTCTGGATACCAGCAGCTTTAAAATCCGCAATTAAATCTTGATAAAAATCAGCGCCCAGACGCGCCATCCTATACCAAGCCTTGTTTCGACGCTTGGAAAACCAAGGACTGATAATGCCAGCGGCTGCCTTGGTTGCCTGCCCCTTGCCGTCATCAAAGACAGTCACTTCCACATCTGGGGATTGGGACAGATAGTAAGCCGCTGTTGAGCCAACAATCCCAGCACCAATCACTGCTACTCTTTTCATGTCGCATCCTCTCAAATATGTCGGAAAGGATTGGTCCAAGCCTGACTAGCCAGAATCTCAATCTCCCATCCCTCTTCTGCCTTCCATGCATCAAGCTTTTCTTTCAATTTCTCTGTAAAAAGAACCTCAATATGATGTCCAGGATCCAGCGCCAAAAGCCCCTCTGTCAGCATTTCCTGAGCTGTATGATAGTAAATATCACCTGTAATGTAGACCTGCGCTCCCTTGGCAATAGCCTCTGGATAAAAGGACTGACCGCTTCCGCCACAAATAGCCACACGCTCAATCACGCGTTCGAGATCCGCTTCTTCATAAGCGACCAGACGCAAGCTATCTAGTCCAAAAGTTGCCTTGACCTTAGCCGCAAAGTCCCCAAAGGTCTGAGGAGAAATCTTCCCCACGCGGCCAATACCATGTTCTGGGCTTGTCTGACTGAGAAAACTTGTCTCCTCAATATCCAATAGCTGGCAGAACCAGTCGTTGAGCCCGTCCTCCACAACATCAATATTGGTATGGCTGACATAGACAGCAATATCATGCTTGATGAGGCTTAAAATCATCTGATTTTGCGCCTTATCCGCCACTAGGTCCTTAAGCGGGCGAAAGATAGGCGCATGCTTAACGATAATCAGTCCAGCGTCTGCCTCAATAGCCTCCGCCACTGTCTGCTCGCGAATATCCAATGCCACTAGAACCTTGTCCACTTCTTTGTCCAAAGTCCCGATTTGCAGGCCTGAAATATCGCCCTCCATGGACAGTTCTTGCGGGCAATAGGCTTCATAACGTGCGATGATTTCACTTGCTAACATGGAGTACCTCCTTGATACTTTCGATTTTTTGGGACATAGCAGAGCGTTCTAGCTCATTTTTTTCTGGGATATGAGCCAGAGCTTTTTCAATTTTTTTCAGTTCTTTCTGCCATCTTAACTGAAAAGCAGGTGACTGTTGCTTCATCAGAAAAGGTCCGAAACGCTTTTCTTGCTCTGTCAAAGTTTGCTGGCCTGCTTCTGCCACTAGGATTTCGTAAAACTTACCAGCCTCTTCTAAGACATCCTCAGCCAGCAAGCGAAAGCCGTTAGATACAAGCCAGCTGCGAAGCTCATCCTCTCGGTTATTGGGCTGCAAAATCAAGCGGGAAATAGACGCAAGCTTAGCTCTGCCATTTTCCAAAATCTCTGAAATCAAGCGACCACCCATGCCAGCGATAACGATGGTGTCAATCTGATCCTCTGCTTCCAAAGCCGCCAGACCATTGGCCAAACGAACCTCAATCTGCTCCGTCAGCCCATGCTCTGCCACATTTTTCTGGGCAGACTGAAAAGGCCCCTCTACCACTTCACCGGCCAGAGCCTTCTCAATCCGTCCTTCCTGAATCAGGTAAATAGGCAGATAGGCGTGATCGCTCCCAACATCCAGCAACTTTGCCCCATCCGGCACAAAAGCAGCCACTCGCTCCAAGCGCTGGGAAATAGTCTTTTTTTGCATTGCTTACTCTTTTCTAAACATTCTTCTATTCAGTATATCATTTTTAAGGGTATAAAAAAAGCAACGAAAGAAAAATCAGCCTGTTGATAAACTGATTTTGTCTCGCCACTTGATGATGGGGTGTTCCTACCCATCACTTTTTTATTTGATTTCCTGATACTCGGCAGCTAAACCGCGCTGAACCGCCGGACGAGCTGCAATCTTCTCCGCCCAAGCAGATAGATGTTTGTAAGATGCAGCATCCAAGAACTCAGCTGCACCTGGATAGAGCTTATCCTGTACTAACTGCCCATACCAAGACCAGATAGCAATATCTGCTATGCTATAGTCATCTCCAGCGATATAAGCTTTCTTGGCTAATTCTTTATCTAATAAATCCAGCTGTCGCTTGGCTTCCATCGTAAAGCGATTAATCGGATATTCTAGCTTTTCTGGAGCATAATTAAAGAAATGACCAAATCCGCCACCCAAGAAGGGCGCCGCTCCTGTCTGCCAGAAGAGCCAGTTGAGCACCTCAGTCCGACCAGCCAAATCTGACGGAATCAGCTTTCCAAACTTCTCTGCCAGATAGAGCAGGATATTTGCTGATTCAAAGACAGGAATCGGCTTATGACCTGACTGGTCCAACAAGGCCGGAATCTTGGAATTGGGATTGATTTTCACAAAATCTGAGCCAAATTGGTCGCCATCCATGATGCTGATCTTATAGAGATCATAGGCAGCCTTTGTCACACCTGCTGCCAGAAGTTCCTCCAACATAATCGTCGCCTTGACACCATTAGGTGTCCCAAGTGAATAAAGCTGAAAAGGCTCTTTACCGATAGGAAGCTTCTGCTCAAAGCGTGCGCCAGCAGTAGGCTGATTGATACCTGAAAATTTCCCTTGGTCGCTGTCCGCAGCAGACCAGACTTTTGGCAATTGATACGTCATACTTTTCTCCTTTTTTATAAAACCAAGGGCCTGTCATATCTAACAGGCCACTATAAATCTAATAAAGTCAGTCCTTCCATAAATTCATGGCATTGAGGAAATCATCTGAAACTGTCACATTTTGAGGATTAGCTGCTTCACGTTCTTCCCGTTTGGCTTCTACCTGAGCAAGCGTAGTGATGCCTTCCTTGCGCCAATTGCGCAAGATAGCCTGAATATACTTCCAGTTGGCCTTGCCATTGAACACAGCTTCACGAAGGGCAGCCTTGACCAAGTCAGGATTGGTTTTGTCGTCTTGAACAGTCTTGGTCAAGTCCTCAATTTCAAAGGGTGTCAGGAGACGGCCCAACTCCTGCTGAAAGGTTTCAACCAAATCTTTCAAGACATTCTGAGGTGCCTTTGCCACAGTCTGATGACCACTTTTGGCTGCCAGCAGTTCATCCAGCTTTTCCAAAGCCGGTGAAGCATCAAAGATAACCTCTGTCTCTCCATTCAGCTCAATGGTCTTATACTGCAAGAGACCTTTCTCCGTCAAATGGGACATAGAGCGATTGACTTCTGACAGGGTCTTGCCAATATGCTCCGCAATCTGACTAGGCGCCAGCTCTTCCAGAGAAGTCGTATTTTGCAAATAGAAAAACTGCCAGACCAAAAAATCATCGCTGGAATCAAAGATGTCCTTAAAATGTAAAAGAAGAGCGCTCGGGATTACTAGATTGCCCGATTTAAAAGCTGATAAATAAGTCATGTCACCTCTTATAGATAAGCAAAAAACGATACATCATTTTCAGGACTTTCCCAGTCAAAAGGCGTCTCCTGATAGACAGCATAATTGACCCAATTGCTGAAAAAGAGTGCAGCGGCCGAACTCCAGCACAAGGCCGGTGTCGTATGGACATCATCGTTTTTAAAATAATTCTCTGGAATGTGTGGATTCTTCCCTGCCTTCAAGTCGCGGAAATACTCCTTGGATAGAGTATCGCGGTCGTATTCCATATGACCGAAGCTATACACCTCTCGCAAGTCCCGGCTAGCCAGCACAGAGAGACCCGTATCCTCTCCATACGAAAGAATTTCCAGATTGGTCAGATTGACAATATCTTCCTTCAGAACTTCGGTATGACGGGAATGCGGCGCATAAAACTCATCGTCAAAGCCACGAAAAAGTAGATTACTGCTGTCAGCCAACTGGCTATAAACACCTGATAATTTGCGTGTCATCTGGTGTTTGTCCACGCCGTAGCGAGCGTAAAGTCCAGCCTGAGCTCCCCAACAGATATGCAGAGTCGAAAAGACATGGGTCTTGGACCACTCAATCACCCGTTGGAACTCTTCCCAGTAGTCCACTGCTTCAAAAGGCAGATGCTCTACCGGTGCACCAGTGATAATCAAGCCATCAAAATAGCGATTTTTAACCTCATCAAAAGTCTTATAAAAAGTCTCCATATGCTCTGCACGTGTCGTTTTAGACTGATGAGAGCTCATGTAGAGGAAGTCAATAGTCAACTGCAGCGGAGTATTAGCCAAGTGGCGCAGTATCTGAGTTTCCGTCACCATTTTCTGGGGCATGAGATTGAGTACCAGAATATTCAGAGGGCGGATATCCTGATGGTCCGCCCTATCGTCATCCATGACAAAGATATTCTCAGAACTTAAAATGTCAACAGCTGGCAGTTTCTTATCAATCTTAATTGGCATGAAAATATCTCCTTCAATCGTTAGAAAGGCTTGGAAATACTTTTCCAGCCTATTCTTTGTTTATCCAATGTACTTTCATTATACTGAAAGGAGATATAGTTTTCAATTATACTTTTTCTCTAACTAGATATAGTTAGAAACTATGTATTAATAGTGCATCAGAACCTTGTAGTCGTAATCGCCGATAACTTCGCGACCCTTGAGCTCATCCAGCTCAATAAGGAAGGCACAGCCAGCTACTACACCACCAAGGCGCTCAATCATCTCAATCGTTGCCTTCACTGTTCCACCAGTCGCAAGGAGATCATCTACAATCAGAACGCGTTGACCTGGCTTGATAGCATCCGCATGCATAGTTAGGGTATCAACACCGTACTCTTTTTCATAGTCAGCTGAGATAACCTCACGAGGAAGCTTACCAGGCTTGCGGACTGGAGCAAAGCCGATTCCTAACTCAAAGGCAACTGGACAGCCCACGATAAAGCCACGAGCTTCCGGTCCAACGATCATGTCAATCTTCTTATCTGTCGCATATTGCACAATCTCACGAACAGCGTAGCTATAAGCATTTCCGTCTGCCATTAATGGGCTGATATCACGGAATGTCACGCCTTCCTTTGGATAATTTTCGATTGTTGCAATGTAGTCTTTTAAATTCATGATATACTTTCTTTCAAAAAAATTTTTACTCTCTATTATATCACTTTTTCATCCAAATGGTAACAGAAAACTTACTTTTTATTGGTATCTATTATTTAATCTGAAAAATCATGTCTGAGCCATTCATAGACCATCACATTGAGGCCGGGATTGAGTTAGTTAATCTTCATTATCGTTTTTTCTAGGCTAGTTAAAATCAGATGTGCTGCTCTAAATAAAGTGGCGTTGCTATTTCTTGTTCATATTTTTTACAATATCCTTCGTAAATAACCCTAATAAGTCCAAATCATTAGATGGATTAATCTCAAATGTTGAAAATACAGAGTTTTCAAGAAAATTATGCAATTCTTTATAATTTTTCACATAACTATACCCCTGAGGAGCCTTAAATTCCGGCGATAATTCTTTAGCTTGTTTTAACGATATAGGCGAGTCAAAAATAGATAGGGAATAAATTGAAGAAAAATACTTAGCACCTTCTTGCAAATGTTTTTCCAAATATGGACGACTACTATTTGCTAAATCTGAATTTTCTAAAAAGTGTTGGATATTATTACGCTGACCTAAAACCATTTTTCCAACAATCATCTTAGCGAGTGAGGAAAGATATAAATAAGCTATCGTTTCTTTTTCAGGAATCCTTGAACGATATTCAAAATGCTTTTTTCCTGTTAGCAAAGCTTTAAAAAATTCTGGTTTAAAACTCAGGATAATTTCATTCATCTAAAAAGTTCTCCTTTGCAAGACTTTGGCTCAGTCTTATACCATCTCATCTCTCCATCAAATAATCATAAATCTCCTGCACAGTGCCCAGTGCCATGAGTTCTTGCTCTTTGACTAAGCGCTTGAGGTCTTGGTAAATGTGACTGCTGTCAATTTCTTTCTTTTCAGCTTCCTTATTGACCGTCATGACTCCTTCGGTGATGCTGACAAAGCCAAGTTCTTCAAAAATCTGAATCATTTTGATCAAGAGAATAGGATCAATTTTCAGATAAGCTGCCAGATCCTTTAGCTTATAGCGAACATCAAACTCGGGGAACTGATAGATTGTCTTGTAGAGTTTGGCAAACTGCTCACGGTTGCCATAACCAGTCAGATAATAAGGCTTGGCAATCTCATTTTTAAAGTAAATCGCTTCAAAATCCTGAGACTGAAGAATCTTCTTCAAAACCTGCAAATCATCAGGCAGGTCATAAACCACAACCGCTCTGCTATTTGTCAAATCTGGCAGCTCTTCTGTGAAACGCAAGACTGGAACCTTGTCAGGCAGCGTCGCATTTTTGCTGCGGATATTGAAAAGCTGAACGCCGTCCACACGAGCATCTACCAGCATGAGCTGGAGACTAGTCTGTCCATTCCATTTATTGACAGAGAGGCTGACAGCCAGCTCCAGATTCTTGGTTTGGGCAAACTCTGTCGCCAGGCTTCCTTGCCCAAAAGCTACTACTTCAAAAGTAGCATCTCCCTGAGAAATTTTTAGCTTGAGATGGCTATTGCCAGCTCCCATAGTCCGAGTATTGTCCACTTTAAAATCCTTGAGGTAAAAAAGCGGCTTCTTATTATCCATACCAAAAGGCGCCAGTTTTTCAAAGCTTTTGAGTGTATCCAGGGTCAGTTCTGGCAGGTGCAGCTCCTCGTCCAAATACAGGACTGTTTTGCCAGTCAAATCTAAATCATTGTCTAAGATGTAGGCTGTCAGGATATCAGATAGCTCTGCTAGTTTGTCTGCTTCAAGGGTCATTCCAGCCGCTCCAGCATGCCCACCAAAGGCTACAAAGAGGTCACGGTGGCTGTCCAAGGCCTCAAAGATATTGACCGCTTCAATACTGCGGGCGCTGCCCTTAGCGATTCCATCCTCAATATTAAGCACTATGACTGGCTGGTGCAGCTCTTCCAGCAAGCGCCCAGCGACAATCCCTAGCACACCAGGGTTCCAACCTTCCTTGGCCAACACCTGCACTGGTCTCTTAGGGTCCAGCATGGTTTGCGCTTCTTCATAAATCTGCTGGACAATTTCCTTGCGCTCGTCATTTTTCTGGTTGATCATAAGTGCAATGTCACGAGCTTCTTCATCATCAAAGCCAGTCAAAAGCTCAACCGCTGGATTGGGGTCATCCAATCGTCCCAAGGCATTGAGTCGGGGGGCAAGCTGAAAGCCAACCGTTTCTTCATCCAGTTCATCAGGCTGAATACCAGCTATTTTGAAGAGTTCCTGAAGACCTACTCGCTGGGTATTTTTGAGAACAGAAAGGCCATATTTAACCAGAATCCGATTTTCCTCCGTCAGACTGACCATATCAGCGATGGTCCCAATGGCCACTAAGTCCAAAAGTTCGACTTGGACTTCTTCCAACAAGGCTGTTGCTAGCTTAAAAGCCACCCCACAGCCAGCCAGATGCTTGAAAGGGTAATCCGCTCCGCTATGTTCCGGATGGACAATCGCATAAGCGTTTGGCAGCTCCTCAGGCATGGAGTGGTGATCCGTCACGATAACATCCACGCCCAGAGACTGGGCTAGATCGATAGCTTCAAGTCCCGCAACACCATTATCTACTGTAATAATGAGCGAGATGCCTTGATTTTCAATAAAATACTTGTAAACACTGCTATTAGGACCATAGCCGTCCGTAAAACGATTGGGCAGATAGACCTGACACTCAGCCCCCAACTGCTCCAAGGCTTCCTTGACAATTGATGCCGAGGTCATCCCATCAGCATCATAATCGCCATAGATCAAAATCTGCTCATAATTCTCAATCGCTGTGCGAATCCGCTCCACTGCCCGATCCATATCATGCAGATCATAAGGGTCGTGAAGCTGGTCTAAACTAGGCTCCAAAAATTCCTGCAGAGCTTCTTCAGTCTGCACACCCCTTTGGTAAAGGAGACTGGCAGCGGCATGTTCTAATCCAGCTTTCTTAGCCTTTTTTATAAATTTTTCGTCTGTAAAATTAGTGGCAAACTGCCAGTCATATTTTGAGCTAATCATGATAAGTGAAACACTTTCTCCGTTCAATCTTGTCTGAATATTATAACATGAAAAGACTGGTTCAACCAGTCTCAAACTTTCTATCTGCGAGCAAGTTCCTAAGCCTCATTCATCCAGGTAAAGTCCCTTAGCAACACTTTGGTCAATAACTTCCTGGGCTAATTCCCAAAGACTTTCAGAGGTCTCTTGGATAAAGGATTTCTTAGCGATGACCTGCGACTTGGTCAGGCCATGAGGGTTGTCATGGGGCTGAGCAACTTCCAAGTGATTGAGAAGGGGAACCAGAGCATCCAGCACTCGGGCATATTTAGCCTCTATGCTAATGCCGGTTTCAAATTCCTGCCAGAGCCCTAAAAAGGATTCCTGCTGATCTGATGGTAGCTTGTCCAAACTGATTTTCAAGGACTCCAACTCTCTATCGTAAGAATCGCTCTTGCCTACATCGTCAAAGATAAAGGTATCGCCAGCATAAATTTCTCCCAAATCATGAATTAGTAATATAGACATGACCTTTTCCAGATTGACTTCTTCGGGAATATATTCTTGAAAGACTAGCGCCATGAGCGCCCCCTGCCAACTATGCTCTGCAGAATTCTCAAAACGATAGGCATCCAAGGTACGATTGTTGCGATGAGTGGCTTTCAGCTTTTCCAGCTCATTGGTAAAAGCCAGCTGCTGCTGTAGACGTTCAAGCATGTGGAACTCCTTTGAAATGTTTTATAGTTAATTCTATTCAAAATTGATAGTTGCTCTTAACACTCTATATGATTTTCTTCAAAAACTAAACTTTCACTTCTTTTCTGTTTTTTTCCCTCGCCATCGAATTACCAATTCTGAAGTCAGGTGGGTCAGGATAATCGTCAGAAGGAAGGCCCAATGGCCATTTTCCCACTTGGTCAGCTGCTGGGATTTGAGCAAAAAGAAAGATAACTCAATAAAGATAGGATGGAGGAAGAAATAAAGGATACTTAGGTCTTTTAAATGTCGCCAGTTTTTTTCGCGCTTCCACTGAGTTTTTAACAGCCAATTGAATAAGAAGAGCGTAAAGGGAATGAGAGCAAAGAAAAAGTTTTTATCCAGTCCCTGCCTCATGTAAACCAGCACTCCTTCGCCTACTAGGAAAAGACTTGCCAACAGAAGAGACAGCCAGCGTTTTTTCTGAAATAAGGCTATCTGCCCGTAATCAGCTAGAAAGTAGCCTAAATAGATAAAAATGGGCGTATAGAAGAGGCCATTCCTGCTAGTGAAAAAGAGCTTGGCATAGACATCGTACCAGTCCGTCAGCAGACTAGGCGACAGGTAGGCGTGATATGTCTCAATAGCACCTAAGGTGTAGAGAATTAACAAAAGGGCAAATGTTTTCTTGGGACCCAACTTCCTATACAAAAAATGGACCAGCAGCAAGCCTAAGAGAAAGGCGGGGATATACCAAGAGCTGGTAACTCATTCCGATGTAGAAGAGCGCTGCTAGAATAGCCAGCGGAGCTAGGTAGAGAGGCCAGTGCAGAGATTGGAAGTAAGTCAAAGCATAGGGAAGATAGACCAGACTCCAAAAGCAATAGACCTTTAAAATGCCTTTAATATACAGAGTCAGTTTCGTAGAACCGTGCTCTCGCTTCCAGCGTACTCGGAAAAAATAGGCTGAGGAAATTAAAAAGAACGGCACTGCCATGCGACCAAACATACTCTTTTGAACAAAATGCAGGGTTTCATGTTCAAAAAGCCTCTGACAGTGAACCAGAATTACCAAAAGGGAAGCGATATATTGAAAAAGGCTGAGCAGGGCATAATTGACTGTCTGCCCTGACCCTACGACTTCTCTCCTTTGTATCAAGATTTCTCCTTACGAGGTTTGTTTAAGATGTAAATGAACACTTTTTCCTTTGACCTAGGACTTGACTAGCCAAACATGCTGAAATGCAGCGATGTCCCGATAAGGAGATTGGTTGCAGACAACCAGCTCCATCTCAAGCATCTTTTCAGCCCAATCAGGGGCAGTTTTGTAGTCATTGGATTGCAGCCCATAAAAAATTCGTACTCCTTGATAATCCTCAACTTCTAATGGAAGACCTGAAATCACATCTTGGATCTGATAGACCTTAGCAGCCCCCATGCTGTGGGTTTGATATGCCTCACCCGCCAAAAGCTGCTGGGCCTTTTCTGGGTCATTTTCAAAAACCACCGTATGCATAACTCGTCCAACCTCGTGATGCTTAACCAGAGAAATTTTGCCGTCCTTTTTTAAGAGACGGGAAAATTCTGCTAAATAAAGAGCAGGATCAGATACATACTCTAAGACATTATGACAGATGATGACATCAAAAGACTGGTCAGGCAGATTTTTCAGAAGGTTCAAGCTGCCTTGCAATTGCTCATAGGAAAAGTTCTGCTTGCGCTCAGCAATCATTTCTGAGTTCGGCTCGATGGCGGTCACTTGGTTTTTTTCCGCTAGAAAATCAGCCACAATTCCAAAACCACTGCCGAAATCCAGGATTTTCTTGTCCTTCAGTGACTCTAGAAAGGCAAAAACAATATCATACTGAAGCTTGCCCCAAGGCGCCTGCAGATGAGCTTTGTAAGCTTGTAGATTAGCTGTCATAAAACCTCACTTATAGTTAAACATATTGGCTGCTATCTTGTCGGCAATTCTTGGAAAAAGGGTATAAAGCTTGTGAGCTAGATTGAGAATCCCAGGTAGATTAATTTCCCGCTTCTTTTTACCAAAGGAACTGACAATTTTGCTCGCTACAAAGTCAGGCTCAAGGATATACTTGTCGACTGCTTTTACATAGGAACCGTCAGGATCTGCTTGATCGAAAAAGGAAGTTTTGATAGGACCTGGGTTCACCGTCGTGACATAAACACCAAAAGGCAGGAGTTCCAAACGCATAGCATTTGAAAAACCAATAGCTGCAAACTTAGTCGCCGAATACAGACTTGACTTGCTGCTTGCAATGAGGCCAGCCATGCTAACGATATTAACGATATGTCCTTGACCTGCCTGCTTCATGCGAGCTCCAAAGATCCGGGACAGGTTCATCAGGGCAAAGGTATTGACTTCAAACATGGCCTCGATATCACTGGAGCTGATTTTGTCAAATTCTTCAAAAATTCCATAGCCAGCGTTATTGACTAGGACATCTACGTGGCCATACTGGCTGTCAATCCGTTCAGCAAATCTTTCCAAAGCTGAGCTATCTGTGATATCTAGCTCAACTAGGTCAATATTTTCCCTTTCTCCATATAGTTTTTCCAGCTTAGCCTTGCTCCGTCCGACCAAAATCAGTCGGTCATGGGGCAAGAGCTTAACCATTTCCTGAGCCAGCCCACCGCTAGCCCCAGTGATGATGATGGTTCTCATATCTCCACCTCTTCCAAGTCCTTGACCACATGAACCTTTTCAAAGACAGTACTGGCATCGCGCCGCATTTGGCTGATGTCCTTGGCTAGAAAGCGAGCACTGATATGGTTGAGGAGGAGGCGCTTAGCGCCGGCCTCCTTAGCTACTTCTGCGGCTTGCATATTGGTAGAGTGACCGTGATTACGGGCCAATTTTTCATCTCCCTTGCCATAGGTCGCTTCATGGACCAGCACATCTGCTGCCACAGCCAAGCGGACGCTAGCAGATGTCTTCCGAGTATCACCCAGAATAGCAATGGTCTTGCCCGGACGAGGAGCTGAGATATAGTCTGCTGCAATAATTTTGGTCCCATCTTCTAGGACGATATCCTGACCGTTCTTGACCTTGCCAAAGAGGGGACCAAAAGGTACGCCCGCTGCCCGTAGTTTGTCTGCATCTAGCGTTCCTTCCAAATCTTTCTGCATCACCCGATAACCCACACAGAAAATCGTGTGATCCAGCTTATCCGCATAAACAGTGAACTTGTCTGTTTCCAAAATCTTGCCCAGACTATTTTCATCAAACTCATGAAAATCAATCCGATAAGGCAGACGTGAACCAGACACGCGCAGACTAGACAGGACAAAGTTCTTAATGCCTTTGGGACCATAAATTTCCAAGTCCGTTTGCTTTTCATTAGCCTGAAAAGAACGACTGGACAAAAAGCCCGGCAAGCCGAAAATATGGTCGCCATGCAGATGCGTGATGAAAATCTTGCTGATTTTGCGCGGTTTAATCGTCGTCTCCAAAATCTGGTGCTGGGTACCTTCACCGCAGTCAAACATCCAGACCTCATTGATTTCCTCCAAAAGCTTGAGGACAAGGCTGGACACATTGCGAGCCTTGGATGGCTGACCGGCTCCGGTTCCTAAAAATTGTAATTGCATGTTTTTCTTTCTAAATGATATAAATCATGGCAGAGCGATTCTGCGAGTGATAGTATTTTTTGCCAGCATAGGACTGAGCCAGCTGACTGACTTCATCTTGATTGTAGCCCAGAACTCTCTGGCAGCCATCCGCTAGCTGCTGCCAATCGGTCAAAGCAGTCAGCGCCTGACTATCCACGACTTGAGATTCAGCTTTGAGAGGTACCATTTTTATTCGCCCAGCTTCTTCGTAGACCAAGTACTGTGGAAAGACTTGGGCGATTTCAAAGAGCAGGTCAGCTGTTACCGGCTCTGGCTTTTCAGGAAAGACCAAGCCGACTTCCTCACTCTCATAGCAAAAGCCGTAGGACTTGCCAGAAAGATTGAGCCGGACAAAAGGCTTGCTTTCTACAAAGCTAGGCTCCGCATTCCACAAGTCCAGCGCCTGACTGATTTCTAAAAAATAGGCTGTCGCGGCTTCCGGACTTTTCTTTTGATAAAGCTCAGCAAAGTAAGCATTGATAACGCTAGGCGGCGGTGTGATGAAGCTCAGCTTCTGCTCCTCTGTCAGGCCAGCCAATACTTGCTCTAAGTAGACCCTGTCTAGGCTAGTAAAACCGCCGTATTTCAGAGCCAGGTCAATATAATCAGTCATAAAATTCTTCCAGTTTCCATTTGTTTTTCTCGGCAATCCAACCTGAAATGGTTTCGATATCGTCTATATATTCTCGATTCCCCATAATCGCGACTTTCTCTAAATCATGAATCTTGTATGCTTTAGCCGGCGCTACCTTGATGGTAAAAGGCAAAAATAACTCTTTCATCCGCTCCAGCAGGACTTGCTGTAAAACAGCTCTGCTATTATCCGCTTTAGCTGAAATCAAAAAATATGGAGTCAGGGTCGGAGTAAAATCCTCAGCCTTGTCCGCTTTGTTATAGAGTGTCAGCCGAGGAATATCCAGCATGTCCAGCTCTTTCATAATGTCGAGGACAGTCTTTTCGTGTTCCTCATGGTGTGGATCACTAGCATCAATAACATGGACCAGCAAATCAACATTTTTACTCTCCTCTAGAGTAGACTTAAAGCTTGACACCAGCTCCGTCGGCAAATCCTGAATGAAGCCAACTGTGTCTGTCAGAGTGACATTGAGCTGGCCACTTAGGTTGATGTTCTTGGTCGTGGCGTCTAGCGTCGCAAAGAGTTCGTCAGCCTCATACTGACTCTTACCAGTCAAGCAGTTCATGATCGTAGACTTGCCAGCATTGGTATAACCGATGAGGCCGATTTTGAAAATACTGGATTCCAACCGTTTTTCACGAACGGTCGCCCGATTTTTCTCCACTGCCTTGAGCTGGCGCTCAATATCATGAATCTGATTGCGTACACTGCGTCGATTGAGCTCCAGCTGGCTTTCACCAGGACCACGGGAGCCGATTCCACCAGCTTGACGGCTGAGCATAATACCCTGCCCAACCAAGCGAGGCAGCAGGTACTTGAGTTGGGCCAGGTGCACCTGAAGTTTGCCCTCATGACTCCTAGCCCTCATGGCAAAAATATCTAAAATCAGCTGCATGCGATCAATGACCTTAACGCCCAAGCTTTCCTCCAGATTGACATTTTGGCGAGGTGTCAGACGGTTATTGACGATGACGGTCGAAATCTCTTCGGCATCAACCATCTGCCGGATTTCTTCTAACTTACCAGAACCGACAAAGGTCTTGCTGTCATACTTTTCCCGCTTCTGGCTATAGGAGCCGACTACCTCAGCCCCTGCAGTCTTAGCCAGACTTTGCAGCTCCTCCATAGATAGGTCAAAATTCTCCGTGTCTGCTAGTTCCACACCGACCAGAAAGACTCGCTCTGTTTTTTTCTCTGTTTCTATCATCTCATATCCTTACTAAGACTTGGTCAGCCAGCTACTTGTCCAAAAACTTCCTGATGTCCTCCATAACCTGATTTTTATAGTCTGGATTTCCCACCTGATAAAAGGTCACGGACATCCGGTTGCGAAACCAAGTCAGCTGTCGCTTGGCAAAACGGCGGGTATTCTGCTTGAGCTTGTCCACGGCCTCTTCAAGGCTCATCTGCCCTTCAAAGTAGGGGAAAAGTTCCTTGTAGCCGATACCCTTGCTGGCTTGACTGGTCGGAGCTTTCTCAAACAGCCAACGGGCTTCTTCTAAAAGTCCAGCTTCTATCATCAGATCTACTCGCTGATTAATTCGCTCATAAAGCCGCTCCCGCTCATCATCTAGACAAATCAGCAAGGCTTCATAATCTGGCTGACTGTTTTCTAGCGAACCTCCCAGATGGACAATCTCCAGCGCTCTCATAGCCCTACGTCTATTTATCTGTGGAATCTCGATACCCAGCTCTGCTATTTTCCTAAACAAAGCTTCATCTGACCAACTGTCCAGCTGCGCCCGATAGGTCAGAATCTCCTCGTGAGGGACAGTGCCGCCCAGATGGTAGCCCTCAAGCAAGCTCTGGATATAGAGCCCTGTGCCACCGCAAATGATGGGAAGCTGACCTTGAGCCGCAATCTCACGAATAGCCTGAGCTGCCTCAGTCACAAAATCATAGGCTGAGTAGCTTTCTCCAACCTTCCGCACATCCAGCAGATGATGGGGAATGCCCTCTTGCTCCTCCGGACGAATCTTAGCCGTGCCAATATCTAAGCCACGATAGACCTGCTGACTGTCACCGCTGATGATTTGGCCATTGAATCGCTTGGCTACCTCGATACTCAGAGCCGTTTTTCCGACCGCCGTAGGCCCCACTATCACAATTATCTTGGTTTTCATCTTTTTTCCTTGAAAAAATTTTGATTTTTCGTTACTATTAATTATAACATAAATAATAAAAGTTCAGAAAAGGAGAAATCACATGGCTAAAGGATTTGGAAAAGGCGTTCTTACAGGAGTTGCAGCTACTGTTGCTGCTGTGGCAGGCGCAGTATATGCAGTTAAGAAAAAAGTCATCGAACCTGAAGAACAAAAAGCGGCTTTCATCGAAGAAAACCGTAAAAAAGCAGCTCGCAAACGTGTAGCACACTAAGCCTGCACATTTCACTAAAAAGCCTGGAAAAATCCAGGCTTTTTTTGAAAAAACAGCAATCAAATTGACTGCTGCAAACAAAGCTATTATACTCTAAGAGCCCTCTCTTTCTTGGGCGGTTGAATGCCCTGAGAGCTAAAGATATAATTGCTTAAGAGCAAGAATACTAACAACTCAAGCACAAAAAACAAATCGAAAGCAGGATTGGAAGACAGAGAAACGAAAGGAATTGCGAGACACACAATTGTGACATAAAAGATTTTCAAGCGTTTGATATAAAGCCAGAAGAGGTCAAGGCTTTGCCTGCCATTAATCTGCGACTTAGACTTACTTCCCGAGTACCAGATGATAAATACTTCAGCAAAAAAGAATAGACCTAGCAAAAAGATCATTCTCCAAAAATGAACCTGTAGTAGAATTCCCACTGCTAGCAATAACAAAACACCCAAGCTCAGTGCTAGCACTGCTCGCCTAGTATTAGTCATAAAATCAACTCCTTTATATTACTACGAAGAACAGTCAAATTAATTGTTCCTAATCGATTAGATTGCTCTAGGAGAACATATTTTATTTCGGCTTTATTTTACCACTTGGCAAGAAAACTTACAAATAATACGATAAAGCATTGTAGAAGTTATTGGTTACTGAAAAATAGATTAAGACAGAGCTTTAGAAACGTGTTATAATAAGTCATTATCGAAAGGAAGGTTTATGAAAAACACCTACAGTTTTAACAGACTACTGCTTAGCCTAGCACTTCTTACTTCATTATTTTGCATCTTTGTTCCTCGTCACATATTGGCTGACGATGTCGAGAGCAGGATTACATCCTATGTAGGACAGCTAGAGCTGCATAGCGATAATACAGCCACTTTTACAGAGGAAGTAACTTTTGAATACGACAGTTCCTATAACGGCCAATATATCACGCTGGGCCAGGCTGGCAAGATGCCTAAAGGCTTTCAAATCGAAGACAATCCTAAGATAGATATTATCACCAATGGACAGGAAAAATCACCACAAAAGATAAAAGAAGAGGCTGTAAAAGACGGAAAAAAGATTACAATCTATAATTCTGGTAAATCTGGTGATCAAGTCATTATCACTATAACTTGGAAATTACAAAACATGCTTTGGGTGTATCAAGATATAGCTGAGCTGAATTGGATACCTATTTCTGATTGGGATGCGGATATTCGACGATTATATTTTTCTGTTTCTACGGATCGTTTCGATACTAGTGCTCAGCTTTTCGCCCATACAGGCTTCAATAAAAACCAACCAAAGGTAGAAAAATTAAATCAGATTCTGGCGGTTAGGTCAAATAATCTCACAAAAGGAACAAAACTTGAATTGCACGGCGCTTGGGACAAGAGTATATTTACAGATATTGATACTGCCAGTATTATCCCTTCAACCCACCGCAAGCAATTTGAAGAGAAGGAAAAAGAAATTGAACAAAAACAGAAGCAACATAGCTTTATAATTTATGTACTAGGTCCAGTCATTGCTCTCTCGTTTCTGATTATAAGTCTGGCTTGCTTTCTTTACTATTTACTAAGATTTTATTATCTAAACAAGCTTCCTAAAAATACGCGACTCTATGAACCGCCTCAGAATCTTACTCCTCTGCAACTTGCATACAATATCTATAATATATCAATTGAAAAATCTCTTGCTCATACTAGAAAAACAGGAACTCCTAGCTTTTCTAGTTTAGTACAGGCTACTTTAATGGATCTGATTGACAGAGGAAATATAAAATTTCGCATTGGAAGATCAGGAGAGAAACTGGAAATTGTTCACTTAGATAACCTAAGTCGCTACGAGATAAAACTGTTGGAAATGGTCTTTGGCGATAAGGATAAAGTTACTCCTGATACGATGTTCCCAGATTACCAACAAAGCTCCAAGTCTTCTACACGACAGAAATTTCAAGAGGCTCTACGTACTGTTGCGAACTATGTCCGTCAAGAAAGAGTCGATTTAAATCTCCCTATACGATACCGTAAAATAAGCAAAAAAGAAGAAAGACCTGTTTCATTAGCTTATATTTCCTATTATATTGGTATTATTATTCTCTCTTTAGGTTCTCTTTTTTATAATCCTTTTACTACCGGACAGTTTGATTACTCATATTCCTACATTTATCCTTTGCTTCTATTTGTCGCGTGGTTCCTTGGGAAAGCAGCTCAAATAAAATTGAATCGAATGGCAGATAGATACCTAAAAAAGGAATTTAGAGAAGAAGTAATTGAATGGCAGAGCTTCTCCAACATGCTGCGCGATATTTCTCATCTTAGTCAAACTGAGGTAGAGGGAATCATTCTCTGGAATCGAATTCTAGTATATGCGACTCTTTTTGGCTATGCGGAAAAAGTCAGTCAAACATTAAAAGGAAGAGACATTCAATTAAAAGAAACAAATCTTGAAAGTTTCTTCTTCAGTAATATATCTACAGGTTTTGCTACAGGCTTTAGCAATGTTGATATTTCATTGAATCCTCCCAGCTCAAGTAGCTACTTCAGCTTGTCATCTGGTATTTCAGGTGGCTTCTCAGGTGGTGGGGGCGGAGGAGGCGGAGGCTCCTTCTAACATAAACTATAATACAAAAGGCCGCTGTTTGAGCGGTCTTTTGTCATAGTTATTTCCCTTGCATAAACTCTTGGAAACGATGAGTATCAAAGTAAATGTTGGATGCAATTAATTTGTCTGATTCGTCAAATTTTAAAAATTCTGCGACATCCAATTCTAGTTCCTTTCCGTGTGGCGACTGCAGGCGATAGCGATTTAAAGCCGCTACTTCTCGTCCCTCTACCAATAACTTCTTCACTTCAAGATGCTGGTTCAAAGCATAGAATTGACCTGCACCTTGCAGATAAACATCTCGACCTCGCCTGATTTCCTGACTGTCGCACATACCATAATTAAAGTTTTCAGCTACGAAATCTTCCCAGCCACCTTTATTGACTGCGGTAAAATAGCTTTCTGCTAATCTTCTTGTATCCATTTGGAACCTCCAAAAATAATTTAGGCAAGCACTCAAACAATGAGATCTTCAAGCCATTTAAGATTATACAAAAAGCAATATGACTACAGTCTGTCATATTGCTGAAGATTTTTTTGAAGAGAATCAATTAATTTATCCTGTAGTTTTTTTGGCGATATTACTTTTACTTGATGAGCAAAACTTAAAATCAATTCAAAAAAAGCCGGTGTTAATGCTCTGAAAGCATGGACCTTTATTCTGGTTTGCTCAACAGTGATTTCTTCTTCTGTGAAATGGTCATAAATTTTTGGAAGCGCAGATTCTTCAAAAATTAGCTCTATTTCTTCTTTACTGCTCTCAACTTTATCTTTGGATGGATTGAGAAAAAGCTCTAACTTTTCTTGAGATAAAAGCGGATAATCTCCAACGTCGACAGCCTCCTCTACTAACTGCAAATCACGAATCCTGCTGAGTTTGAAAAAACGAAAATCTAACTTGTCTAAGCAATATCCGATAACATACCAAGCATTTAGCTTAAAAATCAGACGATAAGGAAGAATCGTTCTCCGGCTTTGTTCTTGTTTTTTAGAAAAATAAGAAAAGGAAATTTTCTTCCCAGTTTGTATAGCCTGCTCAATTTCAAGTAAATAATTTGTATTGAGAGACCAGGAAGTAAGATCGAAGTAAAAAGGGTTAACCTTATCGGTCGACTCTTGAGAAGCAAACTTATGCTCAAGGCTGCCAAAACTTGGACGACCAACGATTTTGCCGACATTTTGGCTCATATTGATGATAAACTGCTTTTCTTCTTCTGTGAAAAAGCTGCTGTCCATCTTGTAGTCATCTGGTATATAAAAGCCACCCTTATCTCCGCGTTCTGAGTAGATAGGGATTCCAGCTAAGCTGAGCGTATCCATATCTCGATATACGGTACGAGTAGATATTTCAAAACGTTCAGCAATTTCTTTAGCTGTTATCTGTCTTTTATTCAAAAGGGCTAGCAGAATATAAATTAATCGTTCTAATTTCATGAGTTTTCTTTCCTTATTACAATCGGCACAGCATCAAATAGTCATCTTCCCTCTCTTCAACCGTAACAAAGCCCAGTCTTTGATAAAAGCGAACGGCGGGATTATCTTTGGAAACGGAGAGGGAGACACTTGGGTAGCCTTTGGCCTTGAGCAAGTCCAGCATGGCCGTCATCAACTGCTGGCCTAGTCCTTGCCCTCTGAAGTCAGGCAGGAATGAAATGGATAGAGAGGGTGTCTGGTCGTCAAAATAGCCGTAATCTTTCATGATCCGAACCCAAACTACTCCGACCAGCAGGCCGTCCACTTCTGCTGCTAAAGCCCAATCATCTGGCTGCTGACCAAAGTCCTTGATATACATCTCTAAATCTGGCTCTTTCAGGATGCTTCTAGAAAGCGGCGCTAGACCTGAGGGGATAAAAATAGCTTGGTAAAGAAATTCCTCTAAGAGCGGGATTTCCTCTGGTTTTAAGGGCCGGATCTCGGCCATGATTTCTCCTTCTAGATCAACTGCTCTTCACCTATGCCGGCCTCCGCTAAGATTTTGGCAACTCGGTCAAACTGCAATCGGAAATGCTCCAACTTGTGTCCGTCTGATCCCACTGAAAAGCGCTGACCGCCCAGCTCCTTAACTAGATAGAGAGCGTAGATATAGAGTTCCTCGTGACCATATAGATACATGGACTTGCAGTTGAGCTCAAAGGCCAGACCATGGTCAATCATCTTTTGAAAAAGCTGTCGCAGCTCTGGTTCAAAAGTTTTTAACTCCTCTACGGTAAGCGCAAATTTTCGGAAACCATAGTCAAAGTGAGCTAGTACATCTGCTTGCACAGCCTCAATAGCCTCTTCTAACTCTCTCAGGTAGCGGGGAATCAGCTCCATCTTATCCAGCTGCAAGACTGGATCTTCCAGATAGTCAAAACTGCCATTGTGGTGGACAGACAGGAGCTTGAGGTCATAATCCTTGTCCGCTAGGAAAGCTAGGATATCGTCTTTACGCGGAGCGTAATAGCCAATTTCAATGCCCTTTTTGATGCGGTTGCCATATTGCTGGTTCAGCTCTGCTATTTTTGCTGAATAGGCCTCATAGTCAGGCACATCATCGTGGGGCGAGGCAGCTTCGTAAGGGTAAGGATTGGACAAATCGTAGTGCTCAGTGGTGACAATCTCGCCCTCGTAATGGTCCAGATAGTCACAGAAATCCGCCTCAGAATCATAGGAAAAATAGGTATGAAGATGGTTGTCGCGCATGCTAGACCGCCTTTCTGTAGATCTTATATCCGCTTAGTAATGGTCAATTTCAGGTCGGTCGTGAATCCGGCTCTGCTTGCCCTGACGGGCCTGGAGGACGGTCTCGACCTCTTCCAGACTGACGCCGGTCTCGACGAGAGCGACCGCCAGATGGTAGAGCAGATCAGCTGTCTCATTGGCCATCTCGTTCTTATCAGCGTTTTTGGCCGCAATGACTACTTCAGTCGCTTCTTCACCAACTTTTTTGAGAATCTTGTCCAGCCCCTTGTCATAGAGATAGCTGGTATAGGAGCCTTCCTTGGGCTCTTTTTTGCGTTTGAGGGCTTCTTGATAGAGGTTTTCTAGCATAGTATCTCCTTGTTACTGTCCTTATTTTACTATAAAAAGCAATTCTTTCCAATGGCGGGCCGGAGGCTCGATACTGACCTCTTAGTTTTATTCTTGCATTAACCAAGTACTAAAGTAAGGGAGCTTTTAGTCAGTTTTGCCGTCTTCTTCATCCCAGATTGTATGGAAAAAGCAGGATTTAGCACCGGTGTGGCAGGCTGCTCCCAGCTGGTCTACCTCGATCAGCAGGGTATCTAGGTCGCAATCAGCTGTGATTTTTTTGACAGTCTGGTAGTGGCTGCTGGTGGCTCCCTTATGCCAAAGCTCCTGGCGTGACCGGCTCCAGTACCACATCTGACCGCTTGTGCGGGTCAGATGGTAGGCTTCTTCATTGAGATAGGCTAACATGAGGACTTCTTTGCTGGTGTGGTCTAAGATAATGGCAGGTATGAGACCGCCTTGTTTTTGAAAATCTAACTTTACTTCTGTCATCAGATGCGCACCTCCAATCCAGCTTCCTGCATGGCTTTTTTGGTATCTGAGATGGAGACCTGACCATAATGGAAAATTGAAGCTGCCAAGGCACCTGTCGCTGCAGTCTTTTCAAAAACTTCTAGGATATGCTGGCTACTGCCAGCACCACCAGAGGCGATGATAGGAACGGAAACCACTTGAGAGACAGCTTCCAGCATTGGCAAGTCAAAACCAGACTTGGTACCGTCCTTGTCCATACTGGTCAAAAGAAGTTCCCCCGCTCCAAGACTGACAGCTTCTTGGACCCAGTCTAACAGGTCGCGACCGCTGTCCTTTCGGCCGCCAGCCAGATAGACATGCCAGCTGCCATCCGCTTCTTTCTTAGCATCCACGGCCAGCACCACGCATTGCCTGCCGAATTTCTCAGCGCAGTCAGCTAAAAGCTGAGGATTTGCCAATGCTGAGGAATTAACCGCAACCTTATCCGCCCCAGCCTGCAGCATCCGCTTCATGTCCTCAACCGTACGAATGCCGCCCCCGACGGTAAAGGGAATGAAAACCTGCTCCGCTACGCGCCGGACCATCTCGACCGTCGTGTCCCTCTCCTCATGGGTGGCGGTGATGTCCAGAAAGACCAACTCATCGCAGCCTGCTTCATAGTAAGCCTTGGCCGCATCAACTGGATCTCCCACATCAGTCAGATTGACAAAGTTGATACCCTTGACCACCCGGCCGTCCTTGACATCCAGACAGGGAATGATTCGTTTTTTCAGCATGACTAGCCCCTTTCTGCTTCCTTGATCTGCTCTAGGCTAATTCGTCCACTGTAATAGGCCTTGCCCACAATGGCACCAGCCAAGCCCAGTTTTTTCAGCTCTTCTAAGTCATCCGCTGACTGGATGCCGCCAGAGGCAATGACTTGAGCATGCTTGAGGGACGCCAGCAATTTTTGATAATGCTGGATATTGGGGCCAGTGAGAGTCCCGTCTCTGTCCACATCTGTATAGACGAAGAGACGGACACCGATTTTTTCCATGGCCAGCGCCAGACTGATATAGTCCTGACTGCTGGTTTCTAGCCAGCCCTCAGTCGCAACCAGCCCCTTTTTCGCATCAATGCCAATCACGATTTTGCTGCTTCCAAAGCGCTCCAGCGCAGCCTCAACAAATTCAGGATTCTTAACAGCCATAGAGCCAATAATGACACGGTCAATGCCAACCGCCAGGTAATCTTCAATCTGCTCCAGACTGCGGATGCCGCCCCCGACTTGGATAGCTAGACCAGTTTCCGCTTTAATCTGGGCAATCAAATCTCGATTGGCCGCCCGACCTTCTAAGGCTCCGTCCAAGTCAACCACATGAATCATGGTAACCCCGGCTTCTTTGAAAACTCGAGCTTGCTCCAAAACATCGGGATTGACTACCGTCTTCTGACTAAAATCCCCTTTAAAAAGGCGGACGGCCTGGCCGTCTTTGATATCAATAGCGGGCAGTATTTTCATAGACATACTCCTTAAACTTCTCTAGGATACCGAGGCCTACAGCACCTGACTTTTCTGGGTGAAACTGACAGCCAAAGACCGATCCTCGGTGAATCATGGCTGGGATAGGCAGCCCATAATCAGCCGTCACATCCAAGTACTCCTCCGAAACATCCGTATAGTAGCTATGGACGAAATAGACTGACTGGCCATCAAGACCAGCTGTCAAAGCAGACGACTGCTGGATCTGTAAGTCATTCCAGCCCATGTGAGGCACAGGCAGACCAGCCTGATCCGGAATCCGACGGCAAACACCGGGAATCAAGCCCAGTCCAGAGCTTTGACCATTCTCCAATCCAGACTCCAGCAGGAGCTGCATGCCTAAGCAAATACCCAAGAGAGGCTTGCCATCAGCCACAGCCTGCTGGATGACCGAGACCAGCCCTCGCCTTTCCAACTCCTGCATGGCAGTAGGAAAAGCACCAACACCTGGTAAAATCAAACCATCTGCGTCCAAAATTTCCTGCGAATCTGCTGACAGGCACGCTTCTACTCCGACCTGAGCCAGAGCACGGAGGACATTGGCAGTATTACCCGCGTCATAATCAATAACAATCATCATCTCTGCATCAACTCCTTTCACTCAGAAGGACAAGCTAGAGCAAGCCCTTGGTGGAGTTGACTCCATGTATCTCTGGATTTATGGTAATAGCCTCCCGCAGAGCTCGACCAGTCGCTTTAAAGAGGCTTTCCGCCTTGTGGTGGCTGTTCTTGCCATGAAGGATTTTCAGGTGCAGGTTCATCTGCAGATTAAAAGCTAGGGCTTGGAAAAATTCCTCCACCAGCTCGGTATCAAAATTCCCTAGCTTGGGATTATCAAAATCCGCCTCAAAGACCAGATAGGAGCGACCGGATAAGTCCAAACTAGCCATACCCAGTGTTTCGTCCATGGGTACAAAGCTAGTACCGTAGCGGTTGATACCTGCCTTGTCTCCCAAAGCCTGACGCAGAGCCTGTCCTAATACGATGCCCACATCCTCAACCGTATGGTGGCTGTCCACCCAAAGGTCGCCTTCAGCCTTGACCGTCAGAGAAATCCTACTGTGGCGGGCAAAAAGGGTCAGCATGTGGTCAAAGAATCCGACACCAGTCTCAATAGCTACCGGCTCCTGTTGGTCGAGATTGACAGCCAGTTCAATATCGGTCTCCTGTGTTTTACGCTTGATTTCAGCTTGTCTCATGGCAACTCCTTTTATTTTTCCTGTCTGCGGGCTTCGATGGCCTTGGCATGTCCCTGCAGTCCTTCTGCATAGGCCAGACTGGTAATATCTTTGTCAGCCGCACCTACAGCAGCACGGCTGTACTGGGTGTACTGGATGCGCTTGATGAAGTCATAGACTCCCAGAGCTGATGAAAAACGGCTGGTGCTGGTTGTCGGTAAAACGTGATTGGCTCCCGCATAGTAGTCACCGATTGGCTCACTAGTATAATGCCCCAGAAAGACAGAGCCAGCATTTTCAACCTGATCCAGATAGCTGTAGGCATCATCCATGGCAATTTCCAAATGCTCAGGTGCCACCTGATTCATGAGCTCAAACATGGCTTCCTTAGAAGGTGCAAGGATGATGCGGCCGTTGTTCTCAATCGAAGCACGCGCGATTTCCTCCCGCGGCAGCTCTTTCAGCTGTCTGTCTAGCTCTGCTTCCACTTGGTCTGCCAGCTCCTCTGAATCGGTCACCAGAATAGCCCGAGCCAGCTTGTCGTGCTCGGCTTGCGATAAGAGGTCAGCTGCCACATAGACAGGACTAGCTGAACGATCCGCAATAACTCCAATCTCCGAAGGCCCAGCAATCATGTCAATTCCCACGACACCATAAACCATCTTCTTGGCTGTAGCCACAAAGATATTACCCGGCCCAGTTATCTTATCCACCTTGGGAATGGTCTCAGTACCATAAGCCAGAGCTGCTACACCTTGGGCTCCACCAATTTGGAAAATCCGATCCACCCCAGCCAGCTTGGCTGCGACCAAGATCGCTGGGGTAAAGTGCTCTTGGGGCGGTGTAATCATGATGATTTCTTTGACACCGGCAATCTTAGCCGGGATAACATTCATGAGGACGGAGGAGGGATAGGCTGCGGTGCCGCCAGGTACATAGGTGCCGACCCGCTCAATCGGCCGAATCAACTGACCACGGACAACGCCCTCACTGGGACTGTCCTCAAAACCGGTATCCAACTGCTGGCGGTGGTAGGATTCGATATTAGCTTGGGCATTTTTCAGGGCGGCCAAGACCTCTGGATCAATCTCCTCAAAAGCCTGGTCAATTAGCTCCTGCCCAATCTCAAAGTCTGTCACCTCAACCTTGTCAAAGAGCATGGTATAGTCTCTTAAAGCTTGGTCACCGTCTTGTTTGACCGTTTCAATAATCTCAGCCACCGCTTCTTCCACATCTAAGTTCTGCTGACTAAGCTGCAGCTGCTCTTCGTATAAAATCCGTGAAATTTCTTCGTTACTTCCGCTTAAACGCTTGATAATTGTCATTTAAAAGCCACCTCTCTTCTTCCTACTAGGGATTCAATCTTTGCCACAAAAGGCATGATATCCGGGTTATTTTTCAGGGAAGCCTGATTGGCAATGAGCCGGGCCGACACCCGACAAATGTCCTCAAAAACCAGCAGGCCGTTAGCTGACAGGGTATGCCCCGTCTCCACAATATCAACAATGGCATCCGCCAGACCCAGCACCGGTGAAATCTCCACACTGCCTTGGATGGAGATGATTTCTACATCCTCCCCCTTTTGATTAAAATAATCAGTCGCCACCGTCGGGTACTTGGTCGCAATCCGCTTGCGCTTGTGATCATGAGGGTCATAGCTGGGCACCGAGGCCAGTGAGAATTTACAAAGGCCAAAGTTCAGATCCAGCAGCTCCAGATAGCCAGTCGGATGCTCAAAGAGAATATCCTTGCCGACAATGCCCAAATCAGCGACTCCATGGCGCACATAGGTCGTCACGTCAGGCCCTTTGACCAAAAGAAAGCGAAAGCGACTGTCTGGGCTTTCAAAAATCAAGCTGCGCCCCTTGTCTGCCATGAAGGACATATCAAAGCCAGCCTGGGTCAAGAGCTTGACCGTATCTTCCTCAATCCGCCCCTTGGTCAGGGCAATAGTAATCTGACTCATCTGCTGTCACCTTCCTTTCCGCTCTCGTCAGGTAGGTCATCATGAATGGCCTGATAGACACTGTCAATGTCTAAGGACCAGCCGATAGCTGTCAGCTCTGCTGCCCCGAAGCGCTTGAAAAGTTGGTCATAGCGACCACCAGACAGAAAAGCATCTGGCACTCGGTCGCCAAAGACCTTGAAGGTCAATCCAGTATAGTAAGGCATGGTCGCTACCTGACCCAAGTCCATAATTGTCTGCTCCAGCAAGCCTGATAGGCTCTGCAGAACCTGCTCTACATCATCTAAAGCCGTCAATATCCGCTCGTTGTCAACCAGCTCTCTAGCCCTAGCTAAAACCTGTTGGCTAGGACCAAACAGATAGGGAAGCTCTTGTAAAAAATCATCAAATTCACTAGGCCTGGTCTGGGTGAATTCAAAGATTCCCGTCCTGTTTTTCTTGCGAATATAATCTAGCAGCTGGGCCTCCTCCTGCGGATCCAAAGCCAGACTCTCTAAAATTGTCTGCAGGATTGCTGCATGGGAAAACTCGAACTGATAAGACTTTACCTGCGCCAAATCCAGCGACTGCTTGGCTGTCTTGATAGCCTCAAGCACCGCCTCGCGAGCTGGATAGCCGATAATCTCAATACCAGCTTGACTGAGCTCGTTGGCAAGACCTCGCAGCTCTTCTTGATAGTGAAAGACCTTGCCCGAATAGGAAAACTTGGTCGGCGTATGCACCCTGGTCGAAGCAATAACCCGACCAATCTGGCTGGTCACATCTGGCCTCAGCACCAATAGCTCGCCTTTTTTATCGAAAAGATGATAATGATGGGGCTCCACATGGTCACTGAAGACCTCAAAATGCTCCAAAGTCGGCGTGTCAATCCGATTGAAACCCTGAGCCATCAGGAAATCACTGATGTCCCGCTCAATCTCGTAGGTCACACGCGCCCTCTTGAAAAGCTTGTCATGCATGCCAATCGGAAGGGTGATTTTATTCATAGGCTGCTTTCCTTTCTTACTCTATTCTTACACTGGCTGGCTTTGAGTCAAACTCTCAGCAGCTGCAAATTCCCTTGATAGCTGCCAGGACTGCTTCCATCTCTTCTCGCCGTCCGATAGAGATGCGCAGGAAGTCTTTGATTCGTTCTGCCTTTGGAAAATACCGCACATAAATCCGACGCTCCTCTAACTTCTGGAAAAGCTCTGCTGCAGAGATTCTAGTAGGCTGCGCTAGGACAAAGTTGGTCTGACTAGGCAGGACTTGGAAATCCAGCGCAGCCAATTCTCCAGCAAACCAATCTCGGGTCTCTTGAATGGCTCTACCGGTCTCCAAATAATAATCCCAATCTTCCACTACCGCAAGGGCTAAGCGCTCTGCTAACAGATCCACTGAGTAAGGATTGACGGAGTCCTTAACAGCTTTCATGACAGCTATTAAGTCTGAATGACCGATGCCGTAGCCCACCCGCAGACCAGCCAAGGCCGCATCCTTGGAAAAGGTCCGCGTGATAAAGAGGTTGGGATAGGTTTCTAGAAGAGGCAGGGCAGATTGACCGCCGAAGTGAATGTAGGCCTCATCAACCACCACTACCACATCCTGATTGGACGCCAGAATTTCCTCCAACTGATCCAGCGGCAGATAGATCCCCGTCGGAGCATTGGGATTGGCTAGGATAATGCCGCCATTATCTCCAAAATAATCTGACGGATGGACCTCAAAATCATCTGTCAAAGGGATTTCTCGAAAAGGCACATGGTAAAGGTCCGCCCAAACCTTGTAAAAACCATAGGTCAAGTCCGGAAATAAGACCGACTCGCCGCTGTTAAAGAAAGCCAGGAAAGCCATGGACAAGATGTCGTCACTCCCGTTACCAATAATGAGCTGGTCGGGCGATACACCCAGGTTTGCCGCCAAAGCTTGACAGAGCTCCGCCTGATCCAAACTGGAATATTTGCGCAACTCTTGGGCCTCAAAGTTCTGTAGAGCATCTGCCACTTTAGGACTTGGTCCATAAGCATTTTCATTGGTATTGAGCTTAATCATGTCTGGCTCATTGGGCTGCTGCCCTGCTACATAGGGATTGATCTGCCTGAGACCTTTTAGCTTAACCATCTTGCCACCTCTCTTTCACACACTAGCCATTATCTGACACTTATTTTTGGGCTTCTAAAAAATTGAAGACGAAATTTACCACTTTGCTAAAGGAAAATAGGGAAATCTTCTAGTTTAAATATAATAAAAAGCCCTCGCAAAAAAACTTTGCAAGGACGTTGACACGCGGTTCCACCTTTATTCAGCCCTCAGTCGCCTGAGGACCCTCTGGGAGTACGGGACTCCAGATTGATAACGGCAATCAGCCGTCGGACACTAGTCTCAGACTGCTGACTGATTTCGCATCCGCACTCAAGAATGTGTCGTCTAAGGATTGCATGCCGTCTCACCATTAGGCATTCTCTGTTTCTTGTCTTAGACTTTTTCTCTCATCGCTTTCAATTTATTGTTGAATATTCTACATGAATTTTTATTAAAAAGCAAGAGGAAAATTGAAAAAAATTAATTATTTTTTTCTTTCTAAATAAATTAACGTTCTTTCAGCATAGCACTAGACAAGTCCAACAGATTAATCGCTGTTTCAAAATGCTCCCCCATCAGGTCATAGACAGCATCTTCGCTTAAAACGCCGCAAGCCATATTTTCAGGGAAATCCGGTCCATTCGAGAATTCTAAATCATCAAAAAATTCCTGACCGGTATAGTAGTCCCTCAGCTGGATATAATCTGACTGGCAGCGATCCAGCTCAGCTAAAGCTTCCTGAGCTCTTGCCAATACCTGAGAATATTTATTCAGGTGCTTTTCCATTTTTTGAATGCGTTCTAACTGCTCCATCCGCTTCCTTCCTTTCCAGACACGACAAACTAATCAGTCCACCTGAACTACTTGCAGCTGCTCACCGCCTAGCAGAATCAAATATTTTTCAATCTGCGAAATGCCATAAGAACGGCTGAGAGCTTGAGCATATAAGTCTAGCTGGCCACGGTAGCGAGCAATCAACTCAGACGAATCCTTGTATTTATCCGTCTTGTAGTCAAAGAGAATGATTCGGTCCTCAAAAAGCAGGTAACCATCCAAAATACCCCGCAAAACAAATTCCTGACCGCTAGCGTCATCCCTCTTGAGCATGGCAAACGGTGCTTCTCGACGAACTCTGTCACTGTTCTCAATCAAGAGTCGCCCCAAATCCGTCTCGAAGAAAGATGCAATCTTAGGCAGCTGAATCTGCTTTTTGACCGCTTCATCGGCCTGAACCTGAGCCAAGGCAGAACGAAGTACAGCCATGCTGGGACGGCCATCCAAAGGAATCCGCTGCATGAGTTCATGAACGGCACTGCCGACTTGCGCCCCAGTCACTTTGGCTTTCTTGCCAAAATCAGGCAAGTCAAAGTTAGGCTGAGGCCGAAAAGCTGCTCGCTCATCCATGATATCCAGGCCATCCGTATCCATGATCGGCTCATAAAACTTCTTAATCTGGCTTGGAGTTCGCACACTAGGCAGCTCAATGGCAGAACGGTACTGGCTGTTCAGCCGGTCCACACTTTCTAAAATATCCAGAGCCCGACGGATATCATCCGACTGACGATTATCTGCCAAATCATCCAATGGAAAGAGCACAGGCTCATTAACCTGCCCTATCTCTTCAGCAGTTAGCTCCTCATCAGTGACAAAACGAGTCTCGTAGGCAAGATTCTCATCAGAAAAAACAGCCTGAATGGCATAGAGCCAGTCTTGGAAATTGTTGAGCTGGCTGCGCAGACTGGCAGACAAACGCCCTTGTTGGCTCTTGCCCCACTGACGCTTATCCAAGGCCTCTTGACTGCCCTTGCCGACCAGATAGAGCTTGGTTTCAGCTCGCGTCATGGCCACATAAAGCAAGCGCATCTGCTCAGACAGACTAGCCAACTGCAGCTCTGCTAGATTCTGCTGATAAGGCAGCGTATCCATGGAAATGCGCAGCTGATTTGGCGCATAAGGATCTTCCACAGACACCGATACATCCGCTACATACTTGATGCCAACTCCTTTGGTCCGGCTAAGGATAATAGCAGAGCTGCTATCCTGACGGTTGAAGGCCTTGTCCATATTGAGCAGGAAGACATACTTGAACTCCAGCCCTTTACTCTTATGAATGGTCATGAGACGAACGGCATCCTTAGGTGCCGCCACTGGCACACTAGCTAGATCGTGCTGATTTTCCAAGATACGGTCTATCATCCCGATAAAGCGAGAGAGACCCTTAAAGCTAGATTTTTCATACTCATTAGCCCGCAAAGAGAGAGCATAGAGATTGGCCTGTCTCTGGGCACCATTGACCAGAGTCCCCACCATGTCATAGTAGAAACGGTCCTGGTAAATCTTCCAAATCAAATCATACAGCGAATGCGTCTTGGAATAGGTCCGCCAGCTTTGTAGGGTCTCATGGAAATGCTGCAGCTTTTTCTGCAGTTCCTGGGTGACTAAAGCAGGATTCAAACCTCTACCTTCAAGGGCATTAACCAGCTTTTCATAAAGATTTTCCTGAGAACGCTCTTGACTGGCCTGCAGGGACAGCCGAGCCAGCTCGTCCTCACCAAAGTCAAACATGGGAGACTTGAGAAGGGCGGTCAGGGCATAGTCATTCAGTGGATTATTGATGGTCCGCAGGGTGTCTAGCATGACCAATACCTCTACTGACTGCAGATAGTTTGCTGCGCCATCATCTGGTACCAGCGGAATCTGGTGCTGCTCAAAGGCAGCTAAAATCAAATCATTGCGGGTTCTGGATGCCGTCAGCAGCGTAATATCTTTAAAAGCCACTCCTTCTTCATTGTGCAGGCGGATGATTTCCTTGATGACTAGGTCCACTTCCCCAGCTGATACTGCCTGTGACAAGCCTTCATCAGCCTCCTCTTCCGGACTCTCCTTGGAGCCTTCATAGATTAAGAAAGAAGCGCGATTAACTGGATTAGGCTCGCGTTTGGCTGGATTTCCCGCCACCAAATAGTGGGTTTCATTGTAGTCAATTTCCCCAACTTCTTCATCCATCAGGCGTTTAAAAACATCATTGGTCGCTTCCAGTACCTCAAGATGACTACGGAAATTTTCCTTAAGGACGATTAGCTTGCCCTGACTGCTATCCTCTTGATAGGCTTTAAACTTATCACTGAAAATCTGCGGATCCGCTTGACGGAAGCGGTAGATAGACTGCTTGATATCACCCACCATAAAGCGATTTTGCTCTCTGGCAAGCAAGTCCAGCATGCGCTCCTGCGTGTGGTTGGTATCCTGATACTCATCCACCATGACCTCGTGGTAGCGTTCCTGATAAAAGTGACGCACCTCTGGGAATGTCTCTAAAATCTCAATAGCAAAATGGCTGATGTCACCAAATTCAAAGGCATTTTCTGCTTTCTTCCGCTCCAAGTAAGCCTGTGCAAAGTCCGCCACAAAATCCCGCAGAAGCTCAACCAGAGGCAAACACTCCTCCTGATGCAGCTCGATAAAGTCCAGTTGATAAAGCTGCTGGTCAAAGCTTCGCAACCGCTCAATCATAGGCTTCCTAGCTTCATTGTAGTCCTTGGCCATTTCTTTTTTGAGCTCGTCTGCATTCTTGCCAACCCGAGCTGTAAAGGCCTGGCCATTGGAAAGTTGGGAAAGTGCCACGATTTGTTTGAGAATCTGACCTGTTTCTTCTATCGGTGACAGTTCATTCAGGACTGCTAAGATGGTCAGAGCATCTTGGACATTTTCCTGATACTTGGCGCCCACAAATTCTCTTCCTTCATGCTCCAGATGGGCAGAAAAGAAAGCTTCCAGCTCCCAAAGGGCTGATTTGATTTGGTCAAATACCCGCTCTCTTTCTGCTGCAAAGTCGCTGTGCTCATAGCCATAGAGGAAGGTTTCTTCCAGCCAGCGCTGAGGACTGCTAGTTGACTGCAGAAAGCTGTAAATCCGATAAACTTGCTCTCGGAAACCTGATAAATCCTTGCGCTTACCAGTAAAGTTCTTTACCAAACGGCTAAACAAAGCCTGACGCTCGCTGTCATAGTAACGATCAAACACTTGACTGAAAACTTCATTTTGCAGAATCAGCTGCTCACTGGCAGACTGGAGAATCCGAAAATTCGGCGCCAAACCAAGCAGGTAACCATAGCGACTAAGCACTTTCTGGGTAAAGGCGTCCATAGTACCAATATCGGCATTTGGCAGGTCAGCTAATTGCTGGGCTAGGTGTTGCTTGAGTTCAGGACTCTCAGCCTCTTTCAAGGCCTGCCCCAGTTCCTTCTCCAACCTCTCTTTTAGCTCGCCTGCCGCCTTGACGGTAAAGGTTGAGATAAAGAGCTGACTGACAGCAACACCTCTAAGAATCTGGTCGATAATCCGCTGGACCATGACAAAGGTCTTACCTGATCCGGCCGATGCGGAGACCAGAATATTCTGGCCAGAGGAGTAGATGGCCTCAATCTGCTCTGCCGTCTTTTTCTGTGGCTTGTCCGAAGCAGCTTCTTGGGCTTGCTTAAGAGCAATTTCTTCTGCAGTTAAAAAAGGAATTCTCTTCATTTTTCCAGCTCCTCCCTCATCTTTTCTAGCCAGGCCTGGCGCAACTTCTCACCAGTTGGCCGCCTATCAAACTTGCTTGTATCCAACTTTTCTAGCTGCCGAGCCTGTCCCAAATGGAGATTGGCTTCAAAGCCAGTAATGGCCTTAAACTGCTCCACATAAGGTGCAATGCTGCGCCCATTCTCTGTATAAGGATTGACTGCAAAATGGCCTGATAGAATGCCTTCTGCAGCTTTTTTGTAGAGATAAGCATTATAGGCCAGCAGCAAGTCCAAGTCTTCCTGGCTCAGCAAGTTGGTCTTATTTTTCTCATAGAGCGGACCAAGCTCCTTGACAGCATCAGCCACAAAAAGTCCCTTGTACTGCAGTGGCTTCATAGACTGATTGACTGCATCAGCCAAGGTCTTGGTATCTTTAAGCGCCACAATCGGATCGGTCATCTGCAAATACATGGCGCCAAAAGTTCCCTTATCCTCTTTATAGTCTGCTAACTCCTCAATCGCTGCCAGATAGGTCGGCAGCTGAGAATTCAGTCCATTAAAGAACTTATCAAAGCTGAACTTAATATCGCCAGACTTATAGTCCACCACTCCCAGACTCTCTGTCTTAGTCAGACGGTCAATCCGGTCCACCTTACCGCTCACGATCACTGCTCTGCCATTTTCCAAAGTCAGGAAAGGCTTAGAAGCTGAGCCAAAGCCAGTCTCCTCACCAATGGTCTCAATCCCGGTGGGATGAGCCAGCACACGACCGGTCGCCCGCGCTGTATCTAGCAAGAGCTGGCGCGCAAAACGGGTCTGTCCTGACTCACTGTAGACACTCTCAAACTCGGCCTCTCGGCTGGTCTCTTCCATAGCCTGCGCTAAACGCCGGTCAAAATCAGCTGACGAATCATCCTGCAGGACCTTTTCAAAGATCCGATGGAGGAAAATCCCATGACTGCGAGCATCAGGATGAATAGTCCACTCTTCCTGTAATCCCAGAATATATTTGATGAAATAGCCATATTGATTTTTGAAGTATTCGTTTAAAGCAGACGCTGAAAGTCGGATAGGCTGCTCCTGAGGGTAGAGGGCTTGCAGAGTTTCCGGCTGCAGAGACTCCGTTTTCAGTTCCTTGCTGATTTGCGGAATGCTGATACCTTCTGCTGCTAACTTCTTGCGGAGAACCCGCACAGCTACTGCCCAAAAAGTCTGTTCCTCTACTGTCCACTCTCGGTCAATCTCCTCTTGGTGGAGCTCGATGATTTGAGAAAGTAGAGCTCGGTAGCTGCCAATATCGTCACTGGAAGCCTGAGGCTTTTTGACAATGATGGGCAAGGAAAGCGGAGCTGCAGTCAATTCCAGCAGATAGGTCGACATACTATCCTCTACTTCATTGACCAAGGCTGGCGCAGACAAGACCAGCTCTTTAGTAGCAGAATTCATCAACGACAGAGCCGTATAGCGATTCTTCTTGAGATTTTCTGAGCTGGCAATCTGCAGTTCTGCATGAGAATCCGTTGCGTCATTGAGCCGAGCGCGATCTTCATCACTAAGCAGACTCTTGTTTTGTGCGATTTTAGGGAAACGCTCCTGTGTCAGTCCAATCGCGTAGACATAAGGTGCTGCTAAAGGCTCTATCAGGTCATAAGACTGGACCTTGACCACATCTACTGTCGCTGGCACTGTCCGATAGTTGGACAAAAGCATACCTGACAAGACTAAGGCTAGAAAATCGTCTAGTTTGACCTTGCTATCTGCAAAAACCTGAGCAAACTGCTCTAAGACATGGCTGAAAGCCTTCCAGACTTCCTCATGGCGCTCCTGCTCCTGCTGACTTTCTCCCTGCAACAGAGCCGTCAAATTGTCCGACAAACGAGCTACTTGGACAAACTCCGTAAACTTAGCTAGGAGACCAGACGCCGTCTGACTGCGGGATTTGAAAAAATCTTGCAGCGGAGCCATGACCCGGCGGCGAATATGATTGAGATGATCTAGGTCAAATTTCCCTTGGCTATTGGCCGTGAAATCCTTAGCTAGCTTGCCGGCTCCCTTAATGTCCGCAAAGCGCAGATATTGCTCAAAATGATCCAGCTCTTCTTGAGTCAAATCGCCATAGAGCCCCGTCTTTAAGAGATTGAGCAGGTCTTCCAGTTGGAAATTATAGCGTTTGAGCCGCTCCAAAGATTCGACAAACTGGACCAGCGGATGCTGGGCCATCGACTCGCTCCGCCCCAGATAGTAGGGAATCTGATACTGATCAAAAATGGTCTTGAGCTGAAGCTGGTAGGCTTCCACATCTCCCAAAAGCAGACGAATATCCTTATAGCGCACACCATCATGAACCCGCTGTCGGATGGACTTAGCCACATACTCCAGCTCTTCTTTCTGGTTCATAGTAGCCCAAATTTGGAGCTGCGAGCGGTCTGTCTCACTAAGACTAACCGTTGATTCTGAAAAGTCATAACTACTCTCTAAGATCTTAGAAATCCGTCCAAAGGCATCTTCTGCTTCTGCATGAGAGATATAGTCAGGCTTGACCTGATAGTCCTCGGCTAGCTTTCTCAAAAAATCCACGCTGGCCTGATAGAGATTGCCCTCACGAAAGGCTGCTCGATAGGCTTTTTGGCTGGCATAGGTCCCAATGACAATCTCCACACCTTTCCGATGCAGAAGACCGACTAAGTATTCCTCTTCGGCAGAAAAACGAGTAAAGCCATCAATGACCAGGGCCAAATTCTCCAACTCCTCATCCGTATCACCAGCCAGAATATGCTGGGCAAAAGCAGCAATCTGAGAAGACGAATCAAAATCGCCCTTATTCAGAGCAGCAGTCACCGCTGTAAAAATCTTGACCAGATCCTCCCGCTTCTCAGGCTCCTCGAGAAATTCCAGATCCGCAAAGGACATCTGGGCAGTCTGCAGTTCATTATAAAGATCCATCAATTGCTGGATAAACTGGGCATCCTTCTTAATCCGGCCATAGACCTTAAGCTCTCCATCATCCAGCTCTGTCAAGGTCCGATAAATCAGCATTCCCAGACCAATATCGTCCAAACTATGCCCTTGCCGAACATGATTGAGGACAAAATACCGAGCCATCTGGGCAAAGCGCGTCACCGTAATGGCAAAGGAAGCCTTGTTCTTCAGGCACTCCAAAACCGCCCGCTCCTTCTCAAAAGATAGCGAATTTGGCGCAATATAAAAGACTCGCTTACCGTCCGCCACCAAGCTCTCAGCCTCCGCCACCAAGACCTTGGTCAAAGAATGGCGAATATCTGTATAAAGTAATTTCATAGCCTGCCTTTTCCTCTAGAAAATATAGGAACATTATACCATTTTTACCGATAATTCTCATGGAGAATAGTCCCAAGGCCCAATTAGAACTCAACGTCCAAATAGAGCTTTAATAACTAGCCTCATCATGCTAAGAAACAAACGAAAAAGCCACTGCTTCCAGTGACTTCCTAAGGCTCTCATTTTTTTCAAAGTAAGAGTTCATTTGATTTTATGCTTATTCATCTTTTCTTCAAAAATGCTTGTCATAATCACGCGCAATTCTTCTCTTTCCTTGTCGGGAAGTTCGCCTTGTTGCTTAGCAACAGCGTATAGTTCAGGACATTGCTTGGCAACTCGCTCAACCGTCTTGGTCGTCGCATGCCCTCTCACGAAGAAAGGAATCCTCTTAATCCATTCCTTGGGCACAAGTGCCAGAATCTTTTTGGCAGCTTCCTTATCGGAAATTTCTGCAGTGCTGAGCCCTTGATTAATCTGCTCCTGTTCCTTTTCTGTAAAATCTTTTAATTCCATACGCTTAATCTCCCAGTTCTATTTTCTTAATGCTAACTAAAGCACATTATTTACCCTCTACCCACTTCTCATTGTCCATGATAAAAGGTTTGGCCAGTCCTTCTCCTGTGTAGTCTTTATATTTGGTCTGCAAGTATTTGTAGACATCTTCCTTGGTCGCAAATTTGATTGCCTGATAAGGCTCTTCAAATGTCAGCTTTTCGATAAATAAATATCCGTCTTTATCTGGAACCAAGACGCCGACATGCCCGACAAAGAGAGAATCGCCGTCAAGATTGTCGTGAACTATGACAGAGAGCATTCGAGCCTTCTCGCTAAACTTGAACTGTTTGAAATATTCCTCCATTTTCTTAGCATGGACTTTTACATCTTGAGTCGCTTCAGTCTTGACTCTTGAAAACAGGATATTAAAATCTTCCTTATCTTTTGCATCAAAGAGCTTGCCCTTGTCAATCGCGTCATTATCGATAAACAAAAGTTCGTCATCTTTTTCAATTTGAGGGATATCGATGCTATTTTTCAGCAAAGTATAGGTATTAATCCGACAATTTGTCCCAATAAAATCGCCCTTCTTTGCCTGCCATAGAGGATTGATTTTTTCTACATCATACTCGGTTTTGGTAAACTTAGTGAAATCACCCCTTAATCCAGTAGAGCCAACAAGTCCATTGTAGTCATTGACTAGATTGACAAAGTGTTCGACACTGTCTTTATCCAAGTTGGCTGCCAACAAACTCTTGACTTCTTCGACACTCTTTTTACTATTTAGATTTGAATAAGTCGATGTAGTTTGACTTGTTTGATTATTTTTCTGCGAACTAGCACATGCTGCCATCCCAAAAGCTAAAGCCAAGCAGGCGCAGGACATGATTATTTTGCTGTATTTCTTCATTCTTATTTCTCTCTAATTCTTGTCTTCTACAGACTATTTTGCTTTACAATTTTTCTGATGAGCCTTCAACTTTTTCATGGCCCAGTCATAATGGCTGGAAGTTGCACTTACAAAATAGGAGCCCAGTACAGTCCCTCCGACCCATTTATAGACATTTTTTGAAAATAATTCTTCGTTTGTAAATGTGTCTGCCAAGTGCAAAACATCTTGATGGGACTGATGAAAGATCTCAGTTGCCTCTTTTAGAGAAGTCTTTTGATGCTTCTTCCAAAATTCCAGATTCAACTCTCCATAAGTCTTCCAGTTATAGGGCGCAGGAAGAAAGGGCTGCTCTTGACCCTTTTGATTGGAATGCACCCAATCTAACAAGAGCTGATGCCATTCATAGAGGTGAATCAAAACATCTCTTACATTTTTATCTCGCCTCCAATGGGCCTCTTTCTTCTTTTCATCCCGAGAAAAATCAAAGGGCGTATTTAACTCTTGATCAGATAAATTGGAAATGAGAGTTTGTAGTTTCTCATAGTTTTCCTTAGCAGCTAACAGCAAATCTTCTTTAGTTTTCGGTCTAGGCATAAGATTGCACTCCTTTGCAACTTTCAGCTCTTGGAAATCATTTTGCTAATACTTAGCATTTATAGGATTTTCTCAATTTCCTTTGCAATTTTACTCTTTTTCAATTTCCTATGTCGAAAGTATCTCCATAAAACAGCAGGATTTAAGCTGTAGGACAATTGCAATAGATAGTAATTTACCCACTCTATAAGAGCAAACATCCAAATCCCTAAAGAAATGAACAATATGGAAAATTCTCCGTGATTCAATAATATCACAAAAATTCCCGTAGCTAGTAAAATAAAATCCAATTTCTTCAATATCTTGTAAATCTTTCCAGTATACTTTTCAGCAAATCCTGGATTGGAGATCCTCTTGATTAAAATCCACCAAAAAATGGAACCTTGTATCAAGATAAAAGTTAGCAGAAATAAAGAGAAGGAAATAGAAATGAAGTCTTTAGTAGTGAGAATCCACTTTTTAAGCAGGAAAAAATTCATCCAAAATACTAAAACAGCTACCAATTCCCCGCTAGCTAAATTAATCAGCCTTTTCTTCAGAAGTTCTTTTGATTTCATCTTACACCACCATGAAAAAATTCTAACACTTTTAAAGAAGGAATTTTTAAGACCTTGTTTGTCCGAGTTCCTTTGTTTCTACTCCATTACCTTTTAGACTCATCACAATAAACTACAAATCCCTTTGGTAAGATGACAAGTTTCTCGTCATCAGTTTGGCATCGACTCACCAAATCAGCTGAATCTCTGTCTAAGAGATAATTCTCTTTGGACTGATTAAAAACAGCTCGGATTACTTGATGATCATGTTGCAATTCTAAAGCCAGCACATCAGGAGCGATTTCTTCTAAGCTAAATTTTCCATGCTGAATAATGTCCGCAACATCCTTACGAAGCTGAATCAAGTTCTTCATAAAATTGAGCATATCATTGTCATTGGAAACCCGGTCCCAAGGCATGACCCGTCTACAATCCGGATCCATACCTCCACCCAATTCTAGCTCGGTCCCATAATAGATACAAGGCGTCCCTCTTTGTAAAAAGAGAAAGGCGAGTGCGGATTTGACAAGCTGGATATCACCTTGAGCTGTCGCCAAAATGCGCTCCGTATCGTGCGAGTCCAAGAGATTAAACATAACCTCAGAAATCTGCTGCTTGTAATACATGGACTGGCAGTTAATCTCAGCTATAAATTGACTGGTCTTCTTGCTCCTGCTCAAAAAGTAGTCCTTGATACTATCGGATAGAGGATAGTTCATGACCGCGTGAAACTCATCTCCATTTAACCAAGGCTGAGAGGTATGCCAAACTTCTCCAAGAATATAAAGGTCAGGCTTTTTGGCCAAAACTGCCTTCCGAAAATCACGCCAAAATTGGTGATCGACCTCATTAGCCACATCCAGTCGCCAAGCATCAATATCAAAATGTTCAATCCAATAGGTCGCAACGCTTAAGAGATAGTCTTTCACCTCAGGATTTGCCGTGTTTAACTTAGGCATATAGGTGGCAAAGGCAAAGGTATGATAAGGGAGTTCTTTGGGATTCTCAAGTTTGTCATTTGTCACTGGGAACTCCTGAATGTGGAACCAGTCTTTGTAAGCTGACTTTTCACCATGCTTGAGAACATCCTGCCATTGAGCGGATTGATCGCCCATATGATTGAAAACCGCATCCAGCATAACCTTCATGCCACGCTGATGAGCTTGCTCCACCAGTTGACGGAAGGTTTCCTTGTCCCCAAAGTGTCGATCAATTTCAAAGTAATCCGTCGTATTGTACTTATGATTACTTGGCGATTCAAAGATGGGACAGAGGTAAAGCCCTGTAATCCCTAAGTCTTGCAAATAATCCAGATGGTCAATAATCCCTTGTAAATCCCCACCAAAGAAATCACTACTTTTAGGTGTGATTGACGAATCCCAATCTAGAGCTCCTTCTGGTGAAAGTTCAGCATTTCCATTGGCAAATCGTTCTGGGAAAATCTGATACCAGACCGTTTTTGAAACCCAGTCAGGAACCTGGCAGCCATCGATTTCGTGAATATAAGGGAGTTTAAAACCATTGCCCTCTAAAGCAAGGTTTTCTGGACTATTGTCAGCGAAACCTTTATCTCCATACAAGATGCTTTGACCTTCTTTATCCTTAAGCTCAAAAAGATACTGTAGCCTAGCAAAGCGCACAGAGACAGCCACTTGCCAATGATCAAATAAGGCATCAGAGGTCACTTTGACCATCTCTTTCACATCTTCATAAGAATCCTCAAGAAAAATAAAGGGATCGCCATAGTGCAAAACGATTTTCTCTACATCCTCTTTCTTAGTCCTAATTCTGATATGCACTTGACCTTCTTTATAAAGATAGGCATACTCCGACTCCGGTCTATGATAAATGGCTGTTAATTCCATACTTTTCATCTCCTAGATTTCTCTTTTTAAATTCATCGCAACTTTATGCAAACGATTCCATAGCTTAGCCCTAGTATACTATTTTAAAAAAATGATTGCAAGCTATTGTTCAAGTTGGGAAATAAAAGGTATAGTGGGCAATATTAAAAAGCCTTGAGGACAAGGCTTTTAGTAGTTTTCTATCTTGAGATTTTATTTACTTCTATTCTTTTTCCAAATTGATATTCCAACGCTTATTCAGTATTATTCTTGTTCATATACCAACTTGGGACTAATCGGTTCATATCATCATACCATTCTAAAATTTCCTTAGCTTGATTTTGCATTACTGATATTTCCTCTTCTCCATAAGGAACAGCCCATGGAAGAGCACCAACTAGATTACTTAGAATGTAAACGGCAAGAAGTTTCCAAAATAAATCTGGAACCTTGTCATCAAAATATCCATCTATCATACCTGATGCAAAAGAGGGAGATACTTGAGCTGACCACACGATACGATTGAACTCCTCCCAAGGATCTCCAACATCAAAACGATCAAAGTCAATCACATAAATCTCAAAATCTTCTCCAATCATGAAATTCCCAATATGATAATCTCCATGTTGGAAAACTTGGGGTCTGTTCTTTAGCAGTTCACGGTTTTCATTCAAAAAATCAATAAAGATTTGACCACTTTCATATTGGACGGGACATTCTTTGTATTTGGAGATTTTATCGTCAATTTTTCGATTAAAAAAGATTTCCCAGTCTTCACATACTTCTGTAGCAGGAATTGTATGAATCTTTCTAAGTATCCTTCCTGCTTCTATCCCGTAAGTGTATTGTTGTTTTTCTGAATAAGTTAAAATTGTATCTATTGCATCTCTTCCGTCTATCCACTCGTGTATAGAATGTACTTCGTCACCGCAGAATTCAAATTTAATCGGTTTACACATACGAACTCCAAGAGATGCAACTTTCTCCATCATATCAAATTCAATTTTCTTAGAATCTAACTTCTCTTTATCAGAAACACGCAATAAATATTTTTGCTGGTTCTGGTCTGTAACACAATATTTTTTATCATCTGACCAGCCTTTACTTATGGCTATCTTACTAATAAACTCCATCAATAACTCCTCGATTAACTTTACAAGATTACTATATAGTTCAAACTCTAATTCAAGAAAATCGCTTTATTTTTTAAGCTTTTAAAATTATTCAGTCGTTCATCAAGTTCTTCAACATAATCTTCGTTTGACATTTTTGTACTAATATTTTCAAATCTATCCAATTTTATCACCTTATCATAGCGCTTCAAGTCCTCTTCGCTATAGTGATGAATCACTTCTACGAGTGCTTGTGGGAGAGAGAAGAGAAGTTGATTGATTTTCTCTTGGTTTTTAAGATCCAGATTGGCCTTGACCTCATCAGCCAGGATAAATTGGCGATTGTGATAGAGAGCACGGGCAATTTCTAGCCGCTGCTTCTCACCGCCTGACAGAGTTTGATTGCTGGGTGTTTTGCCTTGGAGAGCTTTCAAACCGGTTTGCTGCAGAATCTCTTCCATCCTTCTGGAATCAAGTTCTTGTCCCAAAGCGATATTTTCTTCTAGTGTCAATCCATCAAAGATATGACTTGACTGGAGAATGTAGGCTCCTGCCTGATAGAGTTCATCCGAGTTTAGCTCTTGTCCATGGTAGCGAATTCGACCTTGACTAGGCATGATTTCACCATAGATGAGGTTCAGTAAGGTCGTTTTCCCAGACCCGCTTTCTCCGATAATGGCAATCTTTTCCCCTTCCTCAATAGTAAGGTCGCAAGGGGCTAGTATTTCTTGACCATCACGCTCTACGCCGACTTGCTCCAGCTGGATAGGAAAGACGGAACTTTCAAGAACAGAAGGCAGCGTCAACTCCTCTCCCAGCAATTTTTGATACTTATTACAGAGAGACTTGGCTGATTTTCTAGTATTGATAAAGTAAGATAGCTCCTGAAATTGGTAGCCGATATTATGCGATACTAAGTAAATCCCAACAAAGCTGGCTGCAGATAGGTAATTATAATAGGTCATGAAACCACCAATCACAATCGGCGCGACCGAGCAAAAGGCATCAATCCCATTGATAAAGAGACTGTTTAGCGTCCGTTGCTTTTCATAGGCGACTTCTTGCTCTAAAGCCTTGTGTAAATCTTTAGAAAACAGTTTGTAAAACAAGCTTTGTCCCCGATAATGCCGTATGGAACGAGCACCCGCAATCATATTGGTCACTTGAGAGACGTAGCCTTGGTTAGCTAGGGACTTCTGCTTAGTAATCGTATCCAAGTGTTTAGAGCCAATTCCACTACAAAGAACCGGTATCGAATAAAAAATGATAAAGAGCAAGCCTAGATAAAAATTTGTCCAGAGAGCATAGCAGATGGAGACGGTTGTAAATCCCAAAGAAGAAATGATAATGACAGTCGGCTCAATATAGTTATCTTCTAGCTGTTTCACATCATTTTCCAGATTGGACAAAACCTCTTCATCCGCTATCCGACGGCTATATAAGAAAGTCTGAAAGATAGCCTGCTTAATCCCCAACTTGAAGTCCGTCAGCACTCGTGCATAGTAATAGCGTTTCCCCGCCAAACCTAGCAAGAGAATCAAATTCCCCACAATCCCCCAAATCAAGACCTGCCACAGCAAATGCAACTGGTGATTGGTAAAACTAGAGACAATATACTGAATCAAAGCTGGTGTAATAACAGCCTCCAGCCAAGTAATCATAATTGCCACAAAATAGAAGAATAAATACTTTTTAGTTACATAAGATCTAAGCATAGCGTATAAACCTCCTGAAGTTATTTACCAACTTAGATGGTCGTTTTTTTCTCTAGACAGGGATAAAATAGGAGCTTGAATATTTGAATGAAAGCATTAAACGTAGGGCTGCTATTTTATAATCTTTCGAAAAAGACTTAAATAACTAGTTCTAAACATATCAATTTACTTTTATTTTTTATTCAAAAATATATCCAACACATCTGCATAGCTAACAAAGGGAGCAGGAAATACTAGTCCAGAATAAAATAACATTATGGTATTAAATAAATTCAATAGGACGGATACTCGTTTAAAGCGTTCTGTTAACTTAATTGCCATGGTATATAAGACAAAAAATACAGCATAATTAAGTATTGACATCAAAATCAAATCCACTAAATGTAATGAGGGCATAAAAAATTTTCCATTAAAAAACAGATGCGATAGAACGATTGAAATCAAAAAAATGAGTGTCGACCAAATAAAATAAGTTGTTGATCTAGCAATATAAATCATCATTGGTGTCCGTCTAGTTGTTTTGATATTTATATATTGATTAGTGCGAATTTCAAATTCCAACTCCTCATTAGCAATCAATATCACATTAGTTATAGAATAATAAATAAAAAAATAGAGTAGGTTTATCGGTTTATCACTATTGAAAATAATAATGATTCCTGTAATAAAAATCATCGAATAAATCACTTCGCAAATACTATCAAACGTGTATCGAACTCTATAATTAAAATATCTTCTTAATTCACTAAACATGGAAAAGGCTCCCCCTTTTTTTAGCAATGTTCAATAAAGTGAAAAATAGGAAAGTTCCAACTGACCAATATACTGCACAATAAACTATAATTAAAAAAACACTCTGATAGGACGGAGAAATAATAAAACTCCTCAAGGCATAGTAAGGGAAAAGCTTTCCTATAAAGCCAAATAAACCACCTAGCGGTGTTAGTATACCAGTAAAATACAGCATGAAATAAGAAATTAACGATGTAATGCTAGAAGTACGATTAAAAATGAAGCAGAGACTTGATAGGCAAAAACCCAAACCATATATGCTAATAATAGTTAGCATACATGCAGCGAAGCTTGCAACTAACTTTAAGATACTATCCGGAAAATCAATATCATTTAACGTGGATAAAACGATGAATATAGGTATAGCTTTAACTAGATCCACCAATATCTGAACCATAATTTTAAACATTAATACATGAAAAACACTCTTACTACTCTGGATTACACTAATCAAAGTTCTATCATAAAGGTCATCCTCAATAAAAAAAGTTGGATGCGTAATACTATGACTCGTAAAATACCAAGTAAATAATAAACATAACAATAAAAATTTACTTTGTGTATTTTTAAAATATTGAAGATAAGCTGAAACCATTATCAAAATTCCAAAATTTGAAAAAAATAAATTAAATTTAAACAGCATCATCTCCTGCAGCTGTCTCTTTAACTCCCTTCTTATTTCTTTAATCATCATTGATAACCTCATACAATATTTCTTCTATGCTTTCTTCAACTTCTTCAAAAAATATCATCTCAAAATTATTAAAGATATTATTTTTTACCTGACTATCTTTCACTTCAACAATCAATCTTTTATTTTCTACTTGATAAGATAAATCAGGAAACAGTCTCTCAAAAGCATCTTTATCAGAGTTTGAAATACCAATTCTATATTTAACCCACCTAGTATTTTTCCCAAAGATTTCTGAGAAACTACCTTGCTGTATTATTCTCCCGCTACGCATGATACAAATTCTTGTTGATATTTCTTTTGCAAAATAGATATCATGAGTCGTCATGAGAACAATGGTTCCTTTTTCTTGGCTGAGAGTTAGTAACAATTTCGCAAACTGCTTTTTGGCAATGACATCCAGACCATTGGTTGGCTCATCTAAACACAATACTTTTGGCTTACAAAGTAATGCAATAATCAAAGACAATTTTTGTCTCGTTCCTTGTGACAATTCGGACACCAAGACATCAACATAGGGATGGAAAGCTAGTTTATTAAATAAATCCTCCAATTCATCCTTAACCTGACCACGCGAAATTTTATTCAGATGTAAAAAGTAATCAATATTTTGATTTGCCGTCAGATATTCATAGTAGCCTCTACCGCTTTCTAGTACGAGCTTAACATTGTTATGAATATCTTTCGAAGTATTCTTACTGCCAAAAACAAATACATCACCTGCATCTTGTAACATTAAGCCAGAGATAATTTTTATGAAAGTTGATTTACCCGCACCATTGGTGCCCACTATAGAAACAATCTCTCCTGAATGCGATCCAAAGCTAGGAATGTCCAATACAACTTTACCACGAAAATTTTTCTTTAGATTGCTTATAATAATTTCATTCATACTCGCATTAACCTATTTCGATTACTAATACTTACACTGTCAAAAATTTACAAACAAGGATTTTTGAATTACTTTCTCTAAAATGTTCCTACGTTTTCACCAGCAAAGCTACACACTCAGCGGTTCGGACTTACCGTATCATTTCGTCGGTTCCCCTCCTCATTCTACGAGTCCTATCCCATGGGCGGAGCATCTACTTCTACTTCGCTGATACCTCAGCTCGTACAAGCAGTGATACCGCCTCGACATGATGCGTTTGAGGAAATAAGTCCACCGGCTGTACTTTCTTCAGTTCATAACCCAGCTCTTGATAGAGTTTGATATCACGCGCCATGGTTGCGACATTGCAGGAGATATAAGTGATTTTCTTGGGCTCCATGCTGACGCTGGCTTTGATGAAGCTCTCCGTCAGTCCTTTTCGTGGTGGATCGACTAGGATGACATCCGCTTGGATACCCTCTTTAAGCCAGTTTTGAATGGCTTCTTCAGCAGGGGCGCAGACATAGCTGGCGTTGGCAATTCCGTTGATTGCCGCATTCTTTCGGCTATTTTCGACAGCTTCTGGAATCACTTCCACACCATAGACCTGCTTGACCTGCTTGGCAACTGATAGACCGATAGTCCCGATGCCAGAGTAGGCATCAAGCACCACATCATCAGAGGTCAGCTCGGAAAAGTCAATGGCTGTCTGATAAAGCTTTTCTGCCATCTCGGTATTGACTTGATAGAAAGCTGGTCCAGAGATTTGGAAGTTATTTCCCAGCATCTGGTCGGTAATGTAGTCTTGACCATAAAGCGTTCGCCAGTCTTTTCCGAAAATCGCATTGCCGGGCTGGTCGTTGATATTCTGCATAATGGACTTGATAGCTGGAAAAGCCTCTGTCAAGCGCTCCATCAGCTGCTCTACTCGGAAAATTTTAGGTCGGGTTGTGACCAGAATTACCATAATTTCCCCTGAATAATGGCCACGGCGAACAACTAGATTGCGAATGAGTCCAGTCTTTTCTTGCTCATCGTAAGGTTTGAGGTCAAAACGACGGAGCAAATCACGTGTAAAGAGGATAACTTGGTCAATGACTGGATCCTGAATATAAAAATCTTCAATCGGCAGGAGGTCATGGGAATTTTTGCGGAAAAATCCTGTTTCCAGCTGACCATTGACACGGCGGACAGGCACTTGAGCCTTATTGCGGTAGCGCCGCGGCTGCTCCATACCAAGTGTCGGCGGCACTTCAACATCAGACAAACCAGCAATCTTATAGAGACTGTCCTTGACCTGCTTACGTTTGAAGTCCAGCTGGGCTGAATAGTTCAGATGCCCCAAGTCGGCAATCCCCGTACGAAGATAAGCCATATCAAGATTTTCATTGCGCTGGTCTGAAGTACGAAGAAATTCCTCCACCTTGCCAAAGCCGATTTTTTTGTTGACTTTGAGCACACGCATGCGGATGAGTTCACCCGGTAAGGCATTTTCCACAAAGAAAACCAGGCCTTCTGCCTTGGCAATTCCAGCTCCCTCATGGCTCAGATCCACGATTTCAACTTCAATCATATCATTCTTTTTTAACATATTTTTCTCTTTCTGCTTTATCGCTCTGCCATTTCCCAAAAGAAAAGGCAGGACATCGTCCTACCTTTCATTATATCATATATCTTATCTGAGACCCATTTGCTGCAGTCTTTCTTTATAGGCTTCAAAGTCAATCAAGAGTCCTTGGCCACCGTACATGTCATAGGTATCCACCCAGTCGCCATTTTCCGGAATCGTCAGGCGCTCAACCCCATTGCGGGAATCTCCTGCCATAGAGAGACCATTGGTCAAAAGGAAGCTGTAAGGCACATTGGTCGAAGTCAAGGCAAAGACCTTACCAAGAGCCTCTGACCCAGTAAAGAGCTTAGTCGGATCCTTGACCTGCTGGAAAACAGCTGTCAAAACTTCCTGCTGGCGGCGGGTACGGCCAAAGTCGCCCTCATCATCCTTACGGAAGCGAGCATAGTTGAGCAAGGTTCGACCGTCCATCTGCTGCTGACCAACCTTGATTGTTTGGTTGGGTACCACACCGTCTTTCATATTCAGGTCATCTGGCACTTCAACTTCTGTCACTTTCTCCCCATCAATCGTTGAGAACTGGGCATTCATGCTGACGCCATTTGGGAAAAGGGTGTCAATAGCTGTCGCAAAGGTCTGGAAATCCACCAGTGCATAATATTTAATGTCCAAATCAAAATTATCTTTGAGCATCTGGCGGACATAGTCTGCACCGCGGTTGTGGTTTTGCTCCCCAATCGTATAGGCAGAATTGAGCTTTTGGTCATAGTAATCTGCCTGCGACGGATCCGTGTACTCATTGCTGACGCCGTCAATGTGAATAAGTGTATCACGCATAAAGCTGACCAATTTCACCTTGTGGTCCTTATTACCAACATTCAAGACCATAATAGAGTCAGTCCGCGTCTCAGTCGAGTCGTCACCAACCCGGCCATCTGTTCCGAGAATGAGGATATTCACTCCGTCCTTAGTATCCTTGCCGTCAAAAAATTCCGTTTCTGCTGGTTTAGAATTGCCAGTATGAGCTGTCGTCAAGCCTTTGATAAACATGAAAATCATGCCCCCCAAGACCATCAGCAGGAAAATCCCTGCCCAAAGCAGAATTCGTTTCAAGCGGATTTTTTTGCGGGGCTTCTTGGGCTTGTCTTGTCCTAGACCAGCTCCTGCCAGAGCTTCCGGCGCCTTCTTTTGCTTTCTGCTGCGAGAAGAACGCTCAGGGTACTTGGGCAAGATGCCAGAAGAATCCATTTCCACAGGCTCTTGTTCGTAGGCGTCACTAACTGTATGCGGCTGCTCTTCATGGTTCGGCGCACTGGCTGAACTGCCAATTCCCTTGGACTTCTGACGCAGATAGTCAAATTCTTTCTTTTCTTTATCGTTTAGATAATAATAATTTTTATAGAGATAATCTAAGCGGAGCTGTTCATGATGGCTAAGATTTTCTGGTTTCTTCATCTCTTCTCCAATCTACTGCTACTTGTCCTGAATCAGAAACACACTGTAGCTACCAAAAATTTTATAAGTAATTCCAAGACTTGTCAACTCTTGATAGGCAAAATCCGCCAATTTTTTCTGCTCGTTGTCAATGTCAATAATGAAGAAATACTCTCCCAGAGCCGTTTTTAGAGGCCGACTCTCAATCTTGGTCAGGTCAATCCCACGCCAAGCAAAGGTCGACAAAGCCTTATAAAGGGCACCAGGCAAATTATCCGGCAGGGTCAAAGCCAGTGTCTGCTTGTCTCCCGTCTTAGCCAGTTCAAGCTCAGGCACCTCATGGCCTAGAATCCAGAAGCGGGTATAATTTTCTTCCATTTCCTGAATGTCGCTGGCTGCTACTTTAAGCCCGTATTCTGCTGCAGCCGTGCGCGGGGCAATAGCCGCAAAATTCTTTTCAGGATGCTCTGCCACAAAACGAGCTGCATAGGCCGTACTAGCCGTCACCTCAATGGCAGCCTGCGGATAATGCTGGCGGATATATTTCTTTCCTTGGGCAATAGCCTGCGGATGAGAAAATATCTTCTCGATTGGCTTCTCCAAATCCGTCACCAAGAGCTGCTGCTTAATGGGCTGAACGATTTCTGCCACTGCCTGAATGTCTGCTTGATGAAAGAGATAGTCCAAGGTCTCGTGGACACTGCCCTCAATGGAATTTTCCACCGGAACGACCGAGTAATCCACTTCTCTAGCCTCATAAGCCTTCATGACCTCGGTGATATTCTGATAGGGCACCAAGTCCTCGCTGGGAAAGGCAGCTTGGGCTACATGGTGAGAAAAGGAGCCTCTAGGACCTAAAAATGCTATTTTCATTGAATTTCCTCAATAATTTCCTGGGGGCTTTTGAGCCTCGTATCGACAATCTGGGTCGCTACTTCCTCGTACCAGGCCTGACGCTGTTCAAAAATCTGCTTCAAGTCTGACTTGCTCTGGTTTAAGAACAAGGGTCGCTCCTGCTCAGCATCCTGCTGAATTCTCTGATAAAGCGTTTCAAAATCTGCTTTCAGGTAGATATTATCAGCATTCTGAGTCAGTAATTTGCGATTTTCAGGGCTGACGACTACACCGCCGCCAGTTGAGACGACCAAGTCCGTATCGATCAACTCAGCCAAGAGCTGGGCTTCTGCAGTCCGAAAGGCTGCTTCACCATGCTGATCAAAATAGTCCTTGATTGACATGCCCAGCCGCTGGCAGAGCAGTTCATCCATATCGACAAAGTTTTGAGCTAAGCCTTTGGCCACTGTGGATTTCCCGGCTCCCATAAAGCCCAGTAATATCTTAGCCATGCATCAAGCCCTCCAAGTCACTGAAGAAGCTTGGATAGCTGGTTTTAATGGCTTCAGACCGCTCAAGTTCAACCTGACCACTTTGAGCCAATAAAGCAGCAATCGCCGTCATCATCCCGATGCGATGGTCACCAAAGGTGTTGATCTGTGCGCCGTGTAGAGGTGTTTTCCCTTCGATAATCATGCCGTCTTCCGTCGGGGTAATAGCTGCGCCCATACTATTGAGAGCGTCTGCCACTACCTGGATCCGATCGGTTTCCTTGACCTTGAGCTCCTCTGCATCACGAATGACAGTCCGTCCCTGAGCCTGAGTCGCCAGAAGCGCAATAATCGGCAACTCATCAATCAAGCGCGGGATAATCTCGCCGCCAATCTCCGTTCCCTTAAGCTCAGAAGTCTCAACGGTGATGGTAGCAGACTTGGATACTGGATCGACATCTGACAGCGTCATCCGTCCGCCCATAGCCTCTATCACATCTAGAATACCTGTACGAGTTTCATTGATGCCGACATTCTCTAAGACAATCTTAGAGTCCGGTACAATCAATCCAGCCACCAGCCAGAAAGCCGCACTGGAAATGTCGCCTGGGACTGTCACTTCCTGAGCAGTAAATTCCTGACCACCCTGAATGCGAATTTCCTTGCCTTCAACCTCAATCTGCCCGCCAAACTGGGCAATCATATCTTCTGTATGATTACGGGTGATTTCCTTCTCTACAATAACTGACTCTCCCTGAGCCTGCAGGGCAGCAAAAATCAAGGCCGACTTAACCTGAGCAGAAGCGACTGGCTGCTGATAGTGAATAGGCTGCAGTTCCCTGCTGCCCTTCATCTTGAGCGGTGGTAAATCACGCTCAGTCCGACCAGCAATCTCTACTCCCATCTGCCGCAGAGAGATGGTCACCCGATCCATAGGCCGCTTGGATAGACTGTCGTCACCAAACATCTCCACTTCGAAATCCTGACCAGCCAAAACACCAGAAATCAAACGGATAGACGTTCCAGAATTGCCCATATCCAGCTTATTTTTCGGTGCTTGCAAACCTTCAAATCCTACGCCATGTATCTTGACTAGATTTCCATCGTCCTCAATCTGCACGCCTAAGTCACGAAAAACCTGCATGGTAGACAGCACATCTTCTCCTCGCAAAATGTCGCGAACAGTAGTGATCCCTTTAGCCAAACTGCCAAAAATAATGGAACGGTGACTGATAGACTTATCTCCCGGTACGCGGATACGGCCCTTCAGGCCTTTTACATTGGTTGATAATTTCATAGGTGACCTCGTACTTTCCTTTGTTGCTTCTTATTTTATCATAAAAAGACCAGAAATTCTTAAAATTTCTGGAATCCAGGCTAAAGCAAAAAGAATCCGGGTATTCAGCCCAGATTCCTCTTTTTTATTAGCTTACTTAAGCAAATCCTGCACCGGATCAAAGATAATACGCTCAATGTCCGCCAGATAGATGGACAGTTGCTGCTGCTTATTGAAAAATTCAGAAAGAACAGCATTGCCCTGAATCTTCTCACCAAAGGAAGTCATCTTGTCCTGTACCTCCTGAGTCGGTACCTGACCAGTCTGAGCCAGCTGTTGCAACTCCTGCTGGAAAGCTAGATAGTCCGCAAAAATAGCCTTCGCTTCGCTATCAGCATCCACTGCTTTCTTGCTTTCTACAACTGCCTTATACTCAGGCAGATCACGCAGATTTCTGCTTAGTTCATTGGCTAAATCATAAATATTTGACATAGAGTTCTCCAATCTATATTAGTCTACGGACACTAGGTAATCCGTATTTTCTCTTACTATTTTAGCAGATTTTTCCAAATCTTGGTGATTTTTAAAGGTGATTTGCAGAATACCATTGATATCTTCTCGGTTTTCCTCGTTGATACGAATGTTGACGACTGAAATTCCCCGCAGGAGCTCCAAAATACCCAAAATCGCATCTTCTTCGTCGGGCACCTCAATAAAAAGGTCATAAAAGCTATCCACACCAGCCCGTTTATGAATTTCCATCTGCTTGCGACTCTGCCGTCCTCGGTCGAAAAATTCCCAGATAGCTGTCTCGTCCTTAGCCTCAATCGCTGCGGCAACCTTGTCTAACTGGTCTTTAAAATCTTCCAGCCGCTCCAAGATAGCTTGAGGATTGGTCAAGAGAATAGAGGTCCACATACCAGGCTCACTCTCCGCAATCCGCGTCATATCTCGAAAACCACCGGCTGCAAAAGACTGGGTCAGCTCATGCTCTTGGCTATAAGCTGCCGCTTGCTCCATCAGGCTGGAGGCTAGGATATGCGGAAAATGACTGATTTGACTGGTCACTCGGTCGTGCTCGGCTGCGTCCACCTGGATAAAGCGGGCATGAAGACCACTTAGCAAGTCTTTCATTTCCTCAAGAGTACCAGGCTTGGTCAGGCTAGAGGGCGTGAAGATATAATAGGCATTTTCAAAGAGGGTGACATGGGCAGCCTTGGCTCCGGTCTTGTGACTTCCTGCCATAGGATGAGCTCCGACAAAGCGGAAGGGCTTATTCTTCAGGTACTTTTCTGCTGCTGCCACAATCTCAGCCTTAGTCGATCCAGCATCTGAGATGATAACATTTTCCTTCAGTTCCAGATCTGCTAGCTCCTTGATAAATGCTATGGTCTGCTTGATGGGCACAGCCAGAATAATCACATCAGCCAATGGAGCAAAGGCAGCAAAATCATCCGTTACGCGGTCTACCATTCCTCGCTCTAGGGAAACCTGTCTTGATTCTTCACTTCTGTTATAGCCGAGAATCTCTATCTTAGGATGAGCTCGCCTGATGCCCAGAGCCAAAGAAGCTCCAATCAGTCCCAGACCTACGATATAGACTATTTTTCTCTCCATGCCCACTCCTTTCTTCTAAAAGTTCTTGACAAATTCCCGATGGCGGGCTACCGCATCCTTTAGTTCTTCCAGATTGTCTGAAGAGAACTTCTCCAGAACTTCGGTGGCTAAAACTGTCGCCACCACGCTTTCCATGACAACACCCGCCGCTGGCAGAGCCGTAGGATCGCTCCGCTCCACTGTCGCCTTATAAGGCTCGTGGGTCTCAATATCCACACTCATCAGTGGCTTATAAAGGGTTGGAATGGGCTTCATAACACCTCGCACCACGATTGGCTGACCATTGGTCATACCGCCCTCAAAGCCGCCTAGATTATTAGTCCTGCGAGTGAAGCCATCTTCCTCAGACCAGAGGATTTCATCCATTACTTGACTGCCCTTGAGACGACCTGCTTCAAAGCCCACACCAAACTCAACTCCCTTGAAAGCATTGATGGACACGACTCCCTGAGCAATCTTAGCATCCAGCTTCTTGTCCCATTGGACATAGGAGCCCAGACCAACCGGCACACCACCAACGACAGTCTCAATGACACCACCGATGGTATCCCCGTCTTTCTTAATCTGGTCAATGTAGGCCTTGATTTCTTCTTCGCGATCGGGATTGACAATGGAAACCTCTGACTGGGCAGCTCTTTCCTTGATTTCTCCTACAGTCAGATTGTTCGGCACATCAATATCAATACCACCAAAGGTTACGATATGGCTGGCTACCTCTACACCGATTTCTTCCAGCAAACGCTTGGCTACTGCTCCGACTGCCACACGCATAGTCGTTTCACGCGCAGAAGAGCGCTCAAGGGAATTTCGCAAATCGTCAAAGCGGTATTTCATACCACCAACCAAGTCCGCATGGCCAGGGCGTGGTTTGGTAATCTTGCGCAGCCCTTTTTTCTTTTCATCCACATCTGCTGCGCTCATAATCTCCAGCCACTTCTGATGATCCAGATTCGTGACATTGAGAGTAATCGGGCCGCCCATGGTCAAGCCATGACGAACCCCAGACGTAATCTCGACTTGGTCGCTCTCAATCTTCATGCGGGCACCACGACCATACCCACCCTGGCGTCGCTTGAGCTCAGCATTGATATAATCAGCGGTCAGAGGAAGACCAGCCGGCACTCCCTCAATAATAGCTGTCAGACGTGGTCCGTGCGATTCACCTGCTGTTAAATATCTCATACATTTTCTCCTATTCTGAGATGGAAAAAACTGGACATTCTGTCTATTTTTTCATCCAAACTGTCCAATCGTCTTAAACTCCATCTGGCACTTATTTCTTCAGAAATTCTTTCATCTCTTCCAGCGGAATCTGGTGAATACTAGCCGAACCCAACTCAGGCACCAGTACTAGCTTGATAGAGTTGCCTCTAGCCTTCTTATCATGAGTCAAGGCCTGATAGAGAGCATTCTCATTCCAAGGCTGATAATCCACCGGCAAGCCAAACTTCTGACACATACGGACGATGTCTTCTGTAATTCCAGCTGGCATGAGGCCTTTCTTTTCAGCGACGCGGGAAACCTGTACCATGCCAATCGCCACTGCTTCACCGTGCATGACTTTTCCATAGCCTGCTGTCGCTTCGATAGAGTGCCCAATAGTATGACCGAAATTCAGATAGAGGCGGACGCCATTATCCAGCTCGTCCTCGACCACAATCTTACGCTTGACATCGCAGGAATGGTAGATGATGCTTTCAGCATGCTCCAAAATCGACTCAGGACTGCCATCCATTTCTGACAGCTCATCCCAGAGTTCCTTATCCTCAATCAAGCCGTACTTGACCACCTCGCCCATGCCTTCGATTAGTTCCCGCTGACCCAAAGTATGCAAGACTTCAGGGTCAATCAGAACTCCGTCAGGCTGGGTAAAAGTTCCGACCATATTCTTGGCCCAAGGCGTATTGACACCTGTCTTACCACCAATAGAGGAGTCCACTTGAGCAGTCAGACTGGTCGGAATCTGCACGAAATGCACACCCCGCATGTAGGTCGAAGCGGCAAAACCTGCCAAATCACCAACAACGCCTCCTCCCAAGGCTACGATACCATCACTGCGGGTCAGACCAACCTTGACCAAAAACTCATAGACTTTGTTGACCGTCTTTAAGTTCTTGCTGGCTTCACCCTCCAAAAAGTCAAAGACAAAGGCCTCAAACCCAGCCGCTTCCAAGCTCAGCTTGACCTTTTCCGCATAGAGTCTAGCCACTCGATTGTCCGTGACGATAACTACCTTCTGAGGCTCCCAAAGCTGACTCAGCCAACTTCCAGCCTGAGATAAAGACCCCTTTTCGATGAGAATATCATAGGGATGATGCGGGAGATTCACATTCAGTTTCATAAGCGCCTCCTTATTTATACAATTCTTCTAAACACTGCCAAATTTCCTGACTGGGCATGGTCTTGCCGGTCCAAAGCTCAAAGGCTTCTGCTCCCTGATAGAGCAGCATACCAAGTCCATTGATTGCTGTGACATTTTGATTTCTGGCCCATTTGAGAAAGGGCGTTTCGAAAGGTTGGTAGATAACATCTGCAACTAAAATCTGGCTGGGCAGCTCAAGCTGTTCAGGCAGGGGCATGCTGATACCATCCATGCCTAGACTAGTTCCATTTACCAGAAGGTCTGATTGATTGATTTTATCCTGCAAACTATCCGCATCTTCCAAAGTTAGTACCTGGATACGACTCTTGGTTTGGTGGCTGATAGCTGCCATCTTTCTGACAGTCTTCTCATAGGAAGCTTGCCGAGTAAAGACAAAAATTTCCTCTGCATTGTCCAAAGCTGCTTGAGCAATAATCGCTGTCGCTGCTCCACCTGCTCCCAAAATCATCATTTTTTTGCCCCGAATAGCAAAAGAAGGCAAGCTCTTAAAAAATCCCTTGCCATCTGTGTTATAACCAACTAAAATTCCATTTTTATTCACAACGGTATTGACCGCTCCGATAAGGCGGGCACTGACATCCAGCTCGTCCAGATAAGGTATCACTTCCTGCTTATAGGGCATGGAAAGATTGACACCAAACATATCATATCTGCGGATATTTTCTATACTGGCCTGCAGATCCTTTGCCTCTACTTCCCAAGCTAGATAGACACCATTGACACCAGTCTTTTCAAAAGCCATATTGTGAATAAGAGGAGAAATACTATGCTTAATTGGCTTGGCAACCACAGCAGCCATGCGGGTGTGGCCATTAATTTTCATTCAAAATCTCCTGGATTTTCTTCATATTGCTCAGAGAAATCTGACCGGGTGCTGACGCCATATCCTGACTGGCAAAAGACCAGCTGGAACCTGTCAAATCAGCCGCAATGCGTGAAATCTTGCCAACTTTTCCCATGGAAATGGTGACAAAATCCTGCTCAGGATTTAAAGTCTTGAAACCGCGAGTATAGTTCATCAAGTCCAGCACATCCTGCTCATTATGAGCCATGACAGAAACCTTGACCACCTTAGGGGTCAGAGAAGTCAGCTCAGACAGGATTTCCATCATATTTTCAGGCGTTTCCTCGAAGTTATGGTAGCTCAGCACCAGATTAGGAAACTCTAGCATTTCTTCAAATTTCCCCTTGTGAGAGAAATATTCAAAGTCGATATAATCCGGCTGGTAAAAACCGGCTACTTCCTTGATGAGAGCTACGTATTCATCATCGGATAGTTCGATTTCTCCGCCTTCCTGACGGGTCCGCAAGGTGAAAATCAATTCACGTCCGGCAAATTTTTCAAAAATAGCTGGCGCAACATTTAAAATGTCATCTTTGGCCAGAAAATCTGCCCGCCATTCAATAATATCCGCATCTTCATAGCGTGATACATCAATTTCTTGAGCTTCTTCTAAACTCTTGGGCATTACAGAAACGACTAATTTCATTGGTCCACCTTTATTGTAAATACCTTGAGGTAATTACTGCTCCCGTCTTTTTTATTATAGGCAAAGTCTGCTGGCAAGCCATACTCCGCAAGATAGCGGTGCTTTCTGCCGGCAAGGCCTTTTTCAATTTCTTGTTTAAACTTACTTTTGGAAAGATTAGCTGCATTGGTACTTAAAATCATGATTCCCTGAGGATTCAGGATTTCCAAAGCTTGTGCAACCAAACGATGATAATCTTTAGCAACTGAGAATGTTCGCTTTTTATTTCTAGCAAAGCTAGGCGGATCTATCACAATGACATCAAAGCTTAGATCGTGACGCTTAGCGTACTTGAAATAATCAAAGACATCCATCACCTGAAAGCGATGCTGATCCAGTGTCAGACCATTGGCCAGAAAATGAGCTTCCGACAGCTCACGGCTTCGCTTGGCCAAATCAACTGATATTGTCTGACTGGCACCGCCCATGGCTGCTGCAACTGAAAAAGCAGCTGTATAGGAAAACATATTGAGTAAACTTTTACCAGCAGCCAGACCATCTACCAGACTAGCACGCACATCGTGCTGATCCAGAAAGATACCGGTCATGAGACCGTCATTCAGAAAAACTTGATAGCGAACACCGTTCTCCAAGACTGTGAAGGTTTCCGGTGCTTCCGCTCCATAGAGATGAGCCGATTCGTAGTTCAAACCCTTGAAACGAATCTTTTCATAAGCTCCCTGAATCTCTGGGAAAATCTTAGCGAAGGCTATCAGAATCCGCTCCTTGATAGCAAAGACAAAGTCATTGTACCAAGAAAAAAGCGCAAAATCATTGTAGAAATCCACTGTGAAGCCACCAAAGCCATCCCCTTCTTGATTAAAGAGTCGAAAGGCTGTCGTGTCAGACGAATGGAAATAAGTAGAACGTCTGCTCTTAGCCTGCTCAAAGAGAGTTTGAAAAAAATCCGAGTTCAGCTCTACCTTCTTCTGGGAAATCAGCCAGCCAACTCCCTTATTCTGCGGAGAGAGATAAGCTGTACCTAAAAACTTTCCCTGACGGTTTTGTAGCTCCACACATTGATTCTGAAGCGAAAGAGCACCAAAATCCTTTTTATCTAATAAAAGAATGCCCTTTCTCAGTTTTTCTTCTGCCTGTTGAGTAACAGTAAGTTTATTCATAAATTATATTATACCAAAGATTGTGAAAATTCTCAAAACATATTTTACATTTGAGTTAATAAAAGATTTCACAAACAAGTGCAAAACGACTATAAACCTCTCCATAGAGAGGATAAGGCTTTTATAGAAATATTACAATTTCGCCGATTTAAAATATCTCAAATGCGGCTCAAATTTTCCTTAACTGGAGAAATTATGTTATACTTAGAGGAGAAAATTTTTAGGAAATAAGACAAGGAAGTAACTTTTTGTGAAAAAAATAACCAAGAATTTACTCAATTTCATGAGTACGAGACTAGGTTTTGTCTTGATTTTACTGGTCCTCTATTGGATAAAAACCATGTGGGCCTACACGATTGATTTTAACCTTGATATCCAAGGTGCCTATCAAGTATTTTTAGCTATTATCAACCCTTTCCCTATCAGCCTCTTGCTGCTGGGACTGGCACTTTATGTAAAACGAACCAAATTATTCTACAGCCTAGCCTTCGGAATCTATCTGCTCCTCTTTGCTTGGCTGGTATCTAATTCCATTTACTACCGCGAGTTCAGTGACTTTGTTACAGTCAATACTATGCTGGCTTCTAGCAGCGTTTCAGCTGGTCTTGGGGAAGCAGCACTTGAGCTCTTCCGCCCTTGGGATATTCTTTATCTGATTGATTTCCCGATTTTGGCCTTCTTATTCTTTAAGAAATACATCCGTATGGATGACCGCCCTTTCAATAAACGCGCCAGCTTTGCTGTGACATCACTGTCCGCCATGCTATTCTCTGCCAACTTATTCTTGGCTGAAATTGACCGGCCTGAGCTCTTGTCACGTGGATTTTCAAACTATTATGTCGTTCGGGCTCTGGGCTTGCCAGCCTTTCTAGGTTACAGTGCCAACCAGACATATACCGCTAATCGTGAGCGTTCCAAAGCTTCTGAAAAAGACTTGGAACCAGTAACAGAATATATTCAATCCCACTATGCGGAGCCTAATCCAGAATATTACGGGATTGCCAAAGGCCGCAATGTTATCTATGTCCATCTGGAAAGCTTCCAGCAGTTCCTGATTGACTATAAGCTGCAGGCAGATGGGAAAGAGTACGAGGTGACACCTTTCCTTAATTCCCTCTACCACTCCAATTCGACTCTGGCTTTCTCTAATGTCTTCAACCAGGTCAAGGCTGGTAAGACTTCTGATGCTGAAACCATGATTGAAACTGGTCTCTTCGGTCTCAATCAAGGGTCCTTCATGGTCAACTACGGTGGTACCAATACCCAGCAAGCTGCACCTTTTATTCTTTCCAAAAACGGCGGCTATACTTCTGCTGTTTTCCACGGAAATACAGGAAGCTTCTGGAACCGTAATACTGCTTATAAGCAATGGGGTTATAACTATTTCTTCGACGCGTCTTACTTTACCAAGCAGGATGACACCAACTCTTTCCAGTACGGTTTGAACGACAAGATTATGCTGAAAGATTCCATCAAATATCTGGAACACCTGCAGCAGCCTTTCTATGCCAAGTATATCACGGTTTCCAATCACTATCCTTACACGACTAGCTTGATTGGTGACGAGATTGGCTTCCCGCTGGCTAAGACCAAGGATGAAACCATCAACGGCTACTTTGCTACTGCCAACTATCTAGATTCTTCTGTCAAGGCCTTGTTTGACTATCTCAAAGAATCCGGCCTCTATGACAACTCTATTATCGTTCTCTATGGAGACCATTTTGGAATTTCCCAAACCCGTAATCCTAACTTGGCCCCTCTTGTAGGAAAGACCTCTGAGACTTGGTCTAATTATGACAATGCCATGATGCAGCGCGTGCCTTACATGGTAGTGGTGCCTGGCATAAACAAAGGAAAGATAATAGATACATACGGTGGTCAAGTAGATATGCTGCCAACATTGGAGCATTTACTGGGCATTGACTCTAAGAACTACCTTCAAGTTGGACAAGACCTGCTGTCATCTCAGCATCAGCAAATCACAGCATTCCGATCCAGCAATAACTTTGTCACTCCAAAATACACTAGCTTCAACGGACGAACCTACTACACCCAGACCGGTGAGGAAATTACCAATCCAGACGAAACCATCAAGAAAGAACTGGATGAAATTCGTAATGCTGCCAATACCCAACTGAAGATTAGTGACGCTATTCAAACGGGTGACTTGATTCGCTTCTACAAGGGAAATGACTTAGGCAAGGTCAACCCTAAAGATTACTCTTATCTTAATTCAATGAAGGCCTTGTTGGCTATTGAAAAAGAAAAAGGCGACCAATCGACCAGCCTTTACTCTAAACGAGGCAATGTCTCCACTGTGGACCTCTTTAATTCGCCAAGCTACCGGGCACTGCATCCAGAGCAGTTCCAAACTAGCAGCGACGAAGATAGTAGTCAAGAAGACTCGAGCTCTTCCAGCTCTAGCTCCACAGCCAATCCATAGATAGCAAGAGCCTTAAGTCCAATGGACTTAAGGCTCTTCAGGCTCTATAATTTCTGCAGTGGGTAACACCACTGTAGGAATGATGGAGCCTCTTTTGTTGTAGAAAAAGTCCCATAAGCCCTATAATGAAAAGCGATGAAACTATCATTAGAAAGACTCTTATGGAACAGTTAAATTTTATCACAAACTTACTGGGAATAAAAGACCAGAATATCACTATCTTGGATGTTCTAGATGCTGGTACACATAAAGAAATCATCGCTAAGCTAGATTATCCCGCTCCTAAATGCCCTCACTGTCAAGGACAAATGGCTAAATATGACTTCCAGAAAGAAGCAAAAATTCCCTATCTAGAGTGTGTGGGATACAAAACGCTGATTCGGTTAAAGAAACGACGTTTGCGCTGTAAAGTCTGTAGGAAAGTGGCGGTCGCTGATACTTCCTTAGTCAAGAAGAATCACCAAATCGCAACCATCGTCAAGCAGAAAATCGCTCAAAAACTAATCGAGAAAGTCCCTATGACAGCCTTCGCTGAAAACTTAGCTGTCTCTACTTCCACCATCATTCGTAAATTGAAAGAATTCAAGTTCAAGACTGACCTTAACTGCCTTCCAGAATACATGAGCTGGGATGTGGAAACAGTCAGGGAAGTGACTGTTTCAATCGGCAGATAGAGATGAGCTTTATTGAACAGGATTTCGATTCCAGAAAGATTATAGCTATCTTAAGATGGGCGGACCCAAGCAACGATTCGCAATCACTTCCTACGCTACTCCAGACAAGTCCGAAACGGAGTGAAAGTCATTACCATGGACATGTTTAGTCCCCACTACGATATTGCCAGAAAACTATTTCCAAACGCTAAAATCGTCCTCGATCGTTTTCACATTGTACAACATCTAAGTCGGGCTATGAACCGCCTTCGTATCCAAATCATGAATCAGTTTGATCGAAAATCTCACGAATATAAGGCACTCAAACGCTACTGGAAACTCATTCAACAGGATAGTCGTAAACTAAGCCATAAACGTTTTTATCGTCCAACTTTTCGCATGCACTTGACCAGCGGAGAGATTCTAGAAAAACTTCTCTCTTGCTCTCAAGAACTCAGAGAACACTATAAACTCTACCAACTCCTGCTTTTTCATTTTCAAGAGAAAAAAACTGAGCATTTCTTTGGACTCATTGAAGATACCATTTCTTATGTAAATCCTATTTTTCAAACTGTTTTTAAGACCTTCTTGAAAAACAAGGATAAGATCCTGAACGCACTGGAACTGCCCTACTCAAACGCAAAACTAGAAGCTACTAACAACCTCATCAAAGTCATCAAGCGAAACGCTTTCGGCTTTCGGAACTTTGACAATTTTAAAACTAGAATCCTCATCGCTTTGAACATCAAAAAGGAGAGGACTGATTTAGTCCTCTCCAGATTATAACTTTTCATCAATCCACTACAGTTGACAAAGAGCCCGAAAAAGAGGGATAAGTTGCAGATAAGTGAAAACCTCTAAAGTTGGAAAACTTTAGAGGTTCATGCTAAGGTTGAAAATGCTGGTGCAAGATAGCAAAGTAGTCTTCTGGATTGTGGAGAAATGGGAAGTGGCCGCTGTTTTTAATGGTGAACACCTGAGCGCTGGGATAGCGGCTGATGACAAAGTGCATGCTAGCACCAAAAATATCATTGTCACCGAAAGTCACGGTAATAGGAAAAGCAGGATCTTCTAGTCGGGGCAAGAGAGGATAGGCCATAATTTCCTTTCTTGTCTGATTGCCTGCTTGGACTGAAACATTGCTCATGTCTAGTTTCACATCATGAAAGGCTGGATAGTCGGCATTGTAATTACGGACAACTTGGCGAAAGAGAGCTTGCGAAGCCTTGGAACTACCAAGATTGCCGAGCAGAGAATAGATTCCCATTTTTAGCCATTCGATAGTCGTGCAGTGATTTTTATTGTAATTCATCATCTCTTTTTCCATTTGCTGCCACTGCTTGCTCGTGCCTGTTCCCGGAGAGGAAAGAAAGAGACTAAGAACCCGCTCAGGGATTTTGCTGGCGTAGATTTGCGCGTACAATCCGCCCCAGGAATGTCCCAAAAGGTGAAATTTATCTACATTGAAGTGGTCGGCAATCGTGTTGATGTCCGCAATGTAGGCTTCCATGCTGTAGTCGCCACTCAGGCAGGGCGATTTTCTCGTTCCCCGCTGGTGAAAGACAATCAGTTGATAATCTTTTTCGAGCTTAGGGATAAAGAGCTTGAAGTCATCAGGCGTTCCCGGTCCACCGTGCAGCAGGATGATCGTTTCCTTGTCAGGATTGGGATAGCAAACGGTGTAGAGTTGGTCGGATCCGTTTTGAATCATTGTTTCGATTTTTTGAGAATGGGTCATAGCTTTCCTTTCTATTAAAGTGCCCACCATTGGTAGAGGCTCCAGTAGAGGATATTGAGAACGACGATAAGTGAAGCGCTGCTGGTCAAGTAGGTCAAGATTTTTCGACCCTTGCTCACTTGGAAGGTTGAGCGCAGGAAGATAGGCAGCGCAGCATTGACCAGAAAAATCAGTGCTAAGAAGGCAAAGAGAATGGCTTGCCAGCGATAATCGGGCATGTACTTGCCCGAAACGGCAACGATGACGAGACCTGCTAGATTGACTAGGCTAACCAAAATCAGTCCGCAAGTGCCATAATGCCAAATTTTCCAACTTCTTGGAGTCGCTCTTTTACTTTCTTTCCTAAAAAGCAAGCGATACACCTTACCCAAAGCAGCTAACAAAAGAACAAGCACAGCATAAACAACTGCGAGACCCAGCAGAGCGACAGAACCATAATCCTTTACCACCTCCCAAAGCGAGAGCTTTTCTAAATGATTATAGGTTGTTTCAACTTCTGTTCGTCCTTGGCGATGTTGCCAAAGCCAGTAGTTGCTGAGTAGCAGATGACCGTCTTTGATCACATCTTTCACATAAAAAGTATAAACAGGAGTAAGGCGCGAAATAGAGGTCGGGCCTTGCTGAATGGAGCGGGAAGTCCGATACATGCCCTCCTGAAAGTCTTTTTGAGACTGGTTAGGGGCTTGCTTTTTCTTGCCAAAGACTAAATCGGGCAGACCGAAAGAAAAGGTGGCTTCTTCTCTCTGATTTACCATGGTAACCATGCCGATACCCGTCTTGAAATCCAGCGAAATCATGGTTGAAAAACCGGCAAAAGAATGACCGCCGTGCCCTAAAATAGAGCCTATCTCATACTCTGTCACCCAAAAGCCGTGGGCATTCTTAGCGACTGCTTTATCTGAGAATGTAGAAGTTGTCTGATACAGTTCATTCCAGGTTTCTGGGCGCTTAAAGAGCTTTTCCTTTCTCAAAAGAGCTTGCGCGAACCGCTTGAAATCGGCAAAAGTCCCTGTCGCCTGCCCCGCTGGATAAATATCCGCGGGAAGCAATTTATCTAGATATAAACTTCCGTTTGTATCATAGGTTTTCTCACCCTGCCGCTTGTCTCGGACATAGGTATTGTCCGACAAATCAGGTAAGAGAGCGGTATGGTTCATGCCCAAAGGCTGGAAAATATGCTCGTGGACATAATCCGCAAAGTCCTGTCCGCTGATGCGCTCCACGATATAGCCTGCTAGAGCTGTACTGTAATTGGAATAGGATGTCACCGTCCCTGGCTCATAAGTTTGAGCGGGCTGGCTTTTTAGTAATTCTTCCAAGCTCTTGCCTGTTCCTGTGTTCAGCGGCGTTTCATCAAAACCCGCTTGGTGGTTCATCAGATCCAGCATGGTAATGGGCTTGTCGTATTTGAGGTGTTTCAGGAAATCCTTGGGCAAATACTCTTTTATATCTGTTTTTAGGTCAATTTTTCCTTCTTCCCAGAGCTGCATGACGCTGAGCCAGACGGTCAATTTGGTGGCAGAGCCCCACTCAAAAACCGAGTTGTCGTCCACAGCCAGCTTCTTTTCCTTGTCCATATAGCCAAAGTTCTTTTGGTAAATGGTTTGTCCGTCCTTATCAAAGACTGCTGCCGCCAGTCCCGCGCTGGTTTTTTCGTGTTCCTTGTGGAAATTTTCAATTTTCTGACCGATTTGGTCATAAGGCGTGCCCGACGGCAATTTTTGCTGGTCAGCTCGAACTTGCGCTGCTCCAAAAGCCACCAAGCCACATGTTACCAGCGCCACAGCGCTTTTCAAAAATGATGTTTTCATGATTGCCTCCTTAGAATTTAAACTGCCTTCCCCTTTGCACCCTTATCCTAACAAATGGACGATAGCAAATCTACCCCTTTTCGGTAAGTGGTAAGATTTCCTAAGTAAGTGGTAGAAAAAGTAGCTCTATAATTTCTGTAGTGGGTAAAACCACTGTAGGAATGAGCGAAACGCTTTCGGCTTTCGAAACTTTGAAAACTTTAAAACTAGAATTCTCATCGCTTTGAATATCAAAAAGGAGAGGACTCATTTAGTCCTCTCCAGATTATAACTTTTCATCAACCCACTACAGTTGACAAAGAGCCGCTTGTCATGTAGCTAATAACTTATTGAATAACTTCAAAAACAGAAACCGTCAGATTTTCAACATAGAAAGGCTTCTTATGACGGCTATTGCCAACTAGGAGGCGCAGCTTATCTGCATTAGGCAGATAGTAAGGCAGGCCGCTGGCATTAAAAATGACCTGATAGTGCTTGTCATCCTTGATTTCAAAAATAATCAAGCCACTGCCCTGCTCTGCTGATTGGACAAAGACATGCTTATAAATGTCTTCATAGGTCTGATAAGAAAAGGCCTTGCAGCTTGTCTTGAGACGAATGATGTCTTTGATAAAATCAATACTCTCTTGATGATCCTGCAAAATATCCCAATTCACCTGATTGACTGCATCTGGTGCATTGTAACTGTTCATAGCCCTTTCGCGATCGCTATGCAGGACTTGGCCGTCCTCCCCCGTAGCTACGAGCTTAGTACGGGAAAATTCCTGTCCAACCTCCATGAAAGACATGCCCTGCATGAGCAGGTTCATAGCAGTTGCCAGCTCAATCCGCTTGGTGCGAGTCAGAACATCATCGTCGGGATGCAGCTCCGCAAGCAAATCATGTAAATTGAAATTGTCGTGAGCCTCCACGTAGTTAAGGACTTGATCAGGACTGAGATAGCTGCCTAGCTCACTGCTGCCAAGGATAGACTTAGCAACGATATCCTCCGTCGCCTGACCACTGACAAAACCAGCCTTGATGCCACCGTAAACTTCTGCTCCCTTAACCGCATCCCGCTCTGTATCATTGAAAAATCCAATCCGCGGTAACTGATAAGCATTGTCCTTCTTAGCCTTGTCTTCCGGTCTCAGGCCCGTTCCCATATCCCAACCCTCTCCATAGAGCAGGATTCGCGGATCTACCTCATCCATAGCTTGACGGATAGCATTCATCGTTTCTACATCATGAATTCCCATCAGGTCGAAGCGGAAACCATCTACATTGAACTCCTCCACCCAGTACAGCAGAGAGTCAATCATAAACTTGCGGAACATCTCGTGCTCGCTGGCCGTCTCACTCCCCACTCCAGTTCCATTTTGGAAAGAGCCGTTAGGATTCATCCGATAATAATAATCCGGTACCGTAGCCTGAAAAGCTGAGTCATAGGTCGAGTAGATGTGATTGTAGACAACATCCAGTGTCACAGAGATTCCCGCATCATGGTAGGCCTGAATCATTGTTTTCAAATCACGGATAGCCTGCGCTGGGTCAGCAGGATTGCTGGAAAAGCTCGTCTCTGGAGCATGATAGTTCTGCGGATCATAGCCCCAGTTGTAGATTAGCTCTCCATTTTCATCATAGTCCTTGTGACGGTCAGAGACAGGCTGAAGCTGGACGACATTAACGCCTAAATCACTGATATAGTCAAAGCCTGTCTTTTGCCCTTGATGATTGGTAGTGCCTTGTTGACAGGCTCCCAAGAAGGTCCCGCGCAGCTGACTGTCCACGCCAGAAGTTTCCGACTTGGTCAAATCCCGAATGTGCATCTCATAAATCACTGCTTGATTTGGATTGTCCAAACGCCATACGGCTTCTTTGCCTTGCCGGACCTGAAAACCGGCTACTTCTGTCTCATCTGCTCCAAGAATCGCTGAGCGCTTGCCATCTGGACTGGTCGCAACAGTATAGGGATCGCGAGTATAGAAATTGCGGTATTCAAAGCTAACATGATAGTGATAGGTCTTGCCGGTCAAGTCTTCTGCTATTTCAGCTGACCAGACACCGATGGTATTTTCCTTATGGTCGTGAGAATATCGGTCACCCTTTTGCATTGGGAAGATTTTATAAACAGGAGCTCGATTGGCAGCCGATTCATAGACTACCAACTCTACCTTCCTAGCTGTCGGTGCCCAAACTCTGAAAATATGTGCGCCGTCCATCTGACGGTGTCCCAACCAGCCTTGATAGCCCCAACATTCATCAAAGTAGTCTGTTCTCAGGGCCACATCAAAGTTATGCGGACGCCGACGTGAATACTGGTGACTCGTCGTTGCAGCCTGCAGGGAATAGTAAACCTGCGTATCTCCCTCAATCAGCCAAATTTCCGTTAGCAGATGAGGCGGTAACAAATCAATATGATAGTCATAGGACTGGCTAGACCAGTCTGAACGTTTGATTATCACATGAGCATGATCTAAGGGCTCCCAGGTTTGAAATGATAATTCCCCCTGAATACCAAAATAATCAAGTTTGGAAAAGGATGCTTCCTGTCCCCATTGGTTTATTTGCCACTGCCACATATCATAGGAGAAATAATCTCCAGTCGGATTGTGATAATGGACTAAGACTTTATAGTCTAGCATGTTCTTTCATCTCTTATCTAAAATTATTCTATTGAAAGGGCTGTCTGACTTATTTCATCAATATTGGCAAAAAATTCCAAATGACCGTGCAGCACTTCCAGTTCAACAGGCGTATCGCCGCCGTATTCTCCATCCAAATTTAGCATAAATGGACCTTTTTTATCTAAAACTTCCAGCTGCAGCTTGCTTGTTTTGAGGTATTCTACATTGATATCGCCAACGTGCTGACCGCCATTGATAGCCTGCATCATCAGACTCAGCATGTCAAAGAGATTGGCTGTCTTGACCAAAATCAAGGTAAAATTTCCATCGTCTAATTTAGTGTCTGGCGCTAACTTTTCAAAACCACCAATGGAGTTGGTCAGAGCCGCAAACATCAGCGAAATCTTCCCTTCAAAGACACCGTGGTCGTGCTTGATACGGACCTTGCGGAACTTAGAGCGAGGGAGCTTTTTTGCTCCTTCTGCGACATAGGCAAAGTAGCCTAGGCGGGATTTGACCTCGCTAGGTACGCTATAAGTCAGCTCCGTTAGGGTTCCAGCTGCCGCAATATTTATAAAATACTTGTTACCATAGGCCCGGCCAATATCCATCTTAATGGTCTGGTTCTTTTCGATAATGCGGGCCGCCGCTACTGGGTCTCCCATGGGAATCTTGAGAGCACGCGCATAATCGTTGGTTGTGCCAGTTGGAATAAAGGCCAATTTAGGCCGTTCATCCAGATTCGCTACGCCATTAACTACCTCATTGATGGTACCGTCGCCGCCTGCCGCAATAATCAAATCAAATCCTGCTTTTGCTGCTCTTTCAGCTTCTTTTTGAGCAGAAAGAGGCGCTGGAGTGGTTTGATAGGCGCTGGTTTCATAGCCCACATCCTCCAAAACATCCAAAACTTCTGCTATATTTTTCTTAATAATTTCCTGTCCCGAAGTCGGGTTATAAATCAATCGTGCTCGTTTAATCTTATCCTTCATACTTCAGCCTCATAAGCTATCAAGCCAGTCTTCATCCCGAATTTCAATTCCTAACTCCTGAGCCTTGGCCAGCTTGCTGCCAGCATCTGCGCCAGCCACTACCAGATCCGTTTTTTTAGAAACAGATCCAGAAACATTAGCACCCAGACTCTGCAATTTTTCCTTGGCTTGATTGCGGGTCAATTTTTGTAATTTACCAGTCAAAACAACCGTCATACCTGATAGGGCTGCATCAGCCGCTGCCTTTTGCCCTAGATAGTCTAGATTCACACCTGCTTCCTGTAATTCCGCCAAAAGAATCTGGGAGCCTTCCTGCTCAAAATAGGTATGCAGGCTTTGGGCAATCACAGTTCCAAGGCTGTCAATAGCCGCAATCTCTTCTTGGCTGGCCTGAGACAGCTTAGGAATATCATGAAATTTCTCCAGCAAAATCCGACTGGCCTTGCTTCCCACATGGCGAATCCCCAATCCGAACAAGAGGCGTTCAGCCGAGTTTGCCTTGGAAGCTTGAATAGCAGTATACAATTTATTTGCTGATTTTTCCTTAAAGTTCTCTAGTTCTAGTAAATTTTCTACCGTCAGCCGATAGATTCCAGCCACATCTTTGACTAGATTTTGAGCAAAGAGCTTCTCTACCACTGCTGGGCCAAGGCCAGCAATATTCATGGCATCCCGGCTAGCAAAGTGAATCAAGCCCTCCTTAATTTGGGCTGGACAGAGCGGATTGATGCAGCGCAGAGCTACTTCGTCCTCGAAATGCACTAGCTCACTCTCACAGCTCGGACAGAGACTTGGTATTTCCAGAGGCTCCTCTGAGACACGCTTGGACTCCACCACTCGCAAGACAGCAGGAATAATATCTCCCGCCTTATAGACGATAACAGTGTCCTTCTGACGAATATCCTTCTCTGCAATATAGTCCACATTGTGCAAGGTTACTCGGCTGACAGTCGTTCCCGCTAGCTGCACTGGCGTCAGATTGGCTGTCGGAGTCACAACTCCCGTCCGCCCCACTGTCCAGTCAACAGACAGAAGCTGGGCTTCCTTTTCCTCAGCCGGAAACTTATAGGCAATGGCCCACTTGGGTGCCTTGACAGTAAAGCCAAGCTCCTCTTGCACCGCCAAGTCATTAACCTTGATGACAATACCGTCAATCTCATAAGCCAGACTGTCTCGCTCCTGAGCAATCTTTTCGATAAACTCCCAAACTGCTTCGATAGAATCCGCCAGAATATGTGTAGGATTGACTGAAAAGCCTAAATCTGCCAGCTTGTTTAAGACGGCTTCTTGGCTGCCAACCTGAGTTGGACTGGCTTCTTGGTAGAGGAAGGTTGCTAGATTACGCTTGGCCACAACTGCTGTATCCAACTGCCGCAAGGTTCCTGCTGCCGCATTGCGGGGATTGGCAAACTCAGGCTCACCATTCTCCTGCCGCAGCTGATTGACAGCATCAAAGGAAGCCTTAGGCATGTAACACTCTCCGCGAACCGTAATGTCCAGCGGCTCTTTCAAAGTCAGTGGAATATCCTTGACCCGCTTGAGATTTTCAGTGATGTTTTCTCCAACAGAGCCATCCCCCCGTGTCGCACCTGCTACCAATATTCCCTTTTCATAGGTCAGGGAAATAGAGAGCCCGTCAATCTTGAGCTCACAAAGATAAGATACCTGAGGAAATTCCTTGCGAATCCGCTGGTCAAAGGCTATTAATTCTTCACGTGAAAAAGCATCCTGCAAACTAAAGAGAGGATACTGGTGTGGATATTTTTCAAATCCTTCTAAAATCTTCCCACCCACCCGATGCGTTGGGCTATCAGGTAGGATATCGGTTGGGTACTTTTCTTCTAACTCCGCTAATTCACGATAGAGTCTGTCATACTCGCTGTCCGATACACTTGGCCTGTCTGCCGTATAATATTCATGAGCATATCGGTTGAGCAATTCTACTAATTCTGACATTCTTTCTTTCATACTTCTATTTTATCACAAATACACAAAATCTTCCTCTATTTGTTCCGAATTCTTCCTAAAAAAGAAAGGGATACAAAAAGAGCGGAAATTCCGCTCTCTGCTGTCTTATTTTGTCAAATCAATACTTTTCGCAATCTGGTTAATAATAATAGCTCCAGCAATCAAGGAAGCAAATTCTCCAATGGCCGTTGTAAACCAAGTCAGGAAGAATGGCAGGCCTTGCAAGAAGTGTAATTCTGCAGCAATGGTCACCATTGAGATAGAAAAGAATACTGCAAAATAGAAATGATCCAAACGAATCAAGCCTTTAATCAGATATTGATTCTTATAGCGACCAAAAAGGTAGACACCCAGTGACAGGAAGACCAAGGTGGACCCACCGCCAACAAAGACATCAACGATTCCAAAACTATATAGATTGGCAATCATACAGCCAATAGTCACACCCATGATATATTTCCGATTATAAAAAGCCATAAAGTTCATCATTTCAGAAATTCTGAACTGGTAAGCACCATAGCTTATAGCACTTAAAGGGGGCGTAATCGTAAGGGCTACATAAATGGCAGCGACAATGGCAATCTGAGCCAAATCACGAACTCTCAGTTTTTCTTGTTTCATGTTTTCTCCTTTAGCGGCTTTACCGCGTGTAATATGCTTGGCGAAAGAAGCTAAGCGCCAAGGGTTGCGTCGCATGAGAGGAGCATCATTAGATGATTCCCCCACAGATTTGGCAACCCAACTAGTATAGCATAAATCCCAGAAATATGATAGACTATCTTTATGAAAACTTTAATCAAAAAATTCTTTGACAATGAGGTTCTGTCCTATCTTTTCTTTGGTGTGGCAACAACTGTCGTATCCGTTGTCAGTAGGATGCTCTGCTATGAATTGACGGGAAACGAACTACTGGCTACAATAATAGGTGATATTCTTGGTATTCTCTTTGCCTTTGTAACCAACGATACTATCGTTTTCAAGCAAGCAAGGAGTGGCTGGCCTTCTAGACTTATCAAATTTTTCACTGCACGTTTGGCTACTATGGGCTTAAATTTACTGCTAACCTTTATTTTTGTCACTAGTTTCCCACAGATCATAGGCCGGTTTGTCAATAACAATATCAAAATGGTCAATACCATCGAAACTTTCATTGCTCAAGTACTGATCATCGTTCTCAACTATGTCTTTAGTAAGATTTTTGTCTTTAAAAACAAGAAAAACTAATTGACTATGATACTTCAACCTTAAAATATCAAATCTGGACCAGATAAATCTGATCCAGATTTTTTTATTCTCAGATTTCCAAGCTTGGATTGTCAAGCGTCAGATGAGTGATTTCACCCTTAACACCAAAATAGTCCTCAATCAGAGTATGGAGTTCTGTCATAGCTGCTTGGGCACGCGCTACTTGCTCTTCATTGATGGCCTCAATGACCAGGATGGCATCCTTGGTCTCTTCCGTCAGCATAGTTCGCTGGGCTTCTCGCCAGTTAAGGCAACGGCAGACAGCCCCTTCTTCATCATAGTAGATGATTTCTTCTGGCAGTGCCGGTGCGTCACTCTCAGCACCCAGCGGGAAAAAGGATTCCCCACCCTTGGCTTTACCTAAATAAAGACCTCCGACAATCTTATCCAAATCCTCACCGCCACATGGAACCGCATAAGACAGCGAGACACTGTTATAGATATCAACCAAAGGATTGATTGGATGAAATTCACGCCCCTGACTGACCCGCTTGAGCAGAGCTTCAATAGAGGATCGTGCTCCTTTCTTGGTCTTGAATTGACTGAAGGCCTGCCGCCACTCCTGAATGACTTCATTCTGAGTGAAGTTCTCGTCTGGGATAAAGTCCTCAGCTCGCTTCGCTCCCTTATCCAGCAAGGATTTGAAATAAGGATCCTTACTTTCATCCACACTATTATCAAGCACCTTGACCACTAAAATACTAATCTGAGCTTCCGGGAATGCTTGCCAAAATTCATTTTCAACTGTAACTTTCATGATGCACCTCTTCAATCTTAATAGTTTCTTTTTTGTCCTTTTTTGACTGCTTCCCAGTCACCTGTGATGTTTTCACGCACTCGAACCAGCATTTTCTCCAAAGCTTGAACTTCCGCCTGAGAAAAGCCCTGCAGGGAGGTCTCTTCAGAATAGTCATTCTCCGATAGGATAAAAGGATAAAGTGTTTCCCCTTTTTCCGTCACAAACCATTCCTTGTTCTTCTTGTTGTCCTTGGCTGCCTTCTGCTGCACCAAGCCCTTGGCCTCAAGCTTCTTGACAGAACGGGCAACCGTTGAGCGATCCACCTTGAGCAGCTCCGACAGCTCCTCTTGGATAATCCCCGGATTCTCCGCGATTCGTACCAGATAAAGATATTGCCCCCGCGCCAGCTCTATGTCGCGGAACTCAATATTAGCAATGGAATCCAAAGCTCGGGCGATAATCCCAATTTCCCGCAATACTGACATGTCCCCTCCTTTAATTTTTATTTGACTCTATTATAACACATTTTATTGCAAATGCAATAAAATTAACTAAAAAGAAAAAGAGGAAAATCCTCTGTAAATTTGGCAAAAATATCCTCTCTAGTTTTCTTCCTCCTTATAGTATTTTTGTAATTCTTCCGCTGAATTAATGACATGTTCCTGCCCATCTACTGAATATTTAGCTGGTATAGTCACGCTCTCAAATACATTCGTTCCAGGCGGAAAGAAGAGTTCGGTTACGTTTTTTACTAATGATACGTCGGTTTCTTTATTTAAGAAAGCAATACGAGCATCCTCACCTTGCATAATTTTGTATATTTGGGGATGTTCTTTTGCTAAAATTGTGTTTCCCATGTTTTTTTCATTATAGACATCGTTGAAATAGATTCCTTTTGAATATATACTTACTCCTAGATTCATAAGTCTATCCGAAAAAGAAGTTTGGTATATAAAATTATTCGGACCTAATCCCTTTTGTATAGTCACTTCATCAACTGAAACAATCTTCCCCTTTTCCAAATCAACATAATAATTTTTATGTTCTTTGCTGATTTTATTATAAAGAAGAATCTTTACATACTTCTTCTGTGTACCAATATCCACAAATATCGAATATGGCTTTATTTCTGAAGGAATTAAATCTTTACTATAAGAACGAACCATCTTAAAAATATCTAACTCATTCTTTTCCAACTCTTGATTCTTTAATTGATAAACTACTAATTTCCAATATTCCCCTTTTTGAGGAATATTCCGGTTGAAATTTTCAGAATTATAGCTGACAGGGGATTCTTTTAATTTCATATAACTATTTATAAACACCCCATTTTCAAAATGTTTTACCGCTGTAACACTTTTTATTAGATTCGTTGGCTTTATATTTTGTTGATCGTTTGATTTAACTACTTCCCAAGAGTAAGCTATAGCTTCTCCATTTTCAAGAAAAGCATATTTAGGCTTATATTCAGGAGAATAATACGTAAACTGCCCATACTCTTCTTGGAACTTCTTTGCCTCTTCCTTGCTCCAAAGGAAATAAACCGCTGCTCCTAGAAGCAAGAGCAGAGTGATCAAAATACTCTTCCATTTAGTTATTTTTTTACTTTTCATACTTATTTATCCTTTTCCACTCCAAAACAACATCATTCCTCTTCTTCATCCTGCTCTTTCTTCTTGAAAGTAAAACGTCCTGTGCTTTCAACTTGAAACCCTGACTCACAGCAGCTCTGGATACTGGCATTGAGCACTGCGCCAACAATCAAAATTTTAGCAATCATGATAAACCAAAACATCATCACAACCATAATGATGGAGCTGAAAAATCGAACATCAACCAGGTGATTTAAATAATTATCCATGTAAACGGAAAAGATATTCAGCAAAGCCAGAATGGTCAGAAGCACGAAGGCGCTTCCGGGCAGAACATAGCGTTTCTTGCTGATTTTCACGTTAGGCAGGAAATAATAGAACATAACCAAAACCGCAAAGAGTAAGGCGTAAATCAATGGCTCCGTAAAATTCTGCAAGTGTTGATAAAGCTGGTTATCTAGCTTCCAGTAAGTACGGAGGAAATCAAGCGACATATGGCCAAACATGGTCAGAAAGAGGGCCAAGGCAAAGAGAATCTGCAGACCTAGACTCACAAAGAGACTCATGACGCGATGAGAAATCAGCCCTCGGCTCTTAGCTACCCCATAGGCTTTATTAAAGGCAATTTGTAGGAAATTCATGGACTTGGAAAAAGTCCAAAGAGCCGACAAGACTGAGAAACTCAGCAGGCCAGTCGAGGGCTGGGTCAGCACTTCACGCATGACTTTTGCCACAACATCATACAAAGTCTCTGGCAGCATGTCCTTGATAGCTGTCAGAAAATCCTCCACCGGAATGTGAAAATAGGGCAAAATATTCACCACAATCAAGAGCAAGGGAAAAACGGAAATCAGCCAATAATAAGCAACTGCAACGCTGGTCAGCTCACTATCCGCTGCCCGATAAAAACGGAAAAATGCTCTTAAAAACTGATTGTTGCGAACCTTACCAAATAATTTCTTCACTCTCTTCTCCTTCAAAAAAAGCTGAGACAAGTGCCCAGCCTTTGATTTCTAATAAGTCCCTTCTTCTCCCTGGCTGGTCAGAATGACAGGTCCATCTTTTGTAATGACAAACTGATGCTCATACTGACAGGACAGGCCGCCATCCAGCGTTTTATGTGCCCAGCCGGTCTCAAAGTCCGTATCAATTTCCCAGGTACCTGTATTGATCATGGGCTCAATGGTCAGAACCATCCCCTCACGCAAGCGCAAGCCGCGTCCTGCTCGACCGTAATGCGGCACCATAGGCTCCTCATGCATAGTTGGGCCAACACCGTGCCCCACCAAATCTCGCACAACGCCATAGCCATGACTTTCAGCGTATTCCTGAATAGCTGCGCCAATGTCACCAATACGATTGCCAACCTTAGCAGCCGCAATTCCACGATAGAGACATTCCTTAGTCACATCCATCAGCTGCTGAGCCTCTGGGCTAATCTTCCCTACTGCATAGGTCCAGCAAGAGTCTGCCACACCGCCCCGGAAGCTCTCTGTGTGCTGCTTCATCTCTGCTACATTGTCAAAATCTAGCTTGGACACATCCAGCTCTGCCTTATCGACCAAGCCAACCACCATATCAACGCTGATGACATCACCTTCTACCAGCTTCTGATGACGGGGAAAGGCATGGGCTACCTCGTCATTAAGAGAGCAGCAGGTCGCATAAGGATAGTCCATGACAGAGCCTTCAACACCAATTTGCAGAGGCAGGGCATTGTCTTCTTTACAACGCTTGCGGACATACTCTTCGATGTCCCACATGTCAATGCCTGGCTTAATCAAGTCTCTCAAACCAATATGGACAGAAGCCAGAAAATCTCCACTCTTGTCCATCAAGTCAATTTCACGCTGTGATTTTAAAGTAATCATTCTTTCTCTAAATTCCTCTTCTTAATTAATTTTCACTGTAATCGTGGCTTTGGCAACCAGCATCGCTTCCAAATACATCTCAAAGTCAATAATGGCTGTCCGCCTAGTCTGACGGATAATACGCGGCTGGATATGCAGCAGGTCATCAATCTGGACCGCCTGAAAGAAATAAATCATCAGCTGGTCGATTATCAGGCTGCGGCCGCTGTTGACCATGAGCTGCTGGGTAATCCGAGTCAAAATTTCTGTCAGCACACCGTTGGCCAGCACACCATTTTGCTCCAGCATAAATGGCTCAACAGTAAAGGAAAACAAATCATCCTGACGGCTAATCTTCTGTCCCACTTGCTCACTGAAAGTCGGCAGGCTGGAAATCTGAGAACGGCTCATTTTTTCCATAATGTCCCGCCTCGTAATCACACCCAGCAAGGTCTGGTTGCTGCGCACTACTGGTATCATTTCAAAATCTTCTGCAATCATGCGCTGGCTGATATTGGCAATATTGGCAGATAGGCCTGTCATAAAGACATTTTTCGTCATGACCTTGTCCAAGGTTGTCAGAGGAGACTTATCCCCCGCGTCCCGCATGGTTACTACTCCCACCAGCATCTGTTGCTGGTTGATAACCGGAAACCGGCTGGCACGATTGCGACGAACCAAGTCCAGATAGTCACGAACAGTATCAGTATCATGCAAGAAGCCGTACTCGTGGCTGGAGCGATAGACCTGCTCCACTGTTAATATATCGGTCTTGATCTGCATATTGGACAGGGCACGATTAATCATGGTTGCAACAGTGTAGGTATCGTGCTTGGTCCTGAGAACCGGTATATTGAGCAAATTAGCCATCTTCAGAACTTCCGAGCTGACTTCAAAACCTCCAGTAATCAACACCGCATTCTCATTTTCCAGAGCCAAGAGCTGAATTTTCGTCCGGTCTCCAACAATCAAGAGACCACCCTCTGTCAGATAGTGCAGGATATTCTGCTCCGTCATGGCTCCGATGGAGAACTTATTAAACTCTTTTTCTAGACCATCTTCTCCAGCCAATACTTCTGAGCCAGTAATATCAACAATTTCCTTGTAGGTCAGATGCTCCAAGACAACTTTCTTGGACTTGACCCGAACCGTACCACTCCGAGGCCTGGTCTCAACAATACCTCGGTTCTCCGCTTCCTTGATAGCTCGATAGGCTGTACCATCACTAACTCCCAGATAGTTTGAAATACTGCGGACACTGACCCTCTTGCCAATTGGAAGATTTTCAAGATAGGTTAAAATTTCCTGATGCTTACTCATTAAAATCTCCTCTCTCATAACGGTACTCCAGATAATCTCTCATCTTCCTCGTGTACCGGTCGCTCCCTTTAAACTGCCGGTAGAGTCTGAAGCCAGATTTTTGAGCTACCTTCTGACTGGCTAGGTTCTCTGCATGAGTGATAATGCTGAGACGCTTGAAGTCAAAGCGGGTAAAAGATAGAAAAGCAATCTCTCGGACAATTTCTGTCATCAGCCCTCGTCCCCAGTAGTCTTGCCGCAGGAAATAGCCTAACTCAGCTTCTTTCTTGATCTCGTCCATTTTTTCAAACTTGACAGAGCCAATCATTTCCTGCGTTTCCTTGTGGCAAATGGCCCAAATCCCCAGAGGATTTTTCATAAAGAAATTGGCAATGACGTATTCACTTTCCTCTAGGCTTGCTTCTGTCGGAAAAATGAACTGAGTATTTTCCGGATTGGACGCGATCTTATATAGAGCCCCTGCATCTTCAAAGACAATGGGCCTCAAAAAAGCATGCTCCGTCTCAATAAATGAACAGGCCGCCAAATGTGTCCATAAATTCATCTGCTACCTCTACAAAAAATAAGCGAAAAACGCTTATTCTTCTATCAACTGGATATCTGCACCCAGACTTGTTAATTTTTCAATAATATTAGAATAGCCACGCAGGATAAACTCAATATTAGTAATTTCTGTCTTTCCCTGAGCCATCAAACCTGCAATAACCAAAGCGGCTCCTGCTCGTAAATCGGTCGCCTTGACCTGAGCTCCCTGCAGTTGATTTGGCCCCTCATAGACAATCTGGTCGCTGCTGGTCGAAATCTTGCCTGCCATCTTAGCCAGCTCCGCCACATGGTTAACCCGCTTCTCATAGATGGTGTCCGTAATCTTACCATGGCCATTAGCCGTCAGCAAGAGCGGAGTAATCGGCTGTTGTAGGTCAGTTGCAAAGCCTGGATAAGGGGAAGTCTTGATGTTTATAGCTCGCAGGTTTTGCTGCTCTTCGACAAAAATGCTGTCTTCAGAAACCGTCATCCGAACACCCATTTCCTCAAGCTTGGCAATAAAACTCTCCAAATGCTCATAAAGGACATTATTAATCTGAATTCCCTGACCAATAGCCGCAGCAAGGGCGATATAAGTCCCTGCCTCGATACGGTCTGGAATTACTTGATGACGCGTTCCATGAAGGTGTGGAACCCCCTCAATCGTGATAATATCAGTTCCTGCTCCACGGATGTGCGCTCCCATATTATTCAAGAGAGTTGCCACATCAATGATTTCTGGCTCCCGCGCTGCATTTTCAATAATAGTCCGACCTTTGGCCTTGACAGCAGCCAACATAGTATTGATGGTGGCACCCACGCTGACCGTATCCATATAAATGCTAGCGCCTTTCAGCTGCTGACCTCCTGTGGATAGGTTCATGTAGTTGCCGTCCATGGTCATCTTAGCCCCCATCGCTTCAAAAGCCTTGAGATGCAAGTCAATAGGACGCGGCCCCAAGTCACAGCCACCAGGCAGACCTACCGTCGCTTCACCATAGCGACCAAGCAAGCTGCCATAGAAATAATAAGAAGCCCTTAGACTGTTGATTTTCCCATAAGGCATAGGGACGTTTTGGATACCACGCGGATCAATCGTCAGATTGTCCTCAGAGCGAGTAACACTAGCCCCCATGGCAATCATAATATCAATCAGGCTATCCACATCCGAAATATCTGGAACACCATCCAACGTTACAATATCATCCGCCAGAATCACAGCCGGAATCAGGGCAACGACACTGTTTTTAGCACCATTAATAGTCACCTCTCCTTTTAAGGGGCGACCACCATGTATTACAATTTTTTTCATGTTTAAAATAAAGCTCTTTCAAGGTATTGCCATTTATTATACCACAGATTCGGGAAATTTCCTATACTTTTAGATAAATAAGACAATTGAAATTAAAATGAAACAGGGAAAATGGCTTTTTCAACAGTACTTTCAGAAAAATACAGTATTACCAGGAATGAGAGAAGCGCAAGGCTAGACTGCTTGCCTTGCAAATATTACCTATATAAAAAAGCTCTCAACCATTACGATTGAGAACTGTCTTCTTACTGCACTGATGCTTTCAATGCCTCTACCTTATCCAACTTTTCCCAAGGCAGGTCAATGTCTGTCCTACCCATGTGGCCATAAGCTGCTGTCTGACGATAGATTGGGCGTTTCAGATCCAGCATTTGAATGATGCCGGCCGGACGCAAATCAAAAATCTGACGAACCGCTTCCTGCAATTTGCTTTCTGCAACAGTACCAGTGCCAAAAGTATCGATGCGTACAGAAACCGGCTGAGCCACACCAATGGCATAGGCTAACTGTACTTCTGCTTTCTTGGCCAGTCCAGCCGCCACGATGTTTTTAGCGATGTAGCGAGCTGCGTATGAAGCTGAGCGGTCGACCTTGGTTGCATCCTTACCAGAGAAGGCACCGCCACCGTGACGAGCATAACCGCCGTAAGTATCCACAATAATCTTACGTCCAGTCAAGCCAGAGTCACCTTGCGGGCCGCCAATTACAAAGCGACCTGTTGGATTGATGAAGAATTTCGTCTTATCATCCAAATATTGGGCTGGAATAACTGCTTTAATTACCTTTTCAATCACATCACGATGAATCTCTTCATTGGTCACTTCTGGGTCATGCTGGGTCGAAATAACTACCGTATCCACGTGCACTGGCTGGTCATTTTCATCATACTCAACGGTCACCTGAGACTTGGCATCTGGACGCAGATAGGCAATCTCTCCTGATTTGCGCAACTCTGCCAATCGACGGACTAGCTTGTGACTAAGCGAGATAGGAAGCGGCATGAGCTCTGGCGTTTCATCCACTGCAAAGCCAAACATAAGCCCCTGGTCTCCAGCACCAATCAAGTCCAATGGATCTTGGTTCGCATTCCCACGAACCTCCAAGGCTTCATTGACACCTTGAGCGATATCTGGTGACTGCTCCACCAAAGACGGATGCACACCGACTGTCTCAGCTGAAAATCCATACTCTGTATTGGTGTAGCCAATCTCTGCAATGGTATCACGAACCACACGGTTAATATCTACATAAGCTGTGGTCGAAATCTCACCAAAAACATGAACCGAGCCCGTATAAACGGCTGTTTCAGCAGCCACATGGGCATCTGGATCCTGACTCAAGACAGCATCCAAAATAGCATCGGAAATTTGGTCTGCAATCTTATCAGGATGCCCCTCCGATACAGACTCAGACGTGAAAAGTTTACGTTCTGACATAGAAATGTCCCCCCTTAAATAAATTGTTATAGAGTTACAAAGTACTGATAGAAAAAACTACCACCTTATCGGGACTATATAACTTCTTCATTATACCACTTTTCGCTAAAAAATTCAGAATTTTTTTAATAGAAAAAGCTATAGACGAAAACTATAGCTTTATTATTTAGATTTACTTCGAATAAGAAGACTACTAATCTTAAAAAATTAAAGTACACTAAACCAAATCCGTTTGAGCAATGGCCTTCTTGACATCATCCAGCGGCAAATGAACCAGCTCTACTTCTTTTTCTTTGTATAGATACTGAGCATAGTCATCTATCCGATATTGGTTGATGTAGACTACCCGCTTGCAGCCGACCTGAAGCAGTTGCTTGGTACAGTTGAGACAGGGAAAATGAGTCACATAAGCCGTAAAGCCCTTGGGAACGCCCCGCTCGGCTCCCTGCAAGATGGCATTGACCTCAGCATGCAAGGTCCGTACGCAGTGACCATCAATGACCAAGCATTCATGGTCAATACAGTGCTCAGTCCCTGAAACTGAGCCATTGTAACCAGTTGAAATAACCTTATTGTCCTTAACCAATACAGCGCCAACCTTTGCTCGCTTGCAGGTTGAGCGATTAGCGATTAAGAGAGCCTGAGCCGCAAAATACTGGTCCCAAGCTAAACGATTCTCTGACATGATTTCTCCATTCTACTGATTTTTTATTTACATATACGTCTGTTTTTATCTATTATATCGCAAATTCCTATTTTTAACTAGCTTTACCATGAAAGCTATCTTATCAGCAACAAGCCTTTATCTATACTATAAGTGGCATGGCAGGCTATTTCTCTCTTCAAACTTTTCATTAAGAGTTATCAAAAAAGAACCAAGGAAATCCTCAGTTCTTATTTTAATTATTTACCAAGCTTAGCTTTAGCTGCATCTGCAAGAGCTGTGAAAGCTGCTGCATCGTTAACAGCTAAGTCAGCCAACATTTTACGGTTAACTTCAATCTCAGCCAATTTCAAACCATGCATCAATTGTGAGTATGAAAGTCCGTTCAAACGAGCTGCCGCATTGATACGAGTGATCCAAAGTTTGCGGAAATCACGTTTTTTCTGACGACGGTCACGGTATGCATAGTAGTAAGAGTTCATTACTTGCTCTTTTGCAGTACGGAACAAGATATGTTTTGCTCCATAGTAACCTTTAGCTAATTTTAAAATACGTTTACGGCGTTTGCGTGATACAACGCCACCTTTAACACGTGCCATTTATATTTCCTCCAATATTTCCTAGATAATCGTTACAGTAGCTCTTATTTCAGACCTGTAAGCATTGCTTTGATACGCTTGAAATCTCCTGCATGCACCATTCCTGCTTTGCGAAGATGACGGCGTTGTTTCTTAGTCTTTCCGTGGAAACGGTGAGAAGTGTAAGCACGGAAACGTTTCAAGCCACCAGAACCTGTACGTTTGAAACGTTTAGCTGATGCGCGGTGTGTTTTTTGTTTTGGCATAATGTTTTCTCCTTTTTCTATCTTTCTGACAATCTATTTTTTGTCAGGAATTGGCGCCATCTGCATGAACATCTGACGTCCATCCATCTTAGGCTTTTGCTCAATAATAGCAACATCTTGAGTCGCTTCAGCAAAATCTGCTAAAACTTTAGCCCCGATTTCTTTGTGGGTAATCATCCGGCCTTTGAAGCGGATAGATACCTTTATTTTATTTCCTTTTTCAAGGAACTTGCGTGCGTTGCGAAGTTTAGTGTCAAAGTCTCCCTTGTCAATAGTTGGACTCAGACGAACTTCCTTCACAGTAACAACACTTTGTTTCTTGCGTTGTTCTTTTTGTTTTTTCTGGTACTCAAATTTGAACTTACCGTAGTCCATAATTTTTGCAACAGGTGGTTTAGCTTGTGGCTGAATCAGGACCAAATCGACATTTGCTTCATCCGCAAGAGACTGCGCTTCGCTCAGTGGTTTAATACCTAATTGTTCGCCGTCAAGACCGATCAAGCGAACTTCACGCACACGAATTTCATCATTGATGAATAAGTCTTGTTTTGCTATGGTTTTCACCTCTTTTTTTATTTTTAGAGAAAAACAAGTGCGGACCTGCTAACGCAAACCCGCACTACATGATAGTATTTCATCACTGAAACTGAATCCTGTAGAGCCAGACAACGTTAGTCGCAAGGCGAGAAGCTCTCACTTCTGCTTTTCTCAACTCTACTATCATACCAAGTTTCATTTTATTTGTCAATGATTTTTTTCGCTTTTTCTTCGATAAATGCAACAACTTCAGAAATACCTACACCAGTGGTATCAAAATGTATGGCATCGTCTGCCGGTCTCAATGGCGAAACCTCGCGATGACTGTCCTTATAATCTCGCTCTGCAATTTCTTCTTTCAGTTTCTCCAAATCAGCTGGAATACCTTTTGATAGATTTTCCTTATATCGGCGCTCAGCTCTTTCATCAACCGAAGCTACCAGATAAATCTTGAGCTCAGCCTGAGGCAAGACAACCGTTCCAATATCACGGCCATCCATGACAATCCCTCCCTGAGCTGCAATTTGCTGCTGCAAGGCCACCAGTTTCTCACGAACTTGAGGAATGGCTGATACCCAGGAAACATTATTAGTAACTTCATTTTCCCGAATAGGGTGAGTCACATCCACATCGCCGACAAAGACTAGCTGCTCGCCATCTTCTGCTCGGCCAAAACTGACCGAATGATTATTGAGCAAGTCTACAATTTCAGTGGCATCTGCTTCTGTCAGATGATGCCGCAGAGCCAGATAGGTTGCAGCTCGGTACATGGCTCCTGTATCTAAATAAGTATAGCCAAAGTCCTTGGCAATAATCTTGGCAACAGTCGATTTTCCACTGGAAGCAGGACCGTCAATCGCAATTTGAATCTGTTTCATAGCTGGCTCCTACTCAATCTTCACAACGTCACCTGGATTGGCATACCAAGAACCAGTGGACATATGAGAAGGGTTAAGCTGTTCAAGCTTGGCAATAGAAATACCTGCACGCGCTGCAATGGCTGCCTCACCTTCACCAGGCTGGACAGTCAAAGTTCCTTCAGATGATTCTGTGGTATTTGCCGCTGGCTGTTCTGCTGTAGAAGACGCTTCACTGCTGGAACTTGCTGCTGAAGTGCCGTAGAAACCTTCCATTTGGGTTTGTCTATTACTTCCTCCAGTAGACAGATAGGTCAGGAAGCACACCACCGCAACCACTAAAATACAGAAAATAATGGTTAATATGGTCAACAAGCGGTCTGCATTCAAGGCGCTAAACTTCTTAGTTCGTTTCAACTTATCTTCTCCGTTATCGTATACATCTTCTTCCCATGGTTCTTTTTCCATGACTTCCTCCTTGAGTTTTTCTTAAAATCTTATTACAATATGGGTATGAAAGTAACACTCATTCCCGAACGGTGCATTGCCTGTGGGCTCTGTCAAACCTACTCAGATCTTTTTGACTATCATGACAATGGCATCGTCAAATTTTACCAGGACGACCAGCTCCTAGAAAAGGAAATCGCTGAGGATCCCGATGTCGTGGAAGCCATCAAAAACTGCCCAACCCGAGCTCTTTTGAAAGACTAGGATTTTTTGGACTGACTGCCATAGTAAGCTTCAAAATAGTCAATATGGGTAAAATTATCTACTAATTCTACCTCACCCTTAAAATGCTCATTAAGGGCTAGGGCATTGACAAAATATTTCTTAGGCCACTTGCGCATACAAAAACTCCGGCTGCGGTTCTGCCCTTTAAAATATAAGGTAATTGACGTCTTAGTCACTTCGACTTTTTCAATATCTGAAATCTTGACCTTTATCGGAGTAAAGGGATTGGCTGTGATAATTCGCAAGGTTCCATCGTCATAAATGGTAAAATAACGATGGACTCCCATTCCCAACAAAACCATGAACAAGAAGAAAGAAAACAGAACAAGAGTCGGCACTCGTGAGCTTTCATACATCAAAGCCAGGCCAACAAAAATCGGAATGACCGATAAAGACCAATATATTATCAGGATAGCTACATCTGGCTGCCAGTGATAGCGAACCTTACCGAAAATCTTTATCATGCTCACACCCCCATACTACTAGTTTAGCATAAATTAAGAAAAAATAGAACAGGTAGACTTGCCTATTCTATTTTTTTATTTATGATTTTGCTGTCTTAAAGAAGCTATCAGACAAGTAGCCCTTTCCTCTGACCATATCATACTCAATCAGTTTCAAATCATCTGCTATTTCTTGAGCTTCTTCGTCCAATTCCTTTTTATCCACGCTGGCCTTATGCAATACTTCTGTCAATAAAGCATAGTAAGGTGATACTTTGGAATTTGTCTGCTCCAGTAAGAGAGCGGAGAAATCGCTAGAATTAACTCTTGGATAATCAAGTTTAGGAGTTTCATAATTGCTCCAAACGAAATAATCTGTCAGATATTGGCTTTCTGGATCTTCTTTAAAGGCTGACTGAGGATAGAGACCAGGCAGATGATCGCCATAAAAGACGACCGTTACCTTTTTATCTACCTTTGAAAGCTTCTCCAAAAACTCCTTGGTGGCCTGATCTGTATGGTAAAGCATTCTGACATAGCTGGAAAGAGATTCGTTCCCTTCCTTGCTAAAGTCAGGATAGCTGGCAGACATGTAGACAGGATTGGGCTCACTCCAAGGCATGTGATTCTGCATGGTCATGACAGAGAAAAATTGCCCCTGCTTGCCATTCAAATGCTCCAAGACTTGATTATAAGTCGTTTGATCGCTGTAATTACCACCTATATTATCACCTTTCAGGCCTTTAGTGCCATAGTGAATAAAGGTATCAAATCCCAAATCCTGGTAAATGACATTTCTGGCATAATTGCTAGGGGAGGCCAGATGGATTACTGTCCGATTCTTAGATGAATAAGCATCGCTAATGGAAGGAAATCTATTCATCCTCGGGACAATTTCAGTATAGAGAACCGAAATAGATGGAGACAGATTATAAAAAGGCAAACCTGTCAGGGTCTGAAATTCCATGTTGGCCGTTCCTCCACCATAGCCGTCTGACTTCATAAGTCCACTGGTGGTGCGAGTTTTAACTTCCTGAATATAAGGAATTGGATTCTCAGACATGGTAACGCTGTCAACCCGCGCTGGATCAGAAAAACTTTCACTCAGAAGATAAATTACCGTTTGATCTTCGATTTTATTCTGGCGTTCTTTGTTAATAGCTTCCGCAACATTCTTATACTTTTTTTCTATCTCTTGAATCTTTTCCTTAGAATAGCCACGTGGCTCAATCATGGTTGTATCCGACATCTGTGAAAACCAGACAAAAGAAAGGGAGCGCAGCTGTGAATTGACAGTATTTCCCATCCAAGTCAGGTCATGGTAATTATTTAAGACCGAAATAACTGGAATATTCTCTACTATTTTGCCATTCTTTTTAGTGGCAAATATATCCATGACTCCCAAGAAAAAGACCAGAGGCAGGACTAGCAAGAGGAGCTGGTATTTAAGAACGGTAATGAGCCTTCCTGGCAAGATTTTCTTGCGCAAATACCAGTAGAGAGCGCCTAAAGCAACTAGTCCCAAGATAGCATAAAATCCATAATTGCCTCCGAGAAAGTCAAAGAGGGTCTTAGGATTTCTCAGCCAGACCATATCACTAGGCAATATTGGCTCTTGGCGATACTGGAATTTCAGACTGCTGGCTATGGTAGCAACCACTACTAGCGCTGTTATCAGCATGGTTGGCAGAAGAAAATGATTGAAAATCAGGTAAAGAGCCATAAAAATCATGAAAAAAACGATGATCTGAAAGAGACTGGCTCCAGTGAAAAGATACTGATCCAAAACAATCACATCTCCTCGGATACTATTTTGGATTGTATAGTTAAAGACAAGAGCAAACACTGCACTCAACACAAAAGCAACAGAAACACTGGCTTTATTCTGAGCGAGATCGCGCAATCCCTTAACAGCTAGAAAGCTGGGGAAAGAAAGCAGGATAAAGATAAGTGCGATTAGGCAGAGGAAAGTTAGCACAAAGTTCTGCGTTATTTCCAACTTGCCTTCCTCAAGGAAATTCACTAAATAGCTTTGGTGGTGTAGCAATTCCGGCATCTTATCGTCCATCAAAGCAAGAAATAGGAAGAGTTGGGATAGAAAAAGATTTTCCAGTACCTCTCTATTTTTCTTAGTAACTTGCAAGAACTTACCTGGGAAGCGTTTTTTAAGCTTTGGAAAATGGATAAAAATATACGCAAATAAGAAAATCAAAAGCAAGCCAGGCAGGGAGTTAAACTGCCAAAAATGATTGCTGAAAACCCGTTCTGCTTTGAACTCAAAATCATTGACGTGCTGAGTTACTGTCAGTAAGTAAGAAAATCCTGTATAGAGAGCGTAAATAATAGCTGACCATACGAAGAATCTTTTGCTGAAGAGCTGAGACAAAAGCTTACCCAAGCAAAACAAAAGAGGGAGCAGCATCAGAAAGGCCAGCCACAAGGCTGGATAATTCCGCAAATCTTCGCCTTCCTCCAACAATAAAACCATCGTAACAGCGACTATATCTAACAGTAAAAAACTAATCAGCAGGTATGAGAACTGCTTATAGTGGTTGAGTAAAAATTTCATTTTTCTTTCTGGTAAATAGTTATATTCTCTAGCGAGATTTTTGTGAATTAAGAATCTCACTTTTTCTTTAAAAGATTTGACAAACGATTTCTAATCTTTTGAGATAAATTTTTCTGACTTAATTTTTCTTTTTGCTCGGTCAATTCTGCCTTTTTCCTCTGCCAGTCCAGTAAAGAGGGGAGGGAAGATAAGGGCATAATCTTGAAATCATAATGACTGTCCCAAGCTATATAAACTAATAAATGCTCTAAAACATCTGAAAACTCCTGCTCAGAGGATGGCAAGCTTTCTAAACTCTTCATCTGGAACAAACTAGCCAAAGCAGAATTTTTGAACCATAAGAAGCCGCCATAGACTCTCGTCAGAGAAGGGGTGGTCATAAAGTCAAAAGACTTATGTAAACCGACTTCCTGCCAGACAGCAGCCAGCCTTGGACGCGGCGGTTCTGACTCAAACAAGCCATCCCTGACTAGGCGCGGTAAATCCGGAATAACCAGCCCTACAGCAGACTCCTGCTCCAACGCTTCTATGCTTGCATCTGCATAATCAACCATCATATTTATCAAATCAGAGCGCATGGTCTGGTCAAAAACCGCCTGATTCTCTACCAATCGATGAGTAGATAGATGGCCGATATAAGCATAGTCTTGCAGAATTTCCTTCTGGTCTAGCATGGCAAGCCAGGCATGCGATGCCTGACTTAGGACAAGCTGAACTTTATCGCCCAGATGTGCCAGCGCTGTCTGCAGCTGTTTCAGCATTTCTGGCTGCGCTACAGTCACTAAATACTGATACTGAGATGACAGAGAGAATAGCTTGTCCTGATAGTGCTGAAAAATAGGAAAATCCGTTACATGAATATGCAGGAGGACAGGCTGATCAGCCCGATAGTTCGAAGTTGCCTGAGACGAATACTTGTCCTGTAGCAAACAAGGAAGGTCAGGACCAAAATGATAGAAAAGGTGTTCCCTAATAAGCGAAGTTGGATAGGATGAGTTGGTTTCAAGTTCTTCCAGCAAATACCTAGCTAAAAAAGGATTACCCACGAGAGCCTTCACCTTTAGAAAAGGAACCTTTGCTTCCAAAATCCTAAGTGGCTTATAGTATGAAAAGTCTGGATGAACCAATTCTCCTGCTTCTTCCTGACGGGTATCAAGGAGAGATTGATATCTGAATCCTGCCTCTACAAAACGCTTGGTAAACCTAGTCTCGTAATGGTCTATCACATCTTGAACGTCAGCAAAATCTTCTACCTGCGACCAAAATTCTCGGAAAGCCTTGTCTTTAAGAACTGACTGCTTAAAGGTGACAAAGTAGCTCTGCAGGTGTTCTTCAAAGTATCTGGTCTTGCGAAAATTAGTCATTCCCCAAAAATCTGCTTGCGAATCCTCTTCAAAGCGCTGATAAATCGTTGATAAATCCCATAGAGGCCCGAAGCAAGTGTCGTTCATGAGAGTCAGAGAGTCTGAGTTCTGCAAAGTGTCAAAACCCAGCCAGTTCATACCGTCACGCCAGGCTGCAAAATCAAAGCCTCGATTATCACGCTCAAGCAAGTCAGAAATTCCCAAGTCTTCTCTCAGCCGGCATTTGTCCTCATTGCTCAAAGGACTATTTGAAATAAAAAGAATCTTAGAAAAAAGCGGCTTTAGCTGCTTCAATTGATAGAAGACATGACCGCTTATATGATTGCATTTATTGAAATGAACATAGAGTAATATTCGTTCCATGAAAATACCTTATTCTTTATGATTGAGAAATCTTCCAACTGCCATTACGCTGGATTAAGCCAGTGGCAGAATCCTTAGCAGAGACATCATCATCCTTAATATCCTGACGATTGATTAAGATAACTGGGTTGTTCTGAGAGTCTGCGAAGGCTAGAATTTGTTCTTCCTGATCCCGCACTGAAACCTGCAGCTTTAACTTAGCGTTATTTATCTGTGACACATGGCACTTGTAAGTCAAGCGCTTCTGTCCAGGTCCTTCTGTCGGCTGATCCATGGAATTATCATTATAAAGCCAGATGGTTCGATCGATATCTGTCAGAGAAAAGGAAACATAGGTCGGTAGGTCTTGATTTACCTGATAAGAAATTTCAAATTCAATCTCTTGTTCAGGTGAAATCTGAGGCGAATGCAAGAGCTTAACCTTCAAATCAGAAACTGCCGCATTCTCAACCTGGAATCCTTCGTTCATGGCTTTTGTTTCAGTCGCATTGTCCAGACTATACTGGTTGGCCACATCATCTGGATTGCCGATAGCCTTGACCAAGCCATTTTCAATCAAGACGGCCTTATTACAATATTTTTTAACAGCTCCCATGTCATGGGTCACCAGAATGGTCGTCTTACCTGACTCCTTGCGATCTTTGAAGTAGTCATTACACTTACGCTGAAAGGCTTCGTCCCCAACAGCCAAGACCTCGTCCAAAATCAGAATATCACCCTGAGCCTTGATGGCCACAGAAAAGGCCAAACGCACCTGCATACCGCTGGAGTAGTTCTTGAGCTTTTGGTTCATAAACTCTCCCAACTCAGCAAACTCCACGATATCATCGTACATGGCATCTACTTCTTCTGTTGAGAATCCCAGCATGGCACCATTCATATAGACATTTTCGCGGCCAGTTAGTTCTGGATTGAAACCAACACCCAGTTCGATAAAGGAAACCAACTTACCATCAATAGTTACCTTGCCCTTCTCCGGAATATAAATCTCAGAGATAATTTTCAGGAGGGTGGACTTACCAGATCCATTGCGGCCAACAATCCCGTAGAAGTCACCTTTTTCGACCTCAAAGGAAATATCTTTCAAAACATGCTGTTCTTTGTAGCCTTTGATCCCCTTAAAACGATTGACCAGACTGGTTCTCAAACTCTGAGTAGCCTCAGTAGGCAATCGAAAGAATTTACTTACATGGTCGACTTTTACTGCAATATTATTTGACATTATAAAATCTCCGCAAATCTCTTAGCATTTTTATTAAAGAAGAACAAACCTAGAGCCAATATCACAAAAGGAATCAAGTAAGGAATGAGGGCGATTAGTTTGTTATTCACGATATCCCAGCCTCTAACATTGACAGGAGAAACGATGAAATGGCGCATATCCTGCAGCATCTGAGCAATCGGATTGAGCATCATAATTTTAGCGACAAAGAATTGCTTCCGCTGCAAAAGAAAGGTCAGAGAGTAAATAATAGGACTAGCATACATTCCTGCTTGAAGAGCCACTTCCCAAATCGGTCCAATATCCCGATACTTCACAAACAAGGAAGACAGCATGAGGGCACAGCCCATTGCCAAGACCAATACCTCCAGAAAAAGAGGAATAATCACTAGCGTATGCAAGCCGAATTCCACCTGATTGATCAAGGCGAAAAGGAAAACAACGACCAGATTAATCAGAAAATTGATTGCCGCTCCAAGAACCGATGAAATGACAATGGTATGCTTGGGAAAGTTTAATTTACGAAGCAAATCTCCCCGAGAAACGATGGAAAGCATGCCCATATTGGTGGCTTCGGTAAAGAAAGACCAGAAGACCATCCCCAGCAAGAGTCCTACTGTATAGTGGGGCGTTCCGTCATCAAAGCGCAAAAAGCGGACAAAGACCAGATACATGATAGTAAACATCATCAATGGCTTCAAAATCGACCAAAGATAACCGACCAAAGACCCTTGATAACGCAACTTAAAATCCGTCTTGATTAATTCTTTCAAAAGAATACGATTTTTTTTACTAAAAAAATCCATGAATATTACTCCTTATAAGCAAACTTTGTGAGAATGAGGCTCGTAAAAACAAGGGTATGAAAAGCACGGTTTTTACGGTAGCCATACTGGCGAATCCTGCGCCAGCGCTCCTTAAAAGGCGCCTCCATAATGGTCACAAAGTTCTCAATTAACTCTCTATTTTCAGCAGTCAGCGGCAGGACCAGCAAATTTCTAGCCTGAGTCTGACTGTCTTTTATCAATTTCCAATATTTAGCAAAAAGAACATGGGGACGCACCCAGTTTTTTACGCGTTTTCTGAGCGTTCGAGCTCCCAACACATTATTCGAATGCTGCCGATAGAGCTCACCCGGCTTGTCAATATAGACCAACGTTCCAAAAGCCGCAGCCAGCAAGCCCAGATACCAGTCGTGCATGAGCAGTTCATGCTCTTCCTTCCCAGTCCAAAGTTGAGCCAAGGCGCGATTTATCATAGAAACACCACCCGTCACTGTATTCTCCGTCAACTCTTGGACTAGTTCTGTATTAGCGTGATCTGACTGAGTGCGAATCATACTTTCATGAACAACCTGTAGCTCTTGATCCACGACCTTCAAGTCAGTATAAACCAGTAAGGGCTGACTGCTATCATATTTGTCTGCCTCAGCCAATTGCATGGCAATCTTGTCTGGCAGCCAAACGTCATCTTGGTCGCTAAAGAGATAGAAATCCGAATCTTGGTACTGAAGCAGGCTATGAAAACTTTGAATGACACCTAGATTTTGTGGATTTTCCCGATTGATAAAGGCAATGCGGTCATCCTTGCGGCAAAAGTCCTCGATGACTGCCCGCGTCCCATCTGTAGAGCCATCATCACGAATCAGCAGCTGCCAATCCCTGTATGTCTGCTCTTGGATACTCTTAATCTGCTCGGACAGAAACTGCTCCCCATTATAGGTGGACAGAAGAATGGTCACTTTCATGATAAAAATAAATCCTCGTATTCACCCACAATTTTTTCCCAGGTGTAGTTTTCTTTCATATTTTCTTTGGCGGCTTGACCTAGCTCCGTAAAATCTGTTTGAGCATCTACTCGATCAATCAGCTGGGCCAGCTGGCCGGGTTCTTTTTTCCAGTAGAGAGCCGTTTCTTTTGCTACCTTACGGTTAAAGTCCACATTCAGCACCAAATTGGCATCTGTCTGAGCCAGTGCTTCCAAGAGTCCCGGATTGGTCCCACCAACCTCGTGGCCATGTATGTACGCAAAAGCATGATTACGGATATATTTGAGCAGATTCTGATCATAAACCGTCCCGACAAACTTAATGCGAGAATCACGGTCAAAGCCTGTTTTCTGCTTGAGCTCTTCAAAATAGGGATTGCCCTCATGATTGCAGATAATCAGCAAATCACGTTGGGTCTTGGATTTCATGAATTCTTGAATGATGGTTTCATAGTTGTTTTCCGGAACAAAGCGTCCGACAATCAGGTAATAGTCTTTTTCCTTACTGGTCCACTTTTCAAAGAAGACCCTGACCTTGCCTTCGTTTTCCGTCAGATTGGACAGATAAAGGTCGGTTCCATAAGCTATACAGGTCGTTGTAGACCAAGGATAAGCTTTTTGAATATAGCTTTCGATGCCTTGATTATCCGCAATAACCAAGTCTGCATGCTTAGTCATGACCTTTTCAGAATACTTGAGATAGGCTTGAACTGGCTTAGACCATTTGGCCCGCTTCCACTCCAACCCGTCAGGATTGATAAAGAATTTACCGCCTGCCTGATGGATACGACGAGCAAAGGGAAAGATAAAAGCACCAATCGTATTTCCAAGAATATAGAAAATAGGCTGTTCAATCCGCTCTTTTTTAGCAAACTTGAGGGCATAGGAGACAGCCATCATATCATAGGCAATTACGCGGGCTGGGCCAAGCTTAGGTGGCTTGACTGTAAAACAGTCAACTCCCTTGTAGTCAAAATGATGAAAAGCTTCATCATCTGATAAGCAAGCCACATGATACTGGATTTGAGAAGAGATTTGATGCTCTGTCAATTTTTCGACAAAGGTTTCAAATCCTCCATATTTGGCAGGAAGTCCCCGACTCCCAATGATGAAGACATGTTTCATGATTTCCCTCAATTCAAGATTTTACAATCCATTCTATTATACCACTTTCTAGTGTGTTTGTATAATACAAAAAGGACAGGTAGAGCCACGGCTACACTTGTCCTTTTCTTTCTTTAACCTCTTCTACCAGAAAGCAGCTTATTTTTCACTTTGCGTAAGAAAGAGCTGGCTGGTTGAGAAGGTAAATTTGTATCCAATAAGCATTTGACATGACGCAAGGAGTTAACCTGGTACATTTCAGTGTTTTCAATCTTATCCAATAAGGTTTGGTAAACACTCTGAACTGTGTAACGCTCTTGAATCTTGTCAAGATTGGCCACCGACTGGTCTTTTAATCTCTCAAAGTTTGCCAAGGCAATGTTTATCTTATCAGCCAACTCCTCGATATTGCCAGATGAATAGAGCTGACCTTCTTCAAAGATTTCATAGGCGGATAGATGACCAGGATTGTCCGACAAAATGGTCGGAAGGCCATTCATAATCGCTTCAATATAGACTAAGCCAAAGGTTTCCATTGCAGACGGAAATACCGCTAGGTCTGCTGCCGTCACCTCTGCCCAAGGATTGTCCTTGTGCCCCAAGAAACTAATATTTTTGACCTGGTGTTCAGAGATATAAGTATCGCATTTTTTCTTGTACTCCTCATCCCAGGCACCAATAAAAACCAAAGCCGGTTTTGGCTGAGATAGCTGGTTATAGGCTTTTATCAATTCTAATTGATTCTTCCGCTCTGTCAAACGTCCAACAGACACGATACGCCTTTCGGCTCTATCCCTTTCTCCTGTATCAGTAGGATGAATTTTCGTAAAAGGGGCAAAAGACAAGACTTTTCTGTCTGGCAGCAGCTCCTGTAACTGTCTCTGCAAGGCACCTCTAACTGCAAATATTTCCTGTGAATAATCACTGATAAAATCCAGCTTTTCCTTATAGTAGCCAAACTCTCCGTCAGGAAATTCATGAATCAGCCAGAAATGCGGAACATCCTCGCAGGCCGCTGCCACTGCACCTTGAAACATATTGACCGTATTGGTAATAACCAAATCAATCTTTCGCTCCGTTAGTATCTTTCTGAGCGCTGAGGTATTATCCTGATATGACCGAGCTCTAGTCTCAGGACTATCTGGCAGGCCACCAGGCGCATCCTCCCACCACCATTTAACTGACGGCAAGGCTATAGTCTCAATAGCCAAGGCAGCCAAGCTGGATATATAGTCCTGCTGAACGGCTACATGATAATCCGGAATCGCATTGATAACCTGATGGCCCGTCTGGACCAAGTATTCCATCAAATTGACAATAGAGATTTCAGCTCCATTATCCAGCGTTCCAGTCGGCGAAATGAATAATATCTTTTTTTTCATAGCTTATCCTAGTACATTCCAATAAAAGGGCACCATCAAGTAGAGGGAAACCAAGAAGTTAGCTACCAGAGTCCCAACCATCATTTGATTCACCACTCTGTCTTTAATATCCAAGGTTCCTAGATTAGCAACAGTTGGTAGCAGTAAGATCAAGAAGGGTGTAAAATAACGTCCCTGAGCACCAACTGATATCATGGCACCTTTACCGAGGACAATGGGTGTCCACTGCAGATACATAATTGACACAACAGCAATCACTTGAACCAGAAACAGATAACGCGACATGACTGTGTAGCCCATGGTCATAAAATCTTTCTGCGACTGCAAAAAGATAAGCGCCAAAACTGCCACATCGATAAAAATCAACCAAAGCGGCAGCTGGATAGTAAAATTCCCCAAAAAGCCAAACATACCGATTGTCAAAATCGTATTCAAGTCGCCATTAACACTTTGCTTAAAGAGCGTATTCAGCAAGACTTGACCATAGTGCAAGAGCCCTCCCTGATTGCGAAATGCCAAATGCAGGGCAAGAAAGAAAGCTGCAAAGCCAAGTATATAAAAGATAATGCGATAACGAGCTACAAAAGCTTTGGTTGCAACAAAAGGCTTGTTCAGAACCGCAAGGAATCCTTCAAACTCAAAATGAACAAAAGGTAGCAAGCCTAATAAAAGGACATTATTCGGTTTGGTGACAAAGAGGCCTATAGAAATCACCAAAAGCTCCAGTACATTTCTATTAGTGAATTTCTTATGGTAGGCAATATTGGTCAAAAAGCCAACCGCCAACATAATCTCCAGATAGCTCATCACATCGTAAGAGAGAGAAGCAGCCTGCTGGACCATAATAGGCAAAAGAGATAGGAAAAACAGAGCTTTTTTGCCATATTTGAAGTATTTAATCAGCAGATAAACCCCGATGATATATGCCAAAGCATTAAAGAGCCTCCCCATCATCACGATGAAGCCTACTGACGGATAAAGCATGCTTCCCAAGGTCATACCTAGTAGCTGAGGCAGAAAAGAGATAGCCTTGAGATTAAAGCCAAAGGTAAACTCTTCTTGCGCCAGATCTATCTTCTCTGAGAACAGCTGCTTGTACTCTGCCGGCGAAACATTCGGAGTGGATGGGATTTTGTCCATCCATTTATATGTTCGGCTGGTAGGTTTATGGAAGATTTCCCATGTCATACGAGCGTGATTGGTCTCATCAGGCACTCGATTAATCGGCTGTGCAATCATAAAAGTCAAGACAAAGATACTTGCCAGCAGCAAGAAAATATTCTCAACTTTTACTTCTTTATTTCTTTTCAAAATAAGTCACCATTTCATCTTTTTTATCTAAACTGCAATTTTCTAATACAAAAGCGTAGGCATTCTCCGCCAGTTCTCTGCGTAAATCCGTAGAAAGAATCAGGCTTTCCAGCTTTTCTTTCCATTCACCATCTTTAGCCAAAAGTCCAGTCTGACCGTCAATCATCATATCAGAAAAAGCACCGATATGACTGGCAATCGTTGGCACCTTGACTAGAGCTGCTTCTATCCACTTGATTTCTGACTTGGCCCGATTAAAGACTGAGTCAACCAGCGGAGCTAGATTAATATCAACCTGACTAATCAACTGAGGCAAGGCCTTCCAGTCCACATACTCATGGACAACAATACGCTGCGTATATTGTTTCATATCCTGCGGGATATCCAAGTGCCCTACAATATGAAGCTCCACGGATGGGTAGTTGTCCAGCACTTCTTTGATAGCCGGCTTGATGAGCTCAAAATTTTCATTGTGGCTGATGGAACCAGAGAAATAACCGATTTTGATTCCGTCGTCTGCACCAAAGTCTTCCTTCAAGAACTGCGAGCTAACCGCAATCAATTCGCTGGACGCCAGATTACGATTCAGCAGAACTGAGTCCTTGTATTTGAGCAATTCCTCTTTTAACTGATTAGTGGAGGTAATCGCCCCATCACAAGCCGCCAACATTTTCCAGTAATTCTTCACCCCAGCATCGTAATTGCCCTTTTCCTTCTCAGACAAACCTTGGGTATAGCTAAGCTGATCCGTATAAAGGGTATCAAAGACCAAATCATCAATATCAAAATAGACTGGCTTATGCTCCTCCCGAGCCAAATCGCATAAAAGCTGGAGCTGGGCGGACCAAGGAGCGCGGTAGATAATGATGTGGCTGGCATACTGGGCTTGAGTCAGACTAAACTCAGACGCATTGACCGCTTTCACTGCAAAGCCATTCTTTCTAAGCTGCTCTGCCTTATTGAGTACACGGTAGCGCGTACACTGTGGAATGATATTCTCTACGCCATCAATGATGAGAATATATTGATCACGGGGCACTGCTTTAAATTTTTGAACTATATTTTCAAGAATCTCGACTGGATAATCTGTCTTCTCCCGAACATAGTCCAACAAATCAGGAACTTCCGATTCTCTTTCCAAACCTTGCCATAAAAACTGCTGATCATCATAATTCTTCAAAGAAGTATACTTAATCAGAGGACAGCCTGCCTTTAACATCCTTAATGGATGAATATACATAGCCGAATCCCGATTTTCGTGAACCAGGGCATCGTAACGATAGCCCAAGTCAGCAAAGTACTTGGTAAAAGTCGTTTCATGTTTTCCAATAGCCTCTTCCCTTGAATCCGTATCAGTCAGCACTTGCCAATAGTCGTAGAATTCTTCGGACTGAAGCAGCAAAGGCTCAATCACCAAAAAATAAGACTGTAGGTGGTTGGGAATGTAACCATAGCGGTTAAATCCAGTAATATCTTCCTGGGTCTCACCATAGGAAATTCCCCAAAAATCAAGATTTCGGCCAGCCATAGTTTGAAAGACAGCCGCTAAATCACTCATAGGTCCGATATTGGTGTCATTGACGAGCATCAGCTGAGAACAATGCTGCAACGTTTCCTTTCCCAAGGAAAGAATACCTTCACGAAAAGCTGCTGTATCATAGCCGGTATTATCCCGCACCAAGACTTGACCATACTGTCCTAAAGTTTCTAAATCTTCTGCAACCAGTACGCCGTTAACGACGATGAAAGTCTTATCAGCCAAAGCTGCTAACTTTTCTAAAAAGATAAGTTTGTACTGCTGCAAGCGTGGCTCGGATTCAAAAATGACATAGACTAAGACTTTTTCGCCGCTTGAAACTGAAGCAAGAGCTTTTTCTCGTTGAGAGTTCCGCAGCCATTGATAATAATAAACCTTAGGAGACTTAACTTGGCGTTTCAAACGAACCAGCTGTTGCTTAATCCGACTTAAAACAGCTTTGATACTGCGAGGATTTTTGACTAATCGAGCCAGACGTTTCAATGGCGTAATCACACCATTCCCCAAGCGATAGGAAATAGATCGGCGAATACGAAACTGCTCCTGAATAGCCTCATCTCGCTGTTCTTTTATCGTTCTCAGTCTGGATTTCAAGGAGTCTAGATTTTTATGTAACTGCCGCTGATCCTCCTGCAGTTCAAGAACATAGTCGTTCACTTTATCCATATGCTGAATCAGTTCATCCAAACGACCTTCCAGTGTAAATATGTTCTTGCCCAGAGCTTGGTAAATATCATCTGGTATCTTTCTCACATACTTACGCAATATTTTCAGATACATTTCGTAATGATATCTCGTAGAATCCCGTTTAGAGATTGATTCCTTATCAAAGACCCGATAATTCAGCTTTGTTTTTGCATCATAAACAGGTTTCGCTCCTTGATTGATAATTAAGTTTAAAAGGAAATCATAGTCTTCCAGTTTTTCACGATTCAGAGCTTCATCATAATAAATACCATCAGCAACCGAACGACGAATGAGAGAACAGTTGGAAATATAATTCTCCGTTAAGAAAGCTAGCTTGTCAAATGGCCGTGATTTAAGGTAAACTTCCTTTTTATCAAGATCATACAAATCACCATAGACAATGTCTGCCTCCTCTTGCACCATGCTTGTGTAGAAGCTCTCAATATAGTCCGAATCCAGAAAATCGTCACTATCCACAAAAATAAAATAAGTGCCTTGAATTTGCTGCAAAGCCTTGTTTCTTGTCTTGACAACCCCCATATTTTCATGGCTTTCAAACCGCGTCGAAAAAGGGGAATCCACCAAGACAGACTCTATGATTTCAGCAGAATGGTCAGAGGAGCCATCATCCAATACCAGTAACTCAATATTTCGATAGGTCTGCTCAAAAATACTGCGCAAACACTGTTCAATGTAATCTTGATGGTTGTAACAAGTTACAACAACAGATATTAAATCTTTCATATACTTTCCTTGTAAATAACTCTATTAGTTTGAGTTAGCATCTTGACTCTTCATGTATGCTTTATTTATCAGATTTGCCACCCACTTTGGCCAGAAAAGCTGATACATGAACAAATCTTCTTTAGTCCGAGTGTTATCTGAAATGGTCTTGGTTGTTTCAGACTCTCCATGAATCCGGTGGCACATAAGCTTCTCAGAAATATAAGCAAAGCGACCCTTATAGGCGCTAATCTTGTACCAAGCATACCAATCCAGACTCACGCGCATTTCCTCATCAAATCGAAAATCCCTTAATGCCTCTAAGTTGTAAGTCACCGCCGGACAGGAAATGGGATTGCCAAAAGCTAAGATCCGATTTCTCCAAAAACGGCTAGCCGGCATCAGATTCAAGGTTTTAAGCATGAGAGTCTTGATTTTCAGATTGGTATTAGCCGGAATTTTAACTCCATTTTTCTCTTCAAAATAGTCTGTATAGGCAATGAGAATGTCCTTAGACTGCTCTATCTTCTGCATCACTGCTTCTAGATAAGTTGGCTCATAGTAGTCATCTTGATGAGCAATGGTAGCATAAGAAGTCTCAACAAAGGAAAGGGCATTGTTCCAGTCCTTACCGATACCGCCTCCTTCTTTCGTGTAAAAAGGAATACCGTACTTCTGGCACAGCTGCTTGATTGAATCCAACGGTGTTGAGCTATAGCAGATAATCTTTGATGACAAGGTTTGGGCTTGCAGAGACAGGATACAAGCTTCTAAAAATTCACTTTCGCCATAGGCGCAAATCACCCAGGTATGGTTATTTTTCATCTTTTTCACTCTCTAACTTGGACATTCTTTGCTTCATGATGGACAGTTCTTGCACCAACTGCTTGATTTGCTCCTTTTGCTTGGAAATGGAAATAGTATGTAAAAAAACAATAACCAGCAAGAAAAAGATGGCCAAGGACATGACAAAGTTTGAGGTCAACTCAAAACCTAACAATTTGGCAATCGAAACGGGAATCCAATCAAAAATAGAAATAACAATCAGAACGAAGCCAATAATAATCCACATAAAGGCTTGCTCAAATAAAATATTGTTTTGATTGATATTCCGAAAGACAAAATACAGGAATAGGACTGAAGCCACTAGCATAACAATAGACAAAATGGACATTATTCACTCTCTTTCATAAAAGCAGCAATCAAGATCGAAGAGCAAACTTCAATCATATAACGAATGGACTTAATCGGAGTGATCGAAGAGACTCCTCCTGCACGTTCAAACATATTGGCTGGTGCTTCCACCACTTTATATTTCCGCTTCAAGATATGGACGATTGATTCTGGCTCAGGATACTTGATAGGATAGCGCGCAGCGAATTGTCTAATAATGTCTCGATTAGCCAATCGATAGCCCGATGTGGTATCCAGAATCCTTTTGCCTGTTGTTAATTTAATAAAAGCTGAAATAATGGTAATGCCAAAACGCCGCATAAAAGTCGTCTGAAACTCCGAAGACTTGTCACCGATAAAACGAGAACCAACAACCAAATCCGCCTGCTGACGACGAATAGGCTCCAGCAAAGCATCCAGCGACTCAATATCATGCTGACCATCTCCATCAAACTGTACGGCCACATCATAATTCTTCTCAAGAGCATACTTATAGCCCGTCTGAACAGCCCCGCCAATCCCTAAATTCATAACTAAATGAATAGCATTCAGATGATGGCTGTCCAAAATCTCCTTAGTTCTGTCAACTGACCCATCATTGATAACTACGTAGTCTAAGTCAAAATCAACTTTCTTCCGATATTCTATAATGCTCATAACCGTATTTAAAATACTTTCTTCCTCATTATAAGCAGGAATTATCATTAAAACTTTCATTAATTTAATCTATTCTTTCTATAACTTGTCATCACATTATTTTTGTTTTTCTGCAACTGTTTTTTCCTATATCTCATAAAGCTTGGAATTAGGGAATTGATAATCTTATATCTTAGCATTGGAAAAGGCTTCATAACAATATTAAAGATTCTAAAACAAACAAAATACAGCTGCCAACCTTCTTCCATTGGTGTATTCTTCCATGGAGTTTTGTGGAGATAATGGAGATACTCCTTTTTAAATCTATGTGTATTCCCCTTCCGCCAAGGTCTCTCTTCACCAAGATAGTGAATAATTGTAGGTGCTTTTCGGAAATGATTAAAATCTTCCTGTGATATAAACTTAGTTGGCTTACTTAATTCACTCAACGTTTTGTAAGGATAAACATCATAAATATTAAAATAATTAAAGGAAATTGGCAAGGTAAAAATTTGCTCTTTCAAGGCTCCATTTAAGGCATCTTGGTCTGGTGCGAATAGCTTCCCTTCATGAAACTGATAAAATTCTATGACCTTTTTACCAATCTCTTCCCTACGCCATTTTTTTAGATCGATCAATAGGACACCCGAATTATGATAGGGGTACTCTTTCAAAGCTAGAAATTCCTTTCTTGACTTATCCACAGTTGGTTCGGGACACATACCTATTACCTTATCTCCCAAGTCGCTATAAAACAATGAACCTAAATCTTCTAGAACTAGTGTATCTCCATCGAGATATAAGATCCTATCAACTTCTTGTGGAAGAAGTTTATCTAAAAAAAGACGTGCTAAAATAATTGAAGACCAACCGTTTGTATCAAAATCAAAGTCAATATAGTCTGCGATATTATTTATAGAAATAATACAAACTTTTCTATCGTAACTTTTAACGAATTCTTTTAATTTATTTTGATTCTCTTGGCTTATCCTCTCGCCAATTAAATATACTGTAATATTCTCAGCAGATTTATTATTCTCAAATATAGAACACATACAGGTTGCAACTTGAGGTACAAACGCATCATTTAATGTAAATAAGATATTCATAGAATTCTACTTCTTTCTTTTTTCCTGATTTTTAGCAACGCCATAAATAATCAGACTTGTTGCATAAAAGACGCACATGGAGATTAAAAAGGAATTAGCAGCTCCCAGCAATTTTTGATCACGGATAAATGGTAAAGTAATAAATTTTGAAACAGCAAATGTCAATAAATAGGCTATCATCAGATAATGCTGTTTTCTAAAGATGGTCATAATGATATCAACCACTAGAGCAAAAACATTCAAAATACCGCCTATAAGTAATATTGTGAAAGGAAGTTTATACTCCTGTAATTGGATACCATAGACAGCACTAAGCACTTCTGTACCAATCAGATAGCCCAAAATAACAATAACAAGTCCTAAAACAGTCATTACTAGATTTAACGTATTGACCTGTTTGAAAAATAGTGTAAATTTCTTTTCATTCCAATAAATGGAAAGCTGTGTAGTCAACGGTCTCAGAACGAAGAATAAAAGGGATAGGACAAAGACAGGCATGAATAGAACATTAAAGTCTCTTTGAACCCCAGATGAAAAATAGCCATTTGTCAAAAGGAAATCAATATCAATTTTTGGCTCGTTATAGATATACGTTATCAAAAATCCATTTAAAAACAAGGGAAAACTATTTTTCAAAATAGAATACACATTTTTTCTGTCATCATGGAGTTTAGGCGAAAACTTTTCCTGAGAAAAATGTAATCTACAGTTTCTGAAATCTAAGGGGAAGGTCAGAATGAAATTCGCACAGCAAATAACAATACTAGCTACCATCAATGATTTTGTAAGCAACAGGACTATCGCAAATATTAACATGCAAATCCAGCTCCTATAGAATTGCACCTTTCCGGCTAAGTCTGATCTATTTTTTTGCTGAAATAATCCTTGAAAAACATCTGAATACGCATCTATAGCCCGATAAAGAACAAGCAATAAAATAATACTAGATTTATAAACATCATACCCTTGCCATAGAGTATAGAGAAACGATGTAAAAATCATCAAAAAGACCGTAAAAAGTCTCGTGTTATGATAAGAAGCAAATTGGTATCTTTCTTTTACATCCGTAGATTGCAGATTTCTAACTTGAAAATAACCTAGAACAAAGAACTGCTGACCAAGAGCATAAGCAATACTAAAAATATCAGAATCTCTTGAATCTAGAAATCTAGAAGCTAGTAGAAGCAAGACGACGGATATCAATGAGGATGAGACTGTTCCCAGCATGTTCCATATATAGTTATTTTTCAGTCCTTCTTTTGAAATTATTTTTTCTATTTCTTTATTACCGTCATTATTTTTAGCATAAGGTGATGATCCTGATTTTGAGGGCATTTTTCTTCTCCAAATGTATTCTATTTCTTATTATACTATACTTTCAGTGAAAAGTGAAAATCCTTCCTGAAAGAATCTCTGTTTTAAGTGATACTTCCTTCCCCAACCTAACCAAAAAGGGCAAAACTTCCATCAAGCTTATATCTATACTTCTTGCCTTTCCGTCTCCTAAATCATCTTCAAGATGCTTCTGCAAAATCGAGCTATCTACTCTGGAGATTACCGGCCGCCTTCTATTCTTCCTTATTTTTTAAAACAATTACAATATTAAAAAACCCCGTTTTCACGGGGTTTAGTGTCTGACTATAATTGTTATCTGGGAACGGAATCGAATTAAGCTTCGATTTCTGTAACCATACCTGAACCAACAGTACGTCCACCTTCACGGATAGAGAAAGTAGTACCTTGTTCAACGGCGATTGGGTGGATCAACTCAACGTCGATTGTTACGTTATCACCAGGCATTACCATTTCAGTACCTGCTGGAAGTTCGATTGAACCTGTAACGTCAGTTGTACGGAAGTAGAACTGTGGACGGTAGTTGTTGAAGAATGGAGTGTGACGTCCGCCTTCTTCTTTAGTAAGGATATAAACTTCACCCTTGAATTTAGTGTGTGGGTTGATTGAACCTGGTTTAGCGATAACTTGTCCACGTTCGATTTCATCACGTTGGATACCACGGAGAAGCACACCTACGTTGTCCCCTGCAAGACCTTCGTCAAGCTGTTTACGGAACATTTCAACACCAGTAACAACTGCTTTTTGGATTTCTTCTTTGATACCAACGATTTCGATTTCGTCGTTGACTTTAACGATACCACGGTCGATACGTCCTGAAGCAACTGTACCACGACCAGTGATTGAGAATACATCTTCGACTGGAAGAAGCAATGGCTTGTCAGTATCGCGTTCTGGTTCTGGGATGTACTCATCAACAGTGTCCATCAATTCCATGATGATGTCTTCATATTTAGAGTCACCTTCAAGAGCTTTAAGAGCTGAACCTTGGATAACTGGAAGATCGTCACCTGGGAAGTCGTATTCTGACAAGAGGTCACGGATTTCCATTTCAACCAATTCAAGCAATTCTTCATCGTCAACCAAGTCAACTTTGTTCATGAAGACGATCAAGTGCTTAACACCAACCTGACGTGAAAGCAAGATGTGCTCACGAGTTTGTGGCATTGGTCCGTCAGTTGAAGCTACTACAAGGATAGCTCCGTCCATTTGAGCGGCACCAGTGATCATGTTTTTAACGTAGTCCGCGTGTCCTGGAGCGTCGATGTGAGCGTAGTGACGCTTAGCAGTTTCATACTCAACGTGCGCAGTGTTGATAGTGATTCCGCGTTCGCGTTCTTCTGGAGCAGCATCGATAGACGCATAGTCTTTAGGTTGGTTAACTGCTGAAGGCAAGCGACGTGCCAATACAGTTGTGATAGCTGCTGTCAAAGTAGTTTTACCGTGGTCAACGTGTCCGATAGTACCAATGTTAACGTGTGGTTTACTACGATCGTATTTTTCTTTTGCCATTTGAGTAAAAGCCTCCAATAAAATATATTTTATAGATAGACAGTAGGCAATACAGTCTAACTTTCCTTACTATTTTATCAAATTTAAATGAAAATGCAAGTCTTTTAGCATTTTTTTGTGAATTATTCCTTGTCTGATTTTTAGTAAGGTTGATACAAAGAAAAGCGGTTGAACTGTCACTAGTATAACGAATTAAGTAGCCCTTTGGTTACAAAAATAGAAAAAACCGGAAAAATTCCGATTTTCTCTTTGTATTAGCCAGAGTTTCGCAGACCAGTTGCAATACCGTTGATGGTGATGTGAATCAGCTTTTCTTGATCTGGTGTAAGTTGACCGTTGCGCTGACGCTTGATTAGCTCTAACTGGATATAGTTCAAAACATTAAAGTAAGGCATACGATAGTGCAAGCTATCTCTCAGATATGTGTTTTCTGCTAGGAGCTCATCATGACCTTCAATCTCTAGAATGACATCCTTAGTTAGCTGCCACTCATCCAAGATAATATTGAAAATATCTCGCACATTCTGATCTTCACAAAGCTGCGCATACTCAAAAGCGATATTCATATTTGACTTAGACAGAACCATGTCTACATTTGATAAGAGTGACTTGAAGAACGGCCATCTCTTATACATAAATTGCAGAAAGGCTAAGTTATTTTCTGGGTCTTCATCAATGAATTCCTTGAAACTCGACCCGACACCATACCAGCCTGGGAACATAACCCGACTTTGAGACCATGAGAAGACCCATGGAATCGCCCTGAGGCCACCGATTTCAGTGATGGTTTTACGGGCAGCTGGACGAGAACCGATATTAAAGCTAGAGATAGCCTTGATAGGGCTGGATTCAAAGAAATAATCGTAAAAACGCTCGTCACCAAAGACCAAATCACGGTAAATCTGATAACTGCGATTGACTACTTGGTCCATGATTCGCTCATATTTATCAGAAGTATGGCTATCGCTCTTCTTATGAGTTACCATGCGGTTAATGGCAGCAGACACCAGCATTTCCAAGTTATAGTAGGCTGCGTCTTTGTTTCCATATTTATTTCCAATAACTTCGCCTTGCTCAGTCAGACGGATCCGGTCATTGATACTGCGGAGTGGCTGAGATGTGATTGCTTCATAGGTTGGGCCGCCACCGCGTCCCACCGTACCACCCCGGCCATGGAAGAAGGTGATTTTCACGCCAAACTTATCACCGATAGCTGTCAGCTGCTGTTGAGCCTTATAGAGAGTCCAGCAAGAAGATAGGTAGCCACCGTCCTTATTACTGTCTGAATAGCCCAGCATGATTTCCTGGTAATTATCCTTAGAGGCAATCCACTTCTGTGCAATCGGTAGAGACAGGTATTTCTCCATAGTATCGCAGGAATTGTCCAAATCCTCAATGGTTTCAAAGAGCGGAACAATTTGGACACGTGCCCCATTTTCATCAATCAGCCCCACTTCCTTAAGCATAATAGCCAACTCAAGTAAATCTGATACACTGGTCGAGTGAGAAATAATATTTTGCTTAATCACTTCTTCACCAATGGCATCTTTTAGCTGACGAGCTGTTTTGAAAATTTCCAGTTCTTTTTGCAGAAGTTCGGATTTAGTCTCATGGGTGGCTGATAGGATACGAGGATCTTCTAGCAGCTGTTTGAGGAGGATCCGGCATTTTTCTTCTTCCGACAGATTGCTATAGTCCTGGACAATATTAGCTGATGCCAAGAGCTCAGCCACACAGGCCTCATGAACGCTGGAATCCTGTCGCATATCAATGCTGGCTAAGAAGAAGCCGAAAACATCAACAGCTTGGAGAAGTTCAGTCAAGTCCCCACTTACCAAGGCTTCCCCATGATGTTCGATAAGAGAATCATAAATGACCTGCAAGTCTTCTTTAAATTCCTGAGCTGTTTTGTAAGAAGGTGTCTCCTCCTTCTTGAGCTCAGTCAGGGTCTCGCTGATACGAGACTGGATATAATTAGGGATGATTTCTCTTCCTTTATTGCTGACAGAAAGGTTGGCTTTCGCAGACAATTTTTCCTCAGCTCGGTCAGTCAATCGCTGACCATCATTTGAGAAATTACCTTCTTTTAAGTAAAGCAAGGTTTGAATCAGTTTGGACTGGATATAGTGGAAAGCTCGGCGGTAAGGCTCATTTTCCCGATAAACAGACTTGTCAGTAGACAGAGCTGCCATTTCTGCTACTGCCTGACTGGTTTCTGAGAGGTTGGTCGAGAGCGAGAAGGTACGATAGAGTGTATAAACCTTGTCAATGTAATAGTTGAGAATGACTTCACTCTGGAGAGTGGCAGATAGTTTAAGGGTTTCTGCGGTTACAAAAGGATTGCCATCTCGGTCTCCGCCAATCCACATTCCCATGGTAATAGGCTTAGGATTATCCAGCTTGATACCGCGCTCTTCTGCCAAGCGTCTGTATTCAACCATAAAGTTGGTGATTGCTTGCAGAAAAGAACTGTTGTAGTACTCCATGACATTGGTAATCTCATTGGTCACTTTCAGCTTCTTCTCACGGATCATATCTGTCTGCATCATAAGCTCAATGTAGCGGCGGAGATTTCCTAGCCACTTCTTCTCATTGACTAGTCCTGCTTTAACATCTCGATGCTGACGCAGTAAACTATGGATATGATTGGTTAAGTCCAGAATAGTCTTGCGCTGAACTTGCGTCGGGTGAGCAGTCAGTACTGGCACAACATTCAGATTTTCCAAGATTTCCTGAGCATTTTCCCGCGTTGAAATCAGGTCAATAGTTGTTGATAGCTTTCCAAGATAATCCTGATTGATATTGTTTTGATGGTTGATTTCATAAGCTAGGTCAACATCTTCTGAGATATTAATCAAAAGCGGCAAAATAGAGAAATAACGGGAAATATAAACCATTTCATCTGTCGACAGTTCTTCTACAATCTCTTTTAGCTCATGATATTTGGAGTTAACCGCCAACTCCTCCATGAGGGAGATTTTTTCAAAGGTCTCAGGGCTGAGAAGATTCCGAGTAATGTCGGCAAGCAAGTCTGTTAAAATGGCGACTTCTTCTCGAATCACTTCTTTATTGCTGTAGCTTTCTAATTTGTTAAATGACATAATCTGCACCTTTCATTTTTGCAACAACTGTTCACACTAACTGTGATTAAGTTTCCTCAGACTGGCCTTGCGCCTCCGCTTCCATCTGTTCATAGAGGGCATCACGTCGCTCATTGGCATCAATATTAAGTACCAAGGCGATGGCTACTGACAAGACCAGAAGACTGTTCCCTCCTTGCGATAGGAAGGGGAAGGTTACTCCTGTAGAAGGAATGAGACCTGAGATTCCACCGATATTGATGAAGGTCTGCATGAGTATCATACCGCCAATTCCCAAAGCCATCATGGAGTTAAATGGATTCTTTGCCCGAATCCCTACCAAGATAATTCTCAAAATTAGGAAAAAGAGTAAAGCCAGAATCAGACTGGCACCAAAGAAACCAAACTCCTCTATCACGATAGAAAATACAAAGTCAGTATGAGCTTCCGGCAAATAGCCGCGCTTCTCAATAGAGTTCCCCAAGCCTAGACCAAACCAGCCGCCATTACTCATAGCATAGTAGGAATTAGCCAATTGGTGGCCTGAGCCAGACAGGTCCTTGAAAGGATTGAAGAAAGCGCTGAAACGCTTGGCCACATACCCAAAGACTGGAATCTTGGCCACGCGCTCAACCCCAATTATCCAAATGCTAGTTAAAACCAATCCCGAAACACTGACAATGGCTCCCAGCATCGTAGAAAACCATCGATAGCCAATCCCGCTGACAGCTATCATTATTACGACGGTCAAAAATAGAATAGTCGCATTTCCAAGGTCTGGCATAATCGCTACAATCCCAATCAGAATAGCCACCATGGTCCGCCAGTCGTTAAAAGCTTTAGGAAACCAATGGTTGTGAGTCAGAGCTTGATAATCATAAACCTTTATCTCCTCCTGCCTCTTTGTAAAGCGAAAGGCTAGATACCAGACCAGAATAATCTTCAAATACTCAGCAGGCTGAATACTGAAAGCTCCAAGCTTGAGCCAACCATGGGCGCCGTTAATAGTCCCAGTTATAAAACGAGATAAAAGCAAGAGGATAATCTCAGCAAAGATAACTATAGTCAGGATGCCTCCTTTTTTCAGGAAACCCAAGCGAATTCTATATAGGAGCGCAATTATAAAGAGACTTATTACCCAAAAAATCCCCTGATTCAAGACCATGCCAAAACCATTTCCTCCGGCCTGAATCGAGGTAGGACTCGTCGTTGAATAGACCACAATCAATCCCAAAACAGATAAAATCAAATAGGGAATCAAGATGGAATAATTCAACAAGTGCTTCTTGTCAATTTTCATATTTCACCATTAAACTTCTAAAAATTCAATTCTCATTATACCACCTTTTGGATTGAAAAAAAAGCATTAGTGCAGAGACTGGAATAATATGACCTTGCTTTCTCTCTTTTACATAAAATTGTGATAAGATAGGAAGCAAACAAAGGAGGATAACATGACAAACATTTATGATATCGAAATCCAAAAACAAGACGGAATTCTGCAAAAAATGAGTGATTATAAAGGAAAGATTCTGCTGATTGTCAATACAGCGACCGGCTGCGGCTTCACTCCTCAGTATCAAGAACTGCAGGAACTCTATGAGCGCTATCAGAAAGACGGATTTGAAATCCTGGATTTCCCCTGCAATCAGTTTGGCCAGCAGGCTCCTGGAGACGCCGCAGAAATCAATAGCTTTTGCAGCCTTAACTACGGAACGACCTTTCCCCGATTTGCTAAGATTGATGTCAACGGTCCTCATACTGCTCCACTCTTTGACTGGCTCAAAAAAGAAAAGGGCGGTCTTCTGGGTGAAAAGATCAAATGGAATTTCACAAAGTTTCTGGTTAGCCGAGACGGAACAGTCATCAAACGTTTCTCTCCGCAAACTTCTCCCAAAAAGATTGAAGAGCTCATTCAAAAGCTATTATAAAAGGTAAGAAAAAGCAAAACGATTTATCCAACGGCAACTCACCGTCCACAGCTTCGCTAATCTCTTAAAAAACAAGACATTTTGAGCTTTCAAAACGTCTTGTTTTTGCTTTATAATATTTCAATTATATTACATTTTATTCATTTTCTAGCAATTCTGGGGATATTTTTTGCTTTTTTATTTGTTTTAAGTTAAAATAAACCAGTATGAGGAAGAGGATTAAACCGCTTGCAATCCTAATTTTCTTTGCTTCTTTTATCGCTTTTATTTTGATAAGCAAGCAATTTACTGACTCTCAGGAAAAGCAAGCACAGGCAAAAATTTCACAAACTAAACAAACTCCAAGTTCCTCAAAAAAAGAGGAAACATCTGAAGATTCGTCCTTAGATGAAGAGTTTATTTCCAGACCAATCATTGACATTTCTGGCTGGCAGCTGCCAAGTGAGATTAATTACGACTTACTCGCACAGAATGTTTCAGGAGTAATTGTCCGTGTTCATAGTGGAGCGCAGGCCAAAAAAGAAAATGCAGCAACCCATCTGAATGGTCTGGACAAGTCTTACGAAAGACATATCAAAGAATTTCAAAAGCGCAACATCCCTGTTGCTGTCTATGCCTATGTAGCCGCCAATAGCAAAAAGGAAATGGAAAAAGAAGCTGAAAGTTTCTACAAGGCTTCTGCCAAGTACCATCCAACCTATTATTGGCTGGACGTGGAAGAAAAGACCATGTCTGACATGAATGCGGGAGTTGAAGCTTTCCGAGCCAAGCTAGAGTCACTTGGTGTTAAAAATATTGGTATCTATATTGGAACTTATTTTATGGAGGAGCATAGCATCTCTACCGATAAGTTCACAGCAATTTGGATTCCGACTTATGGTAATGACGACGGCTACTACAATGCTGCGCCAAATACTGAGCAAGATTACGACTTGCATCAGTACACATCACAAGGTCAGCTGACTGGTTTCTCCCATTATCTTGATTTGAACCAGCTGTCAACCTTGAAAGATCAGACAGCTACCTATCAAAAGCTATTTACAGTTCCTAAAGAAAGCCAATAGCTCCGAACGACAGCTCAAGTCTTAAAGACTGCTGTCGTTTTTTATTGTCACAAAATAGGAAATTTCCAGCCGTTTCCTCTTAATAAAGCCTATATTTTATGATATAATGATTTGATAAATGAAATTAGAAAAGGAAAATACAATGATTTCTTGGTTGAATAGAATTTTCAAAGGAATGGTCATTGCACTTGGCTTTATTTTGCCGGGAGTTTCAGGCGGTGTTTTAGCAGCTATCTTAGGTATTTACGAGCGCCTGATTCATTTTTTAGCACATTTAAAAGAAAACTTCGTCGAAAATGTTCTCTATTTCATACCAGTTGGAATCGGAATGATTTTAGGAATAGCTGCCTTCTCCTATCCTGTCAATCTGCTGCTGGACAACTACAAAGTGATTGTCCTTTGGGGATTTGCTGGAGCCATTATTGGGACTGTTCCCAGCCTCATTAAAGAGTCTGTCGCTAAAAGTGAGCGTGATCGGACTGATATTCTCGTTTTCTGGGTCAGCCTCATCCTTTCAGGAATCTTTCTTTATTCCCTAAATGGGATGGTCGGCACCTTGCCAGCCAACTTTCTCTCTTTCATCCTAGCAGGAGCCTTGATCGCACTGGGCATTTTAATTCCCGGACTCAGTCCGTCCAACCTTCTCCTGATTTTAGGACTCTATACCCCTATGCTGAATGGCTTTCGCAAACTGGATCTCTTGGGCACCTTTCTTCCAATCGGAATCGGAGGAGCTTTGGCACTGATTCTCTTCTCTAAGCTCATGGATCATATTTTGAAAAACTACTACTCTCGTGTCTATCACTTTATCATTGGCATTGTCCTATCCAGTACACTTCTCATTGTAGTGCCTCAAGCAGGAAACAGTGAAAGCATCAGCTATCATGGAGTTTCTATATTGACACTTGTTCTTGCAGCCTTTTTCTTCGGTCTAGGAACCTGGCTGGGACTCTGGATGTCACAATTAGAAGAGAGATATACTAATGGTTAAAAAAACAAAAATCAAAAAAACACTGGTCGAGCAAATTTTAAGCAAGTCTAAGATTGAACATCGAGGCCTGCAGCTAAATGCCTTAGCAGAACAGCCAGCCGAAGGCTTGGATCGTTCGCAGATTTATAAAACTTTGGCCTTGACAGGAGACAAGACCGGCACACTAATCGGTATCCTACCTATCACAGAACATCTGTCCGAAAAGAAAATGGCCAAGATTTCCGGCAATAAAAAAGTCAGTATGATTCCCCAGAAAGATTTGGAAAAGACAACGGGCTATATCCACGGAGCCAACAATCCTGTCGGTATCCGGCAAAAGCACAACTTTCCAATCTATATCGACCAGTCGGCTCTAGAGCGAGACAGCATCATCGTGTCTGCTGGCGAAGTCGGCCGCAGTATCGAAATCAAAGCTCAAGATTTGGCGGATTTTGTTCAAGCTGACTTTGCAGACCTCAAGGAAAATCCTAGCTCATAATTCTTCAATATTGCACCTAATATTCTCAATAAACCCTAAATAAGAAAGAAACAATCAACCACTATGAAATTATACTTTGTCCGACACGGAAGAACGGAATGGAATCAGGAAGGCCGATTTCAGGGAGCCAGCGGTGATTCGCCACTGCTGCCAACCGCCGTTGAAGAACTGCAAACCCTAGGAAAACATCTGTCTCAGACACAATTTGACAAGATTTACAGCAGCGATCTCCCACGTGCCGTTCGCTCTGCTGAAATTATTCAAGAAGAAAGCCAGTTTCCGACTGAAATCGTATCAATACCTGAACTGCGAGAATGGCAGTTGGGAAAACTAGAAGGCGCAAAAATTTCTACCATTGAAGCCATCTATCCACATCAGATGGCTGCCTTCCGCCACAACCTTTCGCAATTTAATCATACGTTTTTTGACGCTGAGTCGGTTTACCATACAACCCACCGGACCATTTCCTTTATCAAGACCTTAAAGGACAAGGACTATGAGCAAGTACTCATTGTCGGACACGGAGCCAACTTAACCGCCAGTATTCGAACCATGCTGGGCTATGACACACCCCTCCTACGCAAGAATGGCGGTCTGACCAATGCCAGCATCACCATCCTTGAAACAGAAGACTTTGAGAATTTTGAGCTGATCACTTGGAATAATACGGATTATTTAGTTGAAAAGGCAGAAAATTAAGGCTGGATTTCTAGCTTTTTTTCTTACTTTATAGCCAAATATAGATGAATTTCCCTATCTTTTGTGATAAAATAGGTAGGAAAACTTTTGGAGGAAAAACATGACTACTGAACATATCGAGGAATTAAACGACCAGCAGATTATCCGCCGTGAAAAAATGGCTGCGCTGGCTGAGCAGGGAATTGACCCTTTTGGCAAACGCTTCGAGCGGACTGCTAACTCTGCTCAACTAAAAGAAAAATACAATGATAAAGATAAAGAAGAATTAAACGAACTCAATGAAACAGCTATTATCGCTGGCCGTCTCATGACCAAGCGTGGCAAAGGAAAGGTTGGCTTTGCCCACATCCAAGACCGTGAAGGCCAAATTCAGATTTATGTGCGTAAAGATGCTGTTGGTGAAGAAAATTATGAAATCTTCAAAAAGGCAGACTTAGGGGATTTCCTCGGTATCGAAGGTGAGATTATGCGGACGGATATGGGGGAGCTTTCTATCAAGGCAACCCACCTTACTCATTTGTCTAAGGCTCTGCGTCCCCTTCCTGAAAAATTCCACGGCCTGACAGATGTTGAAACCATCTACCGCAAACGTTATTTGGATTTGATTTCCAACCGCGAAAGCTTTGAACGCTTTGTAACTCGTTCAAAAATCATCTCAGAAATCCGTCGTTACTTGGATGGACAAGGCTTCCTTGAAGTTGAAACTCCTGTTCTTCACAATGAAGCAGGTGGTGCTGCTGCTCGTCCATTTATCACCCACCACAATGCTCAAAACATTGATATGGTGCTTCGGATTGCAACTGAGCTTCACCTTAAACGTCTCATCGTCGGTGGTATGGAGCGAGTTTATGAGATTGGCCGTATCTTCCGTAACGAAGGGATGGATGCTACTCACAATCCAGAATTCACTTCCATCGAGGTTTACCAAGCCTATGCAGATTTCCAAGATATCATGGACTTGACTGAAGGTATTATCCAACATGCAGCCGTCTCTGTAAATGGAGATGGACCAGTCAACTACCAAGGAACTGAAATCAAGATCAATGAACCATTTAAACGCGTTCACATGGTTGACGCCATCAAGGAAATTACTGGAGTTGATTTCTGGCAAGATATGAGTTTTGAAGAAGCTACTGCCTTGGCTCAGGAAAAGAAAGTTCCGCTTGAAAAGCACTTCACCGAAGTTGGCCATGTTATCAATGCTTTCTTTGAAGAATTTGTGGAAGAAACCTTGATTCAGCCAACCTTTGTCTACGGTCACCCTGTAGCAGTATCACCTCTGGCTAAGAAAAATCCAGAAGATCCACGCTTCACGGACCGTTTCGAGCTTTTCATCATGACCAAAGAATATGCCAATGCCTTCACCGAGTTGAACGATCCAATCGATCAATTATCTCGTTTTGAAGCACAGGCAAAAGCCAAAGAACTGGGGGATGACGAAGCAACTGGCATTGACTATGACTTTGTCGAAGCTCTGGAATACGGTATGCCACCAACTGGAGGTCTAGGAATCGGTATCGACCGGCTGGTTATGTTACTAACAGACGTGACTACCATTCGTGATGTCCTGCTCTTCCCAACGATGAAATAATCTGTATTTTATAGGATATTAAGAAAACAAATCCTGTTGGAATTCCAGCAGGATTTTTACATCACAAAAAAGTCTGGTTTCCCAGACTTTTATTATATTATTCATACCTCAGTGCTTCAATTGGATCTAGTTTAGAGGCCTTGTTGGCTGGCAAGATACCGAAGAGAACACCGATGGTTGCTGAGAAGAGAAGGCTGACGATGCTGACTGGCAGGGATACCGTTACTGGAGTTCCTTCCAGCATTTGACTCATGGCTGAGCCTAGCACAGACGCAAGTCCCGCAGCTAGAACCAGTCCAATCAACCCACCAATCAGTGTCAAAATCATAGACTCAATCAAAAATTGCATCAGTATGTTGCCACGTGTTGCTCCTAGAGCTTTTCGCAGACCGATTTCACGAGTCCGCTCAGTGACCGATACCAACATGATATTCATAACGCCGATACCACCAACAAAGAGAGAGATTCCGGCGATGGCACCGATAACTCCTGTCATGGCACCATAAATATTTTGTACTTCCTGATAGAGGGCACTATCATCTGTCACTTGATATTCGCCCTGTTGGAGGCCAGCAATTTCTGTTAATTTCTTGGCAACCTTAGGGCCAAGTTCTGGAACTAAGCTAGTATCATTCACTCGAAGAACAATCTCTGAAATTTCATCTACTCCAAAGTTAGCAGCTATAAGAGTGTTGGTCGTAATGGCATTACCACCATAGACCTGCATGGAGCCAGATGCAGCAGCAGTTTCAGGATCTCTATAAACCCCAATCACTCGATAGTTACTGGCACCCACTGTCACAATTTTATTGATTGCCTCTTCAGCGGAAGAAAAGAGGTTCGCAGCCAGATCTTCGTCCAGCAGCACAACACTTGCAAAGCCTTGATAGTCTTGCTGCCTCAAAGCACGACCAGCAATGATTTTGTATTTTTTTACCTGGATATAGGTCATGTTTGCGCCGACAAAGTTGACGCGCTCAGCCTGCTTATTTTCGTAGCTAAAGGTTTCCATAGCAGAGTTGGTCACATAGTAGCCATCCACTCCCTTGATATGGGTCAATTCCTTAACCCATGCTTCCTGGGCCTTGGGGGGCTCCACCACTTCTTCGCTTTCATCTTCCACATTTACTGAATAGAGATCAGCTGTTTGTGTGTAGGAGCCGTCCTTGCTCTTTTTAGGAGAAAAAACGAGGCGCATGTTTTTCTGACTTTTGGTAAAACTCTCATTGACCCGCCGGGTAATGGAATCTCCTAAAGCCATGATAACCACAACCGAAGCCACTCCGATAATAATCCCAATCATGGTCAGGAAAGACCGCATCTTGTGTCCAAGAATGGAGCTAATGGCAAATTTCCAGTTTTGCATTAGGCTAGTCCTCCTTCCTTAGCGCTATCAGATGAGATGACGCCGTCACGAATGACAATTTGCCGTTTGGCATAGGCAGCAATCTCAGGCTCGTGGGTTACCATGATAATGGTTTTCCCTTCTCGATTGAGCTCAGTCAAGAGCTCCATAATCTGCTCACCAGTCTTAGTATCCAAGGCTCCTGTTGGTTCGTCAGCCAGAATCAAAGAAGGATTATTGACCAAAGCACGCGCAATAGCTACCCGCTGCTTCTGTCCTCCGGAAAGCTCTGAAGGCAGGTGATGCATCCGCGTGTCCAGCTCCACCTTGGTCAGAAACTGCTCGGCCAAGGACTTACGTTTAGATAGACCGACACCTGCATAGATTAAGGGCAGTTCCACATTTTGCAAGGCATTGAGCTTAGACAAGAGAAAGAACTGCTGAAAGACAAAGCCGATTTGCTTATTTCGAACCTTGGCCAGCTTCTTATCACCTAGCTTAGCGACTTCTTCGCTTCCTAGATGATATTCACCAGTGGTCGGACGATCCAGCATCCCAATGATATTCATCAAAGTAGACTTACCAGATCCAGACGGTCCCATGATGGCAACAAACTCGCCCTCTTCAACCTCCAGACTGATGTCTTTTAATACCTGCAGTTCCTGGTCTCCATTGCGATAGCTCTTATTAATATTTTTTAACTCAATTAGCTTCTTCATAAGATTTCACCTCTTGACCGTCTTTCAAGCTATCTGTCGGATTGATGATAACTTTACTATCCTTTGTCAAACCAGATGAGATTTCTTGATTTTCAGCATCAGCATTTCCGAGCGTTACTTCTGTCTTCTTAGCAATTCCTTTTTCCAGAACCCAAACATAGTTCTTGTCTCCGTCCATTACCACACTGCTGACTGGCACAATGAGTCCCTGAGTATTGTTTTTAACTTCAATGTTGACAGAGAAACCTTGCTTGAGCTCACCAATCTCGCTGGTAATGTCAATTGTAAATGGATATTTAGAACCTGAAGCTGTTCCGCTGCCACCTGTTCCAGATGGCTGAGCTGCTGCTTGCTGGCCGTCTTTTGGATAGTTGGAAATGTAGCTGATTTTACCAGTCCATTTCTTGTCTGGGTAAACTTTTGATGTAATGGTCACTTCTTGACCGACAGACAAGTTAGCCAGGTTGTATTCGGACAATTCTCCCTTAATTTGCAGATTCCCATTGCTGACGATATGAACCAAGGTTTGAGTGGCACCTGTTGTTGATTTTGAAACATCGCGATTGACTTCTACAACCGTACCATCTGCAGTGCTGGTCACTGTTAAGGCATTGAGAGTAGCTTGTGCTTTGTTCATATTATCAACTGCATCAGCCCGAGCATCTCGCAGGTCAGCTGCCTGAGACTCTACAGAACGCTGAGCCTGAGCTTCAGACGCACCATCTGCTTCTTCGTCGCCAGTCGTATTTACAGTCACACCATTGGTTTGCAAGTCATGCAATTGACGATCGGCTTTGCTAACCGCCCGAGCAGCTGCATCATAAGCTGCCTGAGCCTCTGCACTTTTATAAGTGACCAAAGCTTGACCGGCAGTCACTTGGTCACCGACATTGACAAGCACATTTTCCAAGTCACCCTTGGTACTGTCATAATAGATGTACTGCTCATTGCTGGCTGTGACATTTCCTGTCAGTAAGACTGAAGAAGCCACTGAGCCTTCCTTGGCCTTCTGAACCAAGGGAGTCGTATCGACCGGTGCCTCAGAAGGATTCCCTCCATTTAAAAACATGAAGAGAATTGCTCCTGCAACAACTGCAATCGTAGCTCCAATAATGCTAAATAATTGCCATTTCTTTAACTTTTTCATCTCTTTTCCTCCTCTTGATGAAAACGATTTTCTTTTGTTATATTATATCACAAGGCTATCATAATTCTTCTAAAAAAATTTACAGTTTTTCACAAATGGTTGCTATTTTATCTCAGATAGTCACTCCACTTAAATCCGTAGCAGATTATTGCATTCACCTGCTAAAAAAGGTACAATTACCTCATATAATAGAAGGAGATTCTAACAAGATGAAAGAATTTGATATGATTGCTATTGGCGGTGGCAGCGGGGGAATTGCTACCATGAATCGAGCCGGCGAATACGGTGCCAAAGTTGCCGTTATTGAAGAAAAGAAACTGGGTGGTACCTGTGTCAATGTCGGCTGTGTCCCAAAGAAGATTATGTGGTACGGAGCTCAAATCGCTGAAGCTATCCATCATTATGGACCAGACTACGGATTTACCTCTGATAATCAAGCTTTTGATTTTGCTACCCTTCGGAAAAATCGCGAAGCTTATATTGACCGAGCACGTTCGTCCTACGATGGTAGCTTCAAGCGGAATGGTGTCGAGCTGATTGAAGGCCGTGCCCGCTTTGTAGATGCAAACACTGTCCAAGTCAACGGTGAGCTTATTCGCGCCAAGCACATTGTCATCGCGACCGGTGCTCATGCAGCTATCCCCAAGATCCCTGGCGCAGGCTACGGAGAGAATTCCGACGATGTCTTCGCTTGGGAAGAGTTACCTGAATCTGTTGCCATTGTCGGAGCAGGCTATATAGCAGTTGAGCTAGCCGGCGTGCTCCATGCTCTGGGAGTTAAAACTGACCTTTTTGTTCGTAAGGACCGACCACTGCGCAACTTTGACAGCTATCTGATTGACGGTTTACTCCAAGAAATGGAAAAGTCTGGACTCCAGCTTCATACCCATAAGATTCCACAAAAGCTGGAAAAACTTCCTGATGGTCAGCTCAAGCTCTACTTTGAAGATGGCAGCAGTCACACAGCCCAGCATGTTATCTGGGCAATCGGTCGTAAGCCAAATGTTCAAGACCTCAATCTAGAAACAGCTGGCGTCACTCTCAATGAACGTGGCTTCATCGCTGTAGATGAGTACCAAAACACTGTGGTTCCAGGTATCTATGCTCTTGGTGATGTAACTGGTGAAAAAGAATTAACTCCTGTTGCCATCAAGGCTGGGCGAACTCTGTCTGAGCGTCTTTTCAACGGCAAAATAGATGCTAAGATGGACTACTCAACTATTCCAACCGTCGTCTTCTCCCATCCTGCTATTGGGACAGTCGGCCTGACTGAGGTAGAGGCTGTTAAGACTTACGGAGCAGAAAATATTCACGTTTACACATCTAGCTTCACATCCATGTATTCAGCTGTCACCCAGCATCGCCAACAGGCCAAGTTCAAGCTCATCACTGCCGGTGAGGATGAAAAGGTCGTTGGCCTGCACGGTATCGGCTACGGGGTAGACGAGATGATTCAAGGTTTCGCAGTTGCTATCAAAATGGGCGCTACCAAGGCTGACTTTTATGCTACAGTTGCTATTCACCCGACAGGCTCCGAAGAATTCGTGACCATGCGATAAAAAATTCAAAATCAGAAGAGGTTTGGTATTCCAGCCTCTTTTTGACTTCTGCTACCATTTTATAATAAAGATGATGACCATTCCATAACCTAATCTTTCATTTTACAGACGAATCTTACATTTTTGTAAGATTGTAATTAAAGCTATTTCAGCTTCATTTGATATTCCTTTGAAATATCCATCAAGAAATTCCAAAGATTAGAAAAAGCGATTTTTTTATTAGTTATTATATGCGAAAGGGAGCCTGAAATGAAATCTCAGACTCCTTTTTCTTTATGGTAAAATAGCTACAGCCCTCACTGGTGATCCGCTGGCTTGATGCCAATTGGGAAAGCTAATTGAGATGAGAGCACCCTTAGCCGGCAGCTGATCCAGATTGGTCATAACTTCTAGCTGATAAATATCCTGCTCTAACAGATAGTATTCATTGAGCAGCCCATGCTCCGCTGTAGGAATACCCGCATCTGTATCAAAAGTTTCGTGACCTACCGCCTTGACACCACGCTCATGGATAAGGAACTCTAGAGCATCACGTCCCCACCCAGGAGTATGCTGAATCTCCTGGTCATCCAGATTGCGCATAGCAGATTGACTTGGCCAACGCTTGGACCAGTCTGAGCGAAAAGCAACAAACGTTCCTGGCTCAATCTGCCCGTGCTCCGCTTCAAAATCTAAAATATCCTGCTTGCCCAGAATAAAGTCTGGATTCTCTGATACTTCCTTAGACTTATCAATAACTACCAAAGGCAGGAAAAGATCTTTTAGCTCAATCTCTTCCAACCAGCGACCACCCTCCACAAAGTGAATCGGAGCATCAATATGAGTCCCGTATTGGCCAACTACAGAAAACTGCTGAACATGAAAACCGTCTTTCAAAGTGAAAATATCCTTCTTCTCCAAGGCAGGCAGAGCTGGAAAATGCGGACTGTCTTCCCTAATCTGATGGGACAAATTAACCCACTTTTTCTCCTGTAGTTCCTGATAAATTTTTAATAAATCTGTCATAGCCTTCTCCAATCTAGTCAGTCTTGCTTTGGGAAGATGTTGATTACGCACCCACACCTCTAGCAAAAACTCTTATTTACTTTTGCATTATTATATCAATCAAAGTGTGCTGCTGCAATTCTTTATAGCACTTTTAGATAATCCTTTTTTATTGATAAGAATATAGTTTGAAGCTATAGCTAATTTTTCTAATGAAGCCTATTCAAACATTGAAAATTTTGATATGATAGTACAAAGCAATCCAGAAATGAGGAAAACTGATGAGTAAAACAAAAAAACTTCTTGCGGCCTTGGGCATCCTTTTCTTTAATATTTTTGGTCTTATCGCCTTCTTCGTCTTGCTCATCAGAAGCAAGAAACGAAAATAAGAATCTGTCTGTATAATTGTCTCGTCCGATTAAGAAGGACTTGACTTTTTTTATTTGGTCTTTAAAATAGTTACCATAAAATCAAAAAGAGGTTTACTATTTATGAACAAGAACAAAGCTTTTCTTCTTGCCCTCCCAGCTATCGGAGCTGCTTTCCTAGCAGTCCTGTCCCAATTTACTATTTCCATCGGCCCCATTCCCATCACGCTACAGACTTTTGTTATCGGCTTAATTGCGACGATTTTCAAACCTCGCGAAGCGGTTTTGTCAGTCATTATTTATCTATTGCTGGGAGCTATTGGTCTGCCGGTCTTTGCTGGAGGAAGCGGTGGTTTTCAGGCTCTCTTTGGCCCTAGCGCCGGCTATCTCTGGTTCTTCTTACCCTTTTCGTTTGTGACATCCAGTCTGACTCATAAGGACAGTCCTTTCTATATGATTTTTATAGCCAATGTATTGGGTGCCGCTCTCGTCTTTGTCGGTGGTATCTTAGGGCTGCAGTTTTTTGGAGGACTTGATTTCTCTAAGTCAGTAGAGGTTGGCCTAACTCCTTTTATCCTGCCTGGATTGATAAAAATTATTGCCATCACCATTATCAGCATCCCTATTTTTAAGAGTCTGAAATTTCATCCCTACTTTTCAGAGAAATAAGAATCTGTCTGTATAATTGTCTCGTCCGATTAAGAAGGACTTGACTTTTTTTTATTTAGCTTTTAAAATAGTTACCATAAAATCAAAAAGAGGTTTACTATTTATGAACAAGAACAAAGCTTTTCTTCTTGCCCTCCCAGCTATCGGAGCTGCCTTCCTAGCTGTCCTATCCCAATTAACTATTTCCATTGGTCCCGTTCCCATCACGCTGCAGACTTTTGCTGTCGGTTTGATTGCAACGATTTTTAAACCACGCGAAGCGGTTCTGTCGGTCTTTATTTATCTGCTGCTGGGAGCTATTGGCCTACCAGTCTTTGCTGGAGGAAGCGGTGGTTTCCAGGCTCTCTTGGGCCCTAGCGCCGGCTATCTCTGGTTCTACTTACTCTTTGCCTTTGTGACATCCAGTCTGACCCATAAGGACAGTCCTTTCTATATGGTTTTTATAGCCAATGTATTGGGTGATGCTCTCGTCTTTGTCGGTGGTATCCTAGGACTGCATTTCTTGGGGGGACTCGATTTCTCTAAGTCAGTCGCGGTTGGCCTAACTCCTTTTATCCTGCCTGACTTATTAAAAATGGTTGCCATCACCATTATCAGCATCCCTATTTTTAAGAGTCTGAAATTCCATTCCTACTTTTCTGAGAAATAGAAAAAACTGATAGAGCTTTCTCTATCAGTTTTTAAATGCATCCACGAGAACTTGGAATTCTTCATTGGAAAGGGTAATCCCCTTGCCCATTTTGCTGTGGTCTGGGCTCCAAGTCCGAATATCATACTTAGCTGGTGCACCGTTAAAGCTAACTCGGTTGAGTTCCTTGGTCCATCCCTTATCATTTTCAGACAGAACCAGAAGTTTTTCTTCGATTTCGAATGTAAATTCAGCCATATTTCACCTCTTGTTTTATTTTCCAACTAATAATTCGTAAAAGAATTTACAATTTAGGGAATTTTGTTATATAATATATTGTAACAAGTTATGGAGATTTTAGCTATGAAAAAATATCTCGAAATGATTTTACAAAGAGCCAACGAATTTATCAGTGGCAAAAAGAATGAACAAGGACCAGAGGACAGCGGCCGCATTCTGCTTACCATCGAGCTAGCTCTGCGAAAACAAGCTGGTGTCCACGTTATCTTTCTGGATAAAAGCTTCACTGGCGATATTGTCAAATACGATCGCGAGCGCCTGCAGCTGATTATCAAAAATTTCAAGAAAAGTATGACCACTATTATCCGCGTGCAGGACATCAAGCGAATCAGCCTCGTACCCAATAATATCCGTGAAGCCCAAAAGAAAGACATTCGCATCACTAACCGTCGTTTCAAAAGATAACTCTTCTATCCAGCTGGATGGAAGAGTTATTTGTTTATCTGAAAATAAATCGATCGATGCTTCTTGCAGCCTGGATTAAAAGGATGAGTACAGATAGGACAAGCATCCTCACAGCCAAGATACTGGGAAATAGTCAGTTCTGTCCTGCAATGACCACAAAGAACAACTCGATCTTCTGATCGACTCACAGGATAGGCCAGAAAATCATGAGCTTCGTAGCGATTATGACAGAGAAAGCAAGGATAGTATTTCTGACAATTAAAGCATTTAAGAGCTATGATATCTCTCTCACTGTGATAATGCTGGCATCGAGTCTCCTCATCAAGAATATCTCCGTAAACCTGAATCATGCTATTTCCTCTCTGATAACCTCTATTCATAAAAATGGCTTTTAGATTAAAAAGCCATCTATGAATATAAGATTAAGCTCGGACGGTCACGCTAGTGCCATCTTCCTTATAAAGATTAATCAAGCCTTCCTTGCGAGCCCGCACCATATCGCCGGCCTCTACAGGCTGCTCCAAGTGAATGGTCAGAAGCTCCATCGGATTAGGAGCTCGATCAATTTTGTTACCATCAGCATCACGAAGGTCTGTAATAAAGGTTTCAAAATGACGGAAACCCGGTCCGTAAAATTCAACCTGATCGCCTTCATGGATAACATTTCGCTGACGAATAGTCGCTGTCTGACTGTCTGCGTCATAAGCTACTACTTCAGCTACAAATTTGTATTCTGGAATCTTGCGTCGCGCTCCGAACAGCTGCTCATTCTCAGTTGGAGTATGATAGTAGAATCCTGTGGCCAATTCACGTTGAGCAACCTTCCACATCTCATCGACCAAGTCCTGCTTGATAGCTTCGAACTTTTCAGGACTTTCCAGATAAGCGTTCACTGCTGCTTTATAGCAGTTAGTCACCGTAGAAACGTAATGAATCGACTTCATCCGTCCCTCAATCTTCAAGCTATCCACTCCATTTTCAATCATGTCTGGTATACGGTCAATCATGGACATATCAACTGCGGACATAGAAAATTCTTCTGGAACTTCCCCCTTCAAGCTCCTACGTTCTTGACCAAAGGGCATATCGTAGAGGTCATATTTCCAACGGCAGGATTGCGAGCAGCCTCCACGATTGGCATCGCGCATACTCATGTGATTGGATAACGTACAGCGTCCAGAGTAGGAAATGCACATCGCTCCATGGACAAAAGCTTCTATTTCAACGTCAGTCCGTCGGCGAATTTCAGCCAGCTCAGCCATAGAAACTTCGCGAGCTAGGACAACGCGTGTTAGTCCCAGATTCTTCCAAAACTCAAGTGTTTCATAGTTGGTCGCACTGGCCTGAGTCGATAGGTGGATTTCTAGACCAGGAGCCTCTGATGCTGCAATAGCAATCAAAGCAGGATCTGAAACAATGACAGCCGCAATCCCGATGTCTCGCAAACGGCGGAACCACTCACCAGCTCCCTCTTCATTGCCCTCGTGCATGACCATATTGGCGGCGACATAGACCTTGGCACCATAACTAGCCGCAAACTGAACCCCTTCTTCCATCTGTTCAAAGGTAAAGTTCCCAGCTCGACTGCGCAGACCATAGGCCTGTCCGCCAATAAAAACAGCATCTGCTCCATATCGAACAGCTACTTTTAGCTTTTCCAAAGTACCAGCAGGTGACAATACCTCTGGTCGTTTCAACTTTCTTGCCATCATTTTCTCCTATTTGCAATATAAAAGTGTTGATGTCTAATCCTTATTATTTTATAGTAATTTACCCCTAAAAGCAAGGTTCTTTGAATTATTTTCACAATTCTAATTTTCAGATTATTCGAATTAATTCAAATAATAGTTTGAAGCACTTATTTTTTACTCATGTTTTATAAATCTCATTTTTGTTTTTAAAAAAGAACTCCTAAAAAGAGTTCTCGTTTCTAATTTTATTTTACCATATCGGGGTCATAATCATAAAATCCGGTATCGAGAAAACGATTTTTCGGATGCAGTTTGTGAATCGCCTCATCCAGCACAAAGGCTTGATCTGAGCTAAACTTGCCTGCTTCAATCAAATCTCTCGCCTCTACAAAAATCTTAGCAATCTCGACAAAGTTGTGACCAGGTGTGTAGAGACCTTCCAACTTCCAGTGGCAGAAGCCATGGTCAACCAATTCTATCAGCTTGGTCATCAAATCCAAGTCATTATTGGCAAAAATATGAGTACCATGATTGTCCTCAAAAATCGAGTAATGGCTCTGCGGGTCACTTGGTTCTGCCAGAAAGAGGTCCCGTTCTCTCGTCTTCTCATCATCGATATGAGTAAAATTATAGTAATTCTGCAAAAGAGGACGCTTGGAGTGATGGATGACACTAGCCCCATAGACCAAGACTTCAGCAGGAATTTCCAGAATCTCTGGCATCTTAAAAAGCTCAGCAGAAGGAATCTCACGCGCCAAGACAGCTTCTGAAACTCCAGCGTTCTTTGCCCAAAAGTTAATCTGACGGCTGCTGGTAACCATGGTAGAGGCATCGTAAATAGTCTTTAATTTATAGCCATCTCGCTGCAGCACATAGAAAACACCAGCATCCCCAACGGTAATATAATCTGCCCCAATTTCCTGCAAGAAATCAAGATAGGGCTTGATATTATCCATCATTTCCTGATGCATGAGCGCATTCACCGCAACGGTCAACTCTTTTCCTGCTTGGTGAACCAAGTCAGAAATTCGAGTTAATTCGTCTAAACTAAAATTATGAGGCAACCGAAGGCCATAATTTTTCTCACCGACATAAATTCGATCGACATTTGCCTCTAATAGTTCCTCAACTTGTTCTATGCTTTCAGCTGTTGCTGTAATAATTATCTTTTTCATAAAACCATTATAGCAAAAAAATATAAAGGAGTGGTTTTTCATTCGAATTTATTCGTTTTGTAATCCTTTTGTAATATTTAAAACTGCAAAAAAATGGTAGAATTAGAGGGTACTGTAAGGAGAGAGAATTATGCACGTAAGAAAATACCAACAATATGATGACCCAACTGACTACTACTACCAAGAAATTGAATCTGAACAAACACCACTCTATCAAGAATACCTACCTGAAGCAGAAACATCACCAAGATTAAGTGAACTCTTTTTCTTCTTAAATATTGCTGTTTTCTGTGTCTTGACAGTTTTGTTTAGCTTTGTATTTTTGAGTTTAAAAATGAATACATTTATGTCCTTCACTTTGGCCATTGCTTCCAGCTTGATTAGCATCCAATCTTATCGCCTGTTCGCAAAGAAACGCCAAACTAGCAAATAAACCAACCTTGTGATTCTACGATTTTAAAATATAAGAAAAAACCGAAGATGCTTTCTATCCTCGGTTCTTTTTTTCGTTCTTGCAAACAAAGAAGACTAGCAATTTTGCTAATCTTCTTTATTTTATTTTTCTTCTTGATTATCAGTTTCAGCAGTCTTTTCTTCTTGACCTTCTGTCGCTTCTGCTCCGAAGTCAATGATGATTTCTTCTGAAGGTTCCTCTTCTTCCTCTTGGAAGATCACAGGCTCTTCCTCTGCAAAGTTACTTTCTTCTTTATCAAATTTTTCTTTGATTTCGTTAAACTTATCCTGCGAGTAGTCCACGACTGATTTTGTCGTTTCTTTGACAGATTCGATGACTGTTTCAGTTGTAATCTCGCCTTTCTCAACTTTTTCCTTGGTTTGTTGAATTGCGCTGACAGCTTGATTTGAAAAGTCTTTAGCAGACTGAACGACAGCTTCGTGAATATCATCAGGATTTTCTTGGTATTCCTTAACAAAGTCCCGAACCTTATCTGTCGTTTCCTTTCCTTTCTTACTGGTCAGAAAATAGGCAGCAGCTGCACCTGTAACGGCGCCCAATAACAGTGATGAAAATTTTCCCATAATAGACCTTCTTTCTTATTTTTTAAACAATTTTGAAGCAAAACGCAAAGCAGATAAACCAGCTGTTGTCTTGACAGATCCCTTGCCAACAGACACAGCTTTTTTACTCAGCGTGCGCGCCTGAACGTTTAAATCTGAAACAGACTCAGACAGGTCCGCTACAGCTGTAAACAAAGGATCAATAGTTGCGACTTTTTGATTGATGTCATCAGTTAAGACATTGACCTTGGCCAGCAAATCATTGGTTTGGTGAAGGGTCACGTTGACATCAGAAGTCAAGACCTTAATGGTATTTTCTGTTTCATCTAGCATCTTACCAGCTTTTTCGCCCAGATTTTTGACAGTAATCGTCAAGTAAATCACGAAGATAATGAGGGCAACCGCCAGTAAAGCATAAGCAATTTCAATTATCATATTTCTCTCCTTTCATTGCAGACATCTCTTACAAGAGTCAGCGGATCTATTATTTCTTATTCTTGATAATAAGGGGCTTGCTTTTTTCTTTGGTAAATGATGATGCCGATTCCGACAAAAATAAGAATCAGCGACAGCCATTGGGAAACACGCAGACCAGCAAACATGAGGCTGTCCGTCCGCATCCCCTCAATAATCATCCGACCAAAACCATACCAAATCAGATAGAAAGCAGCGATTTCTCCCTGCCTCAGCAACTTAGGCCGACGGCGGAGAACAATAATCAAGATAAAGCCAATTAGGTTCCATACAGATTCATAGAGGAAGGTTGGCTGTCTGTAGCTGCCTTCGATATACATATTTTCCCGAATAAAGCTAGGCAGATAGTTCAAACTCTTAACTGCCGCACCATAGGCCTCATGGTTGGCAAAATTTCCCCAGCGACCAATACTTTGAGCAATCATCACACTTGGTGCTGCGATATCTAGAAAATCAACCGGATGAATCAGCCTTCTCCGACAGAAAAAGTAGAGAACGATAGCACCAGCTATCAGCCCGCCGTAAATAGCAATACCTGCTATTCCACCATTCCAAAAATCAATGATTTTTATCAGATTCTTACCGTAATAATCCCATTCGAAGGCTACGTAATAAAGTCGGGCACCAACGATAGCTACGGGAAAAGCCACTAGGATAAAATCCAAAATGTCATCAGGAATAATCTTCCGACGCGGAGCCTCTTTCATGGCAAGATAAACGGCTAATACTAAGCCTGTGACAATACAGATGGCATACCAGCGAATACTGATAGGCCCTAGTTGGATAGCTACTGGATCAATCATGTTTCACCTCATTCCGGCTAATTAAATCGGTGAGGCGCTCTTCAAAGATCTTAGTAGCATCATAGCCCATTTGCTTAGCTCGATAGTTCATCGCTGCAGCCTCGATCACGACTGAGATATTGCGGCCAGTCTTTACAGGAATCCGAATACGTGGAATTCTGACACCGGCAACCTCCAACTCCTCTGTATCATTACCTAGACGGTCAAAAGTTTTTTGAGTGTCGTAATTCTCCAAATAAACAGCTATCTGAACTTGAGAAGAATCTTTGACAGCACTGGCTCCGTATAAGCTCATGACATCGATGATACCAACACCACGAATTTCCAATAGGTGGCGCAGAATTTCAGCTGGCTCTCCCCAAAGGGTCACTTCATCCTTGGCATAGATATCCACTCGGTCATCCGCAACCAAACGATGGCCACGCTTAACCAATTCAAGTCCTGTCTCACTTTTACCAATTCCACTGTCCCCTTGGATGAGAACTCCCATGCCATAGATATCCATCAGAACCCCATGAACACTGGTTCTCTCAGCTAGCCGAGAATCAAGATAACTGGAAATTTCTCCAGACAAGCGGCTAGTAGAGGCTTTGCTTCTAAGAATAGCAACCTGCTTCTCATCAGCCGCATCAATCATTTCTTTAGGAATCTCTAAATTTCGAGCAATGATAACCACTGGCGTCTCAGGCTGGAACATTTTCAGCAGTACTTGATGGCGATTATGAGAGCTCATCTTCATCAGATAAGACCACTCTTTCATCCCAATCAGCTGTATCCGCTCGGGTGTATAAAAATCAAAATATCCAGTCATTTCAAGTCCAGGCCGAGAAATATCTGAAGTTTTAATTTCTTTTTCCAGTAATACTTTATCACCGTACTCCTGAGACAGACGAGACATTTTTAAGAGGTCTTTGACCTTTACTGACATTGTCTTCTCCCTTCAAATTTGTCTGCTTCTATTATAGCAAATTTTTACCTCAAAAGAATCTTTAAGATTGATTTTAGAGCGAAAAAATATTTTGATTTAAATCAACTTTTTAGTAAAAATAGAAAAACAGCCATGGTCTTAGTCAAGCAGGCTGTTAAGAATCTTCTTTTGGTTATTAAAACAAGGATGGTTTTCTACAAAATCTGGGACCTCTTTCAGAGGCAACCAGACATGGGCATCTGTTTCGCCTTCCTGATAGCGGACTTGACTCTTATCGCCAGACACAACCACCTCATAGTAGTCGAAATGGCACTGATCATTGACAGAGCACACCTGCTCCAAAAGTCTGATGCTGTCAGGAACCAGGCCTGTTTCTTCTTCTAATTCACGTAAGGCGGCTGTCTGACTATCCTCTCCTGCCAGCACACTGCCTCCTGCTCCGAACTCATAGTAGCCAGGATAGAGGCTTTTATTGGCTGACCGCCGCATAAAGAGAATATCACCATCCTGATGGCGAACCAAGACATTGACGCAGAGATGAAACTGTCCTTCAGGAATTTGTTCGCCTCGAACCAGGAGATGAGGGAGTTGATTTCAATTTAAGTCATAGGCATTCCAAATTTCTGTCATATTTCCTCCTTGAATAAATGTTTAGGATTTCGTTGAATTTTCCAGGTTTAGTCTATTTCAGTTTGAGATATAGATCGCTTTTTATAGTTAGAAAGATTGATTGAATGAGCTATATAGTAGACGATTGTATTTGAAACTAGCATACCAAAAATATAAAATAGGCTAGTAGGCAAGGAGCTTATTATTATTTGGAAACCTCCAACAAAACCATAAATTACGAGACATAGAACTGGCAGAAATAAGATAGATACAAGTCCTACTATACGCTCTGAACTTTGCTCCGGGTATAATACTTTCAAGAAAAAGAATAAATTCCACAAGCCAAATGGAAAAGCTAGAATACCTATAAAGAAAACAAACAAGCCAGCATATCCTCCTGCTACCATGCCAGCAGCAAAAATAAGAACTATATGTAGAATTAAACTAATAATCAAATAGAGGAAAAATTTCCACAAATACACCGGTAAAGAAAATTGTTTCATAATACTGACTCACTAATCTTCAAAATGATCTGATAAATCAAGGGACTCAGCATTTTCCATTTGTTTAGCTATACGTAGCTGCTTACGTGCCTTTTTGATAGAATAGGCTAAGAAATAAAGGAAAGTATTGACTAGAAGACAAATGAATAATATTGGAATCATACTTTTCAAACTATTAAGCCAATTATTTAGGCCATCTTCATGAGAAATATTCAAAAAGAAAACAGAAACTGCAATAAAAAGCGGATGCATGAAAATAGATAGTAGCAAAACACTTTTTTTCAGAGATTGACTAATTGGCGGTGTAAATAGGAAGAAGAAAAAATTCAAAAAGCCATAACCAAAAATCATCATCCCTAGAAAAGACACTGTCAGACTAGTACCATAGTTAAACTTAAAGAGAAAAGCCAGAAGACCAAGTCCTCCAAAACTAACAATATATGACAGAATAATATAAAACAAGAACTTGAGTGCATACCATTTGATTGAAAATTTTTTCATAAAATCATTCTCTCCTCTTCATCTAGTAAAAAATCGGGAGTGCATCCCGAAATTTTCTATTTTATTAAGAATTACCAAAACCAGCCGTCTTTATCGTCTTCGATAGTTTCTGCTTCTTTTCGTTTGCGCGGGCCGGTTCCATACATTTCTTCTTCTATGTCTTCTTTATAGGGCATAACCATAGCCAGCAGGATATAGATGAGAATTCCCAAGCCGAAATTGACCACAGTAAAGATAATAAAGAGGAAGCGCACCAGACTCAGATCAAAATCAAATTTATCACACAGACCGGACAAGACACCGGAAATCAGTCGATTCTTTTTCAACTTATAGAATTTCACGTTCATGATAGAGACCTCAATGATCATATTTACTTTATTCTACCACATTTCACAGAAAAACAATCGGGCCAAAGGCTGATTATACCTTAGAAAATTCATTCTTTTGAAAAAAGAGAGTTCTTCAAGGAACTCTCTTGCTAATCTATCAAGCTTTCTCTGATAAACAGAGCTTGCCCATACAGCGTCCGCAACGGTATTTTTGAAGATTGACTCTGCGTCTGCGACGGATAAGTGCTCCGCAGCTCAGACATTCATAGATGAGAAGGGATTGCGAATCTGACAATGAGGGGGCGTAGCGCAGACCATCAACTAGCTTGAGCAGGTCTTTAAAATCTCGATCCCCATGGCGGTATCCTTTACCCTGATAATATAGGTGATAGTGAGCCAGCTCATGGCGAACAATTTTTCGAAAAGTCTCCAACCCAAAAGTTTCATAGATTTTTGGGTTAAAATCCAGATGTCCGTCTTTAGGAAAGAAGCGTCCCCCTGTAGTGCGGAGACGCTTGTTCCAATAAGCTTGGTGGCGGAATTCCCAGCCAAAATCCTCAGCTGAAACCCGCTTGACATAGTTAGTTAGATTCATTTGGTGCTATCAGAGAGAGGTTGACCTTCTCCCGCTCCACATCCAGTTTATCCACCCAGACTGTGACTAAATCGCCAACAGATAGGACCTGACTAGGATGCTTGATATAGTCAGTGCTCAGCTTGGAGATATGAATGAGACCGTCTTCGTGGATACCGATATCCACAAAGGCTCCGAAATCGACGACATTACGTACGACCCCTTCCAGCTTTTGACCGATACGCAGATCCTTGATATCCAAGACATCCTGCCGCAGAACTGGCGCATCAAAGGAATCACGCAAATCCCGACCAGGCTTGAGCAGATCAGCAATAATATCTTTGAGGGTTTCTTCTCCCAAGCCCAGCTCTGCAGCCAAACTAGCAACCCGAACAGCCTTTAATTTGGCTTGGGCCGCTTCATCCAAACTGCTGATTTCCAGACGCTTAAAGAGCTCCTCCACCGCCTTATAAGACTCTGGGTGAACGCCTGTATTGTCTAGCAGATTATCACTCTCGGGAATACGCAGGAAGCCGGCTGCCTGTTCAAAAGCTTTTGCACCCAGACGCGGCACTTTCTTGATGGCCTCGCGAGACCGAATCAAACCTTCTGTTTCCCGATACTTGACAATATTTTCTGAGATAGTTTTATTAAGACCAGCTACGTGGGCCAGCAGTGCAGGACTGGCGGTGTTGATATTAACTCCGACTTGGTTGACCACGGTATCAACGACAAAGCCCAGGCTTTCAGACAGCTTTTTCTGGCTGACATCATGCTGGTACTGGCCAACCCCGATAGACTTAGGATCTATCTTAACCAACTCTGCTAAAGGATCCTGCAGACGGCGGGCAATGGAAATAGCTGAGCGCTTTTCAATAGTCAAATCTGGAAATTCATGACGAGCTAGTTCACTAGCAGAGTAAACAGATGCTCCGCTTTCATTGACGATGACATAGCTGACAGTTGGATGGGATTTCAAAACTTCTGCTACAAAAGCTTCACTTTCTCGGCTGGCAGTTCCGTTTCCGATGGCAATGATTTCCACGCCAAACTGCTCAATCAGCTCCGATAACTCTTTCTTAGAAGCTTCAATCTGAGCTGGCTTTGCTGGCGCTACTGGATAAATAACATGAGTCGTCAGCATCTTACCTGTCGCATCAACAACAGCCAGCTTGGCTCCTGTCCGAAAGGCTGGGTCAAAGCCCAGTACTACGCGACCTTTGAGAGGAGCAATTAGGAGAAGATGACGGAGATTATCTGAAAAGAGCTGAATCGCTCCATCCTCAGCGGCCTCAGTCAGCTCGGTCCGAATACGGCGCTCCATGGCTGGAATGATTTTCTTTTTGACCGCTTGCTGAACAGCTTCAATAATATAGGCATTTTTCACCTTGAAACGTACTTCAAAGAAGCGCAAGATCTTCTCAAGATTGTGCTCAAAACCAACCTTGAGAATACCTTGCTTCTCACCACGGTTAAGGGCCAGTGTCCGGTAGCCTTGCATGGTCGCTACTTTTTCGGAAAAATCATAATAAATCTGGAAGACCTGCTTTTCATCCAAATCACCGTCTTTGAGACTGGATACGATAAAAGAATTGGTCTGCATCTCATGGTAGGTCCAAGCCCGCAGCTTAGTATCTTCGGAAATTGCTTCAGTCAGAATATCCACTGCTCCAGCAAGAGCAGCTTCTGCTGTCGGAAAGGCTTCACTAGTCAGTTTCTCAGCTTCTTCTTGCAAGTTAGCCGCATCCTGTAGGATGAGGCGGGCCAAAGGAAAGAGACCTGCTTCACGGGCAATAGTAGCCTTGGTACGGCGTTTCTCCTTATAAGGAAGATAAAGTTCTTCCACATCAGCCAGCTTTTCAGCAGCCTCAATCTCAGAGCGCAACGCATCCGTTAGTTTTCCCTGCTCCTCAATTTTAGCTAAGACCGTCGCTTTACGCTCTGCCAAAGCAGTCATGCTCTTATCTAAGTCGATGATCGCCTTAATCTCGACCTCATCCAGATTTCCTGTCATTTCCTTACGGTAACGAGCAATAAAAGGAATCGTATTCCCTTCAGCGGTCAAATCTAGGACCTGTGATACTTGGCTTTCTTTAAGGCCCAATTTCTGGGCAATTTTTTCAATATTTATATTTTCCATAACAATCCTATTATATCACAAGTGCTTTGAAAGATAGGCTATTTTAGAACTATTTAGTACTATTTGTACAAAAAAATTTAGGGTAAATCAGCGACAAGAAGTCCCTTATGTTTCAAAATTTCATTTTTTGATGATTGGTAGTATAATAGAATTATTATTTTAGAAATGAGGTGCCTTTATGGCTGTTAAATTTACTAGATCAGACGATTTGGACAAGATGTTCGAGGAGTTTGCTACCCTACCCAAGATGGAAAAGGTAGAATTCCCTGAGGAAGACAAGAAAAGATCTAAAAACGAGAAGGATAAGAAAGAATGAGCTTCTTCTCTCAGTTGCCGGCCAGTGTCCTGCAAGCCGGTGCCATCTTTCTCTCCATTATCATTGAGGCCCTGCCTTTTGTCTTGATTGGAAGTATCATTTCTGGCTTTATCGAGGTGTATGTCACGCCAGACAAGGTTTATCGTTTCCTACCCAAGAACAAATGGGCTCGGATTTTCTTTGGAAGCTTGGTTGGTTTTGTCTTCCCATCTTGCGAGTGCGGAATTGTTCCCATTATAAATCGGTTTTTGGAAAAGAAAGTTCCCAGTTACACGGCTGTGCCCTTTCTGGTAACGGCTCCGGTCATCAACCCCATTGTGCTCTTTGCGACCTACTCAGCCTTTGGTAATTCCTTCCGAATGGCTCTGCTTCGTGCTTTAGGTTCTATGGTAGTGGCTATTCTTTTAGGGATTTTTCTGGGCTTCTTTGCAGACAGCAATATCCAAAAAGAAAATCGCAAAGCAGTCCATGAGCATGACTTTTCACATCTCAGCAAGGGGCAAAAGTTTTTTCAGGTCTTTGTGCAGGCCATTGACGAATTTTTCGATACTGGTCGCTATCTGGTCTTTGGCTGTCTCTTCGCCAGCCTGGTTCAGGTCTATGTGCCAACCAGAATCTTGACCTCCATCAGCTCAACACCAGCTGTTGCTATTCTCCTGCTCATGCTGCTGTCCTTCCTGCTCTCACTTTGCAGCGAAGCTGATGCTTTCATCGGGAGCTCCTTGATTGCTAGCTTCGGCTTATCGCCAGTCTTAGCTTTCTTGGTCATTGGGCCTATGCTAGATGTCAAGAATCTGCTGATGATGAAAAACTACTTTAAGACACGCTTTATCTGGCAATTTATCAGCTTGGTTACCGTCGTCGTCTTTCTTTACTCTTGGCTCGTGGGGGTGGTGCTATGATTCGATTTCTAATCTTAGTCGGCTACTTTGAGATCACCATGTACCTACAGCTGACAGGCAAGCTCAACCAATATATCAATCTCCACTACTCCTATCTGGCCTACTTGTCTATGATTCTATCTTTTATCTTGGCAGTTGTGCAGCTCATCATCTGGATGAAGAAGATGGATGTCCACAGTCATTTAAATACTCGCTGGGCAAAACTGGGTAGCATACTGCTCCTTATCATCCCACTCTTTGTAGGAATTTTCTTTCCAACTGTTACCTTGGATTCAACAACAGTTTCTGCTAAAGGATTTCATTTTCCACTGGCTGAAGGAACTTCGACAGCTGTTCAGCAGGACGAAGGTACTACCAGTCAATACCTGAAGCCGGACACTAGCACCTACTTTACCAAAGGGGCTTATGAAAAAGAAATGCGAGCAGTTGCCAAGAAATATATCAAGCAAGATACCATTCAGGTCACGACTGAAAATTACATGGAAGTAATGGAAGTTATCTATGATTATCCAGATGAATTTGTTGGTAAAACACTTGAATTTACTGGTTTTGTCTACAATGACCCGAGCGATCAGAAAAGTCAATTTCTCTTTCGCTTTGGTATCATCCACTGTATTGCTGACTCTGGAGTCTATGGCCTCTTGACAACTGGAAATACCCAGCATTTCGAGAATAATACCTGGATTCATGCCAAGGGGAAAATTGCCATGCATTACCATAAAAGTCTGGGACAAAGCCTGCCAACTCTAGAAGTTGAAAGCTTTGATAAGGTAGAAAAACCGGAAAATCCTTACGTTTATCGGGTATTTGAATAAAGAAAACGAGGCTGGCACAATCGTGTCTTAGCCTCATTTTTTATCTTTGAATATGTTTCAAGCAGCGGTCAATTTCTTTCTATTTGTCTCCCTTTTCAGAAACCGAATTTCTGAATACAATCTTTAGAAAAATTGTGATAAAATAGAGACATCATTTAGAAAATAGGTATCAGGATGTCTTCAAAAGTTATTGTAACAATTTTCGGAGCCAGCGGTGACTTGGCCAAAAGAAAACTCTATCCATCCCTCTTCAGGCTCTATAAGTCTGGCAATCTTTCCAAGCATTTTGCAGTCATTGGAACAGCCCGCCGGCCTTGGAGCAAGGAGTATTTTGAGTCTGTCGTTGTCGAAGCAATCGCTGATTTAGCTGACAGTCCAGAGCAAGCCCAAGAGTTTGCCAGTCACTTCTACTATCAAAGTCATGATGTGCAGGATACCGAGCACTACATTGAACTGCGCAAGCTTCAAAACCGACTCAATGAGCAATACCAAGCTGAGCACAATAAACTCTTCTTCCTGTCCATGGCACCCCAATTTTTCGGTACCATTGCCAAACACCTCAAGTCTGAAAATATCGTAGACGGCAAAGGCTTTGAACGTTTGATTGTCGAAAAACCTTTCGGGACAGACTTGGCAACTGCCAGCCAACTTAACGAAGAACTCTTAGCGGCCTTTGATGAGGAGCAGATTTTCCGTATTGACCATTACCTAGGCAAGGAAATGATTCAGAGCATCTTCGCTATCCGCTTTGCCAATCTTCTCTTTGAAAACATCTGGAATCGTGACTACATTGACAATGTCCAGATTACTTTTGCTGAAAAGCTAGGTGTCGAAGAACGTGGCGGTTACTATGACCAGTCCGGTGCTCTACGAGATATGGTGCAGAATCATACTCTGCAACTCCTGTCACTCTTAGCTATGGACAAGCCGAAAAGCTTTAGCAAAGAGGACATTCGGGCAGAGAAAGTCAAAGTTTTTGAACGCTTGGTACAGCCCGATAAAAAAGACTTGAAACGCTTCTTTATCCGCGGTCAATATAAGTCTGGCACAGTCAAAGGCAAGAAATACATCTCCTACCGGAGCGAGCCTAATGTCAATCCTGACTCTATGACCGAAACCTTTGCTTCAGGAGCTTTCTTCGTAAATAGCGAGCGCTTCCGTGATGTTCCATTTTTCTTCCGAACTGGTAAACGCCTCACTGAAAAAGGCACTCTTGTCAATATCGTCTTTAAGCAAATGGAGTCTATCTTTGGTGAGGAATTAGCACCAAATGTTCTGACCATTCATATCCAGCCGACTGAGGGCTTCTCTCTCAGCATGAATGGCAAAGAGGTCGGCGAACGCTTCAGCTTAGCTCCCCTTTCTCTGGACTACCGGACAGACGCAACAGCTAGTGGTGCATCCCCTGATCCTTACGAAAAATTAATCTTTGACGTCCTTAACAATGACTCAACCAACTTCAGCCACTGGGATGAAGTCCGCTCCAGCTGGGAGCTGATCGATCAGATTGAAGAGCTCTGGCGTAGCAATGAAGTGCCTCTCCATGAGTATCCTGTCGGTTCTATGGGACCAGATGCTTCCTTTGAACTCCTTAGAGAATTTGGCGCTGACTGGCAGTGGTCTCCAAATAAGTAAGATTTAAAAATTGTTCATAAAAAACCAGTACTCGTACTGGTTTTTTTGTTTTATACCAAGCCTTCAAGCAGGCCTTTCATAAAGTTCTCTGAGTTAAACTCACCGATATCATCAATCTTTTCTCCAAAGCCAATCAGCTTCACTGGAATATCCAATTCCTGACGAATGGCTAGTACAACCCCGCCTCGAGCTGTTCCATCAATCTTTGTCAGTACAATTCCTGTGACTGGAGTTATTTTAGAAAATTCCTTGGCCTGAACCAGAGCATTCTGACCGGTTGAAGCATCGAGAGCTAAGAAAGTTTCATGTGGTGCTTCTGGATCCACCCGCTTAATAATGCGGCCAATTTTCTCCAGCTCAGCCATGAGGTTGTCCTTATTTTGCAGGCGGCCAGCCGTATCAATCATAAGAACATCAACCTGCTCTGCCTGAGCACGCTCCATTCCGTCATATACGACACTGGCAGGATCGCTCTTCTCAGGCCCCGTTACTACGGGAACATCTACGCGCCGACCCCATTCAGCCAGCTGAGCTACTGCTCCAGCTCGGAATGTATCTGCTGCTACCAACATGACCTTCTTGCCTTGTTGTTTGTACTTATAGGCTAGTTTACCGATAGAGGTAGTCTTGCCGACTCCGTTAACCCCGACAAAGAGCATGACAGTCAAACCGCTTTGGAAATTGATTTTTTCATTAAAGCGGCCATCTTTCTCATATATGTCCACCAATTTTTCAATAATCAGCTGACGCAGAGCAGCTGGTTTTTTAGCATTTTCCAGACGAGCTTCATAGCGTAGTTCCTCAGTCAGACTGGAAGCCACTTGAACCCCTACATCACTAGTGATGAGAAGCTCTTCCAAGTCTTCGAAGAACTCTTCATCTACTGAGCGGAAATTAGCAAAGAAGGCATTAAGCCGTGCTCCAAACCCTGTCCGAGTCTTCTTTAGGCTGCGGTCATATTTTTCCTGAGTGGATTCCTCTTGAGGAAGTTCTGCAGGCTCTTCTGTAGCTCCTGCTTCTGATTCTTCAGCAACATCAGCTGCTTGGTCTACCTGTTCTGATTCTGTTAGTGACTTAGCTTCTGTTTCTGGCTCGAACTCATTATTTGAATCAAATAGTACTTCGCCATTAGAAACAGCTTCATGTTCAACATGAGGTGATGCTTCATCCGATAGGTTTGTTTGTTCAACAAGTTCTTCTATCGTTTCGTCACTGCTTTCAGACTGGTGCTCTTCTAGAGTTTCTTCAGTCTGACTTGCTCCTTGAGCCATTTCTTGATTTTCTGCAATAATTTCTCTTTCATGCTCTGGCTCCTTGCTTTCTTCTTGGATGGCTTGAGATGCTGGCTCTTCAACATCAGCCAAACTATTTTTTGTATCCGAAATTTGGTCATCAAGTTGCTGCTCGCCTTGGTAGGACTGAACAGCTTCCGCTTCAAAATTTTCTCCTGCTTCTGGAACAGGCGCTGTTTCTTCTTCAAGCTCGTCAATGTTTTCCAATGCTTCCTTGACAACTTCTTCAATCGGCGGTTCTTGTTTTTTTCGGCCGAAAAGGCGGTCAAATAATCCCATCGGCTAATCCTCCTTTAGTACATATTCTTCAATAGCCCAAGCCACTGCATCCTCATCATTGGTCATAGGTGTCACCACATTGGCTGCTTCTTTGACGATGGCTACTGCATTCTGCATAGCCACTCCCAGACCAGCCCACTCAATCATAGACAGATCATTGGCTTCATCACCACAGGCCATGACTTGACTTCTCTCAATACCTAAATGGGCAATCAGTTTCTCCAAACCATTAGCCTTATGGACATTTTTAGGGGACCACTCCAGCAGCATTTCTCTAGATTTAAAAATCTCATAGCGCTCAAATAATTCCGGTGAAATTTGCTCAATAGCCGCATCCAGTGGTTCTTGAGCATAAGCAGTGACACATTTATTATAAGTCTGCTGGCTGGACAAATCACTAAAATCAATGGACTCAAAGGTCAGAGCTGGATTAAACTGAGCATAAAGCGAGTCTTGATCGGATTGAATCTGATAGACAAGTCCTTCGCAGATAGCATCAAGAGGGATATGGAGCTTGTCTGTTTCCTCATAAATCCGAACCACATCATCATAAGAAAAGACTGTTTTATCAAGAATTTCTCCAGTGTTGCGCTGAACAAGTCCCCCATTAAAAGTAATGGTGTACTCATCTTCTCGACCGTCTGTTCCCAGCTCATGCAGGAAAAAGTCCATAGCCTTAAGGGGACGGCCAGTAGTCAGAACTACCTTAACTCCCTTGGCCTGAGCTGTTTTTAAAGCTACTAAATTGCGCTCAGAAATCTTCTTGTCTGAAGTCAGAAGAGTTCCATCCAAGTCCAGAGCAATCAGTTTTATATCTGCCATTATAATCCCTCCATGTAAGTGATAACCGACTGAGCATCATGGTGGCCGATGACTTCCTTGGCCACTTCTAAAATCTCAGGGCGAGCATTTTCAGTCGCAATCGGATAGCCAGCCACCTGCATCATGTGCAAATCATTGAGATTATCACCAAAAACCATGACTTGAGAAAGATCTATGTCTAGCTTCTTGGCCAACTCGACAATGGCAACCCCCTTATCCACATGGTCCAGAACGATGTCAATCGACTTGTAGCCAGTTGTCATGGCCTTGACTCCGTCGATATTCTCATTGACCCAAGCTTCGCCAGCTGCGACTTGGTCCTCAGCAAAATTGGTCGTAAACTTGAAAATATCATCGTCGATGTCAGCCAAGCTCGCTACTTTTTGAATGTTTTCATTATAATGAGCACTGAAAGAAAGATAGGTCGGATCCACAGTCTCCAAGACATAGCAGGCACGTTTGCCCGTCAAAAGCAGCTCATTGACATTGACATAGGGTGATTCCTGCAGCTTGTCAAAAACCTTGAGGTAAAAGTCCCGAGGCATAGTTGCTTCATAGAGGTCCTCGCCATGAAATTCCACTAAACTGCCGTTTTCAGCAATAAAAATAATCTCATTGCGCACTTCCTCAAACAGCTTTTCCAGCGACAAGAGGCCGCGTCCGCTAGCCACGGCAAAATACATACCTTTTTCCTTGAAGCGAGTCAAAACTTGCTTGAGACGATCCATATCAAACTGACCTTTACTGTCTAAAAAGGTGCCATCCATATCCGTTGCTACTAATTTTATACTCATGTTACATACTTTCTAAATCTTTTAACTTGACCGAGACAATCTTGGAAACCCCAGACTCCTGCATGGTAACTCCGTAAATAGAGTCTGCAGCTGACATGGTTCCCTTACGGTGAGTGACCACGATGAACTGGCTGTCCTTGTCAAATCGATTGAGATAATCCCCAAAGCGTTTAACATTAGCCTCGTCCAGCGCTGCTTCTACCTCATCCAAGATGACAAAAGGAATGGTCTTAACACGGATGATAGAGAAAAGCAGAGCCAAAGCTGACAAGGCCTTCTCGCCACCGCTCATCAGATTGAGCGACTGGATCTTCTTGCCCGGTGGCTGTACGGAGATTTCTACACCTGCCGTCAGCAAGTCTCCCTCCGTCAATATCAGGTCTGCCGAACCACCGCCAAACATCTGACGGAAAGTCACCTTGAAGCTTTCACGAATGGCTTCAAAGGTTGATTTAAAGCGTTCCTTGACTTCGTCATTCATCTCTTCAATCGTCTCTAAGAGCAGATTTTTGGCTGATAGGACATCGTCTCGCTGTTCGTTGAGGAAGTTCAAACGATTGCTGACTTCTTCAAACTGCTCAACTGCTTCCAGATTGACTGGACCTAAAGCTCGAATGGCTTTTTCCAAATCCTTAACCTGGCTTTCAGCAGCTGGCAAACTTTCTAACGGACGAGCCTGGCTGCTTGCTTCTTCGAAACTCATCTGATAGTCATCTGTCAGATTGCTTGCCAGACGGCGCATGACATCCATGAGCTTATCCTTTTCTGCCTCTGCCTTGGCTTGCCGACGAATCAATTCTTCATTTTGATGGCGGGCTTGCTCCAAACGACTGGCAATATCATCAGACTGACCTTCCAGATCTTCAAGCTCAAATTTCAGACGAATCAGCCTTTGATCTAGCTCAGTCTTTTCTTGCTTGGCGGCCTCTAATTGCTCTTCCAGGATTGTAATATCGACCTTTTGCAGGCTGGACTGCTCCTTTTGCTCCATCAAGAGTTCCAAGGTCGCCTGCTCTTTTACAAGGCTAGCTTTTTCCTCGGACAGACGTTCCAAGTCATTCTTTTCAAAGCGTTGGTTGGAGGTCAGCTCTGTACGCTGGAGCTTGAGTTCAGCTAGACGAGAGGAAAGCTTGTCAAAACGAGCCTGAACTGCATCTTTGTTCGACTTAACCTGCTCTATTTCTGCAGTGATGTCTGCTTTTTCTTGCTCAATTTCGGTCAAGCGGGTCAGCAGTCGGTCTTTCTCTTCTGAAATATCCAAAGCAGATTGACAAGCCAACTCTTGCTCCTGTAGATTTTTCAGACTTGTGAGTTCTTCTACACGCTTGGCTAACTGTTCATAGGCCAGATTAGCCTTTTGCTCAGCCAAGCGGGCCTGCTCACCGTCTGTCTTGATTTGTTCCAATACCTGCTTAGCCTGACTTAGCTGGTTTTGCAGAATTTGCACCGCTTCTTCCTGCTCTTTCAAGCTGACATTTTTCTGCTTAATCTCCTCAAGCAAAGCATCTAGCTCCGGCTTGATAAAGATGGTATTGTTATTGCGGTTGGCACCACCGGCATAGGAACCGCCAGTCCGAAGCTCTGTTCCATCCAAAGTCACCATGCGAACCTGATAGCGCACTTGATGAGCCGCTGCTCGGGCATGCTCCACTGTATCAAAAATAGCGGTCGTTCCCAGCAGATTTTGAAAAATGCTGTCTAACGATGACTCATAGGTGACCAAAGAAGAAGCCAGTCCCAGAAAACCAGCACTTTTTTCAATCGTAGCACGGTTATGGTCAGGCAGCTGACGCGGCTTGATGGTTGTTAAAGGCAGGAAGGTTGCCCGGCCAGCTCGATTTTTCTTCAGAAATTCGATAGCCCGAGTCGCAGCCGCCTCATCTTCTACGATGATATTCTGACTGCTGGCTCCCAACGCAATTTCCAGCGCTGTCTGATAGTGGGGATCGAAGCTGAGTTTTTCGCTGACTGCTCCAACAATGCCACCCAGTCGGCCAGCTTCCTGCAGCACACTCTTGACCCCAGCATAGAAATTGCTGTGATTTTTGAGAATGGCTTCCAAACTATTAGAACGTGCCTGCTTGTTTTTGAGGTCGTCCAAAAGCTCAAACATCTTAGTCTGCTGATGCTTATAATCAGCCTCTAGCTTCTCTACCAACTGAACCTGACTTTGGTAGTCTGCTAGTAGATTCTTGAGGGCTTGGCGAGCAATTTCCAACTCCTCCAAACCAGCCTGCTCCTGAGTCTGACTAGCTTCCAAATCAGCCTGTAGCTTAGCATAGTCTGCTTTCTTGCTCTCAGCCAATTTAAGCTCGCTAGCCAGCTGGCTCTCCAGAGAAGTCAAGTCATTAGAAAGATTTGCCTCTTCCTGCATGAGCTTGACATACTGCTCACGCAGATGCTCAATCAGCTGATCCGGATCATCTGAAAAGTCTGCTAATTCTGCTTCCAAAGCAGCGATAGACTCCTCATTGTCAGTCAGTTGGGCAGCTATTTGGCTCAATTCAGCCTGCTTGTCTTCTATGTTGCTTTCTATCTGAGCCAGTTTTTCTGACAAAGCAGCCAAACGCTCTTCATTTTCCCGGCGGCTCGTCGCTGCCTGACTGGACTCCAACTTAGAAAGATCAATCTGACGCTCCAAATCACTGATTAAGCGGGTCAATTCCAGCAAACTAGCTTGATCATCAGACAAAGTTTGATTGAGCTCATGGCGCTTGGCCTTCAAGGTTTGGTTTTCAACTTCCAGCTCATCTCGCTTGCTGTAGTAGGCTGCCAGCTCCTGCTGGATATTCGTCAAATCTTCTTCAGCCTTGATCAACTTTTCCTTATTAGCTGTCAGCTGAGCGACCAAAACATCCAAGTAAAGCTCTCGGCGCTGGCCATCCAGACTCAAGAAGCGCTTAGCAGTTTCAGCCTGCTTCTCCAAGGGCTTGACCTGGCTCTCCAGCTCGTAGATAATGTCTTCCAGTCGATCCAGATTATCCTGAGTTTGACTAAGCTTGCTTTCCGTTTCCTTACGACGTGTCTTATACTTAAGCACTCCAGCAGCTTCTTCAAAGATTGCCCGACGTTCCTCTGGCTTGCTGTTGAAGATTTCCTCAACCTTCCCTTGGGAAATGATGGAGAAGGAATCTCGTCCCAGTCCAGTATCCATGAAGAGATCATGGACATCGCGCAGACGGACCTTTTTGCCGTCAATCTTATACTCACTATCACCGCTGCGGTAAATGTGACGCTCCACCCGAATCTCATTGGCAGCATCCTTGATAAATTGGTCACTGTTGTCCAGAACCACTACCACGGATGCGTAATTGAGTGGCTTGCGGGTTTCTGTTCCCGCAAAAATCACATCGGGCATCTTGCCGCCCCGCAGACTTTTCACACTGGACTCTCCCAAGGCCCAGCGCAGGCTCTCCGTAATATTGGACTTGCCGGAACCGTTTGGCCCAACAACCGCTGTCACTCCCTGATCAAAGACAACTTTAGTCTTATCAGCAAATGACTTGAAGCCCTGAATTTCAATTTCCTTTAAAAACATGAAGAACTTTCCTTTTCAAATGCGTTTTTAGCAGCTTCCTGCTCGGCCAGCTTTTTAGAACGCCCCTGGCCTTGACCGGACTTGCGGCCATTGATGAGAACAGCCACCTCGAAATTTTTGGCATGAGCCGGTCCTGTCTCGGAGATGACCTGATAGGTAATTTCCACATCACCATTAATCTGCAGCAACTCTTGCAGCTTGGTCTTATAGTCCGTCACCCGCTCAAAATCTCCCGCTTCCACCTTGGGAATCATGACTTGATAGAGAAAGCTTTTGACTGCTTCCACACCCTTATCTAAGAGCAAAGCGCCTAAAAAGGCCTCAAACAAATCTCCTAAAATCGTATCACGATTCCGGCCGCCAGACTTCTCCTCACCGCGTCCCAGCTTGATAAAATGATCAAACCGACAATCACGGGCAAAGCCTGCCAGGCTCTCTTCCCGAACAATCATGGAACGCAGCTTGGACAAGTCGCCCTCTGGTCTCTTAGGATATTTGGTATAAAGATACTCCGAAATAATCAGTTGCAGAACAGCGTCTCCTAAAAATTCCAAGCGTTCATTGTGTGAAATTTTTAAGAGGCGGTGCTCATTGGCATAGCTCGTATGGGTAAAAGCCGTTTCCAACAAGGTCTCATCAGCGAAAACCAAGTCAAACTGCTCCAGCAATGCTTTTTTCAAATTTTCCATTACTATTTTACATCATGCTGACTTCAGTCAGATAAGCAGCACGATACCTTTTCCTTTCCAAAGATATACAGTCTCTATTATAACAAAAAACAGGCGCAAACGCACCTGCTGACAATGATTTCTATTCCTTATCTGGAATTACTTTAAACAAATAATAGGTGATAAAAATGGTCAGACCCAACAGTCCAATCTTGACCCAAATAATAGGCGCTAGAAAAATGGAAATCCCCATCAAGATATAGATGGAAATAATAATCTTTTTCTTTCGCTCCTTGGCAATCGTTCCCGTCTCTCGAAAATCTGCCACATAGGTCTGATACATCTTTGTATGATAGAGCCAATTCTCAAAACGCTTGGAACTGCGTGAAAAGCAGGCAATGGACAAGAGAAGAAATGGTGTCGTCGGCAGGAGAGGAAGAAAAATTCCCAAAACACCTAACCCTAAAGATAATAGACCTATCACAAAGTAAATTGGTCGCATACAAGCTCCTTTGCAAAATAAAACCGTTACTTTTTAAATATATAATGGATATCGCACTAGAGCAATAAAACCAAACCTTTTGCTTTGATTTCTAAATACTCGTCAAAGGCGTTGCGGTATCAGGCGAGGTATCATAGACTTGGAAGTCGTGACCGACTGCCATATCGGCTTGAGCCAGCTGATTGACCATGGTCATGTGGGCCAATTCTTTGATATTATTTTCCTTACTGAGATGTCCTAGATAGATTCGCTTGGTGCGATTGCCCAGAGTCCGAATCATGGTCTCCGCTCCGTCTTCATTAGACAAGTGACCCATATCCGACAGAATTCGCTGCTTGAGACTCCAAGGATAGGCACCGCTGCGAAGAATTTCAATATCATGGTTGCTCTCAATCAAGTACCCGTCAGCATTTTCGATAATCCCAGCCATCCGGTCACTGACATAGCCCGTATCCGTCAGCATGACAAAGCTTTTGTCATCCTTCATGAAGCGGTAAAATTGTGGACAGGCTGCGTCATGACTGACACCAAAGCTCTCCACATCCAAGTCTCCAAAGGTCTTGGTCTTGCCCAATTCAAAGATATGCTTTTGACTAGCATTCAGCTTGCCCAAATCCTTTTCCATAGCCTTCCAAGTGGCCTCATTAGCATAAATATCCAGATGATACTTGCGGGCCAACACTCCAACGCCATGAATGTGGTCCTTGTGCTCATGAGTCACTAAAATGGCATCCAAATCCTCAGGCTTGCGGCCAATTTCGCTCAGCAAGCTCGTAATTTTCTTGCCTGATAAGCCAGCGTCAACCAGAATCCGCTTTTGGTCTGTTTCCAGATAGAAACAATTACCGCTTGATCCTGACGCCAAAATACTGTATTGAAATCCTTTAGTCATGTTTACTTTCTATATATCATCTTCATTATCCCAGTCGTCATCCCGGACGCCATCATTCTCATAAGGCAAGACAATGGTAAAGGTCGAGCCCACACCATACTCACTCTTAGCCCAGATAAAGCCCTGATGCTGCTTGATAATTTCCTTAGCAATGGCCAACCCCAGACCCGTTCCGCCCTGTGCGCGGCTGCGTGCCTTGTCCACTCGATAAAAGCGATCAAAAATCTTAGGCAGGTCCTGCTTGGGAATCCCCAGACCTTCATCCGCAATTGAGAGAATCAACTGCTCATCCGTTGTCTTGATGGAAACAGTAATGGTTCCACCATCTGGTGAATACTTGATGGCATTGTTCATGATATTATCAATGACCTGGGTCAGCTTATCTGTATCAATCTCCACCCAGATCGGTGTTATCGGATAATCACGGATAATCTCATATTTCTTAGTCTCGTCTTGGTTTTTTATCTTGTCAAAGCGATTGAGGATAAAGGTAATAAAAGCCGTGAAATTCGTCAGCTCCACTTCTAGATGACTGGTCTCATTGTCAATGCGTGACAAGCTGAGCAAGTCCGTCACCATCCGCATCATGCGGTTGGTTTCATTGAGCGATACCTTGACAAAGTCCGGTGCTACTGGCTCAGACAAGGCTCCCTCATCCAGGGCTTCCAGATAGGACTTAACACTGGTCAGCGGAGTCCGCAACTCATGGCTGACGTTGGAGACAAAGAGGCGACGCTCCCGCTCTTCCTTGTCCTGCTCGGTCGTATCATGCAAGACAGCTACCAAACCAGAAATGAAGCCCGACTCCCGCCTTACCAAGGCAAAGCGAACCCGCAAGCTCAAGTACTCACCATTTTCATCCTGAGAATCTATCGTCAGCTCAGGAACATTGGTAATCAGGTCCCTCAAATCATACTCGTCTGAAATCGAAAGCAGATCCAAAATACTCATATTTTGGACCTCATCTCTCTTAACTCCCAACTGCTTAGTTGCCATATCGTTGATAGTGATAATCTGTCCCCGGCGGTTGGTCGCAAGCACGCCATCTGTCATATAGGACAGGATACTGGAAAGGCGTTTTGTTTCTTGCTCAAGGTTTTCATGTGTCAGTCGAATGACCTCTGAAAGATCATTGATACTGTTGGTCATATCTGTGATTTCTGGACTTCCCTGCATATCCAGCACTTCAGAATAGTCCCCTGCAATCAAATCTTTAACCTTTTGATTAAGCTGTACAAGCTTTTGGTTATCACGGCGATTTTCCAATAAAAGCAAGGCCACAACTACAATGAAGCCGATAATAATGATTGCAAAGACAAAATCCGCAGAAATCACAAATTGTTTAATTGCTTCAATCATTATTTCTCATATAATAGCCAACTCCGCGGCGAGTCAAGATATACTCAGGTCGGCTTGGCGTATCTTCAATCTTTTCACGCAGGCGGCGAATGGTCACATCCACTGTACGGACATCGCCAAAATAGTCATAGCCCCATACTGTTTCCAGCAAGTGCTCACGTGTCATCACTTGACCGATATGTGTCGCCAAATGGTGAAGCAGTTCAAACTCACGGTGGGTCAGCTCCAGCTCCTTGCCATGCTTCTTAGCAACAAAAGCATCTGGCAAAATCTGCAGTTCTCCAATGGTCAACTCGTTCGGGCCACTTTCTTCTACTTGATTTTCCACAACAAGGTCTGCCCGACGAAGAAGTGCCTTGACACGCGCCTGCAGCTCACGATTTGAGAAAGGCTTGGTCACATAGTCATCTGCACCTATTTCAAGGCCGATAACCTTGTCAAACTCACTGTCCTTAGCGGACAATACAATAATCGGCACATTGCTGGTCTTGCGAATAGTCCTAGCAACTTCCAGTCCATCCACTTCTGGCAGCATCAAGTCCAGAATCAAGATATCTGGCTGTTCTGCTTCAAACATTTCCAAAGCTTCCTTACCATCAAAGGCAGTCAAAACCTCATAGCCTTCTTTAGCCATATTAAACTTAATAATATCTGAGATTGGTTTCTCATCATCTACAACTAATATTTTCTTCATATGTTCACCTTAACATAAGATTGGGATTGAATCAACTCCATGATAGAAAAGTTGTGACATAGTCAGCTAAGTCGTCCTGCATCAAAACGTGCAAAAGGCAATCTAGTTTGCCTAGCTAGACTCCCAATCCAATTTTATTTATTTATATAGTCTTATTATACCAAAGTTTTCTTAAAAAACACTAATTCAAGCCATTTTTATTCCACATTTGTAGAAAATGGACGATTCTCATCCAAAAAAATTTTTCTCAGAATAAAAATAGTCATTTTTATTCAATTTGACAGTTTATTTATTCTATGGTAAAATCTATGTCATATTATCTAACACAAAGGAGAAAGATATGGCTTTAGTTGAATTTAAAAATGTCGAAAAGTATTACGGAGACTACCATGCTCTGCGCAATATCAATCTCAGTTTTGAAAAAGGGCAAGTAGTTGTACTGCTGGGACCATCCGGCTCAGGAAAATCTACTCTTATCCGTACAATCAACGCTTTAGAAGGTATTGACCAGGGAAGTTTGATTGTCAATGGCCACGAGGTCGTGAACGCTGCTGCCAAAGATCTGGTCAACTTACGCAAAGAAGTCGGAATGGTCTTTCAACATTTTAATCTTTACCCCCACAAAACGGTGTTAGAAAATGTCACTTTGGCGCCTATTAAAGTTCTAGGAATGGATAAACAAGAGGCTAAAAAAATCGCTCAAAAATATCTAGAATTTGTCAACATGTGGGATAAGAAAGACTCTTACCCAGGCATGCTGTCCGGTGGACAAAAGCAAAGGATTGCCATTGCCCGTGGTTTAGCTATGCATCCTGAGCTCCTGCTCTTTGATGAACCAACTTCTGCCCTGGACCCTGAAACAATCGGGGATGTTCTGGCTGTTATGCAAAAATTAGCCAAAGACGGCATGAACATGATTGTGGTCACACACGAAATGGGATTTGCCCGTGAGGTAGCTGACCGCATTATCTTCATAGCAGATGGTGAAGTGTTAGTGGATACTACTGATGTTGATGCTTTCTTTGACAATCCTACCGAACCACGCGCTAAGCAGTTTCTCAGTAAAATTATCAACCATGAGAGTGATAACGTGCTTTCTTAAAAAGGAGAAGACCTATGAAATTACAAAAAATACTCATCAGCCTACTCTTACTCCTTCTGACTCTAGGCTTTATTAATGCTGTTCCTGCACAAGCCGATTCCAGTACCAGCCAACAGGTCAAGGCCATCCAAAAACGCGGTGTCCTCAATGTCGGTGTCAAGCAGGATGTACCTAACTTTGGTTACCTCAATCCTGATAGCAATACTTACAGCGGCTTAGAAATCGATATTGCAAAGAAAATTGCTAAGGAACTAGGCGTCAAAATCAACTACGTCCCAGTTACTGCACAAACACGCGGACCACTTCTGGACAATGGACAAGTTGACATGGTCATTGCGACCTTTACCATCACAGACGAGCGTAAGGAAATCTATAATTTCACAACCCCTTACTACACAGATGCTTCTGGTTTTTTGGTTAATAAATCCAGCAAAATTACAGACGTCAAGGACTTGAATAACAAGACTATCGGCGTCGTTCAAGGCTCTATCACTCAGACCTTGCTGGAAGAAATCGCCCAAGAGAAAAAACTCAACTTCAAATATGTGGAGTTAGGTTCTTATCCGGAACTTGCTGTTTCCTTGCGGGCTCACCGTATTGATGCCATTTCTGTTGACAAGTCCATCCTGACCGGCTATGTAAGCTCCAAGTCAAACATTTTGGATTACAGCTTCAAAAAAGCCGATTATGGTGTGGTAACAAAAAAATCCAATACTCAATTGAATGACTATGTAGATGGCCTAATCTCTAAATGGAAGGAAAACGGCAGTCTACAGAAACTTTATGACAAATATGATTTAAAACCATCTGCTTCAACAGATGATTAGAAAGGAGACCCCATGAGTTTTAGTATTTCTTCTTGGCAGTCCTACTTTGCGGACTTTGGCAAGTTTTTCCAAGGATTCCTCTTTACCTTGGCTATTTCTATTGGTGCCCTGATCTTGGCTCTTTTACTAGGGATTTTCTTTGGAGCTATCAGCACAGGTAAGCATAAAGTTCTACGTGGCCTAGCTCGTGTTTTTGTTGAGTTTTACCAGAATACACCACTCTTAGTGCAATTTGTAATTGTCTTTTACGGTCTTCCGCTAGTCAGCAATTACACCATCATGCCCTCAATCTATTGGACTGCGGTCCTTTGTGTAGGACTGTATCACGGTGCTTATATCGCTGAAGTCATCCGCTCAGGTATCCAGTCCATTCCTCGCGGACAGACCGAAGCTGCACTATCTCAGGGCTTTACCTATGTAGAAACCATGCGATACATCATCCTGCCCCAAGCTTTTCGGATTATCCTGCCACCGCTAATCAATCAGATCGTCAATCTGATAAAAAATACATCTACCGTCGCTATTATCTCTGGTATGGATCTGATGTTCGTGACCAAGTCCTGGTCTGCTCTGAACTCCAACTACATCCCAGCCTTTGCTGGAGCAGCTTTGCTCTACTTCCTCCTTTGCTTCCCAATCGCCAGCTGGGGACGTAGGGTAGAGGAAGCCAATAAACAAGCTTACAGCATCTAAGGAGGTCTCTATGGAAAATATTTTAAAAGTCTTAACCACAAACAACCTCCTCTTTATCCTTAAGGGGCTCTGGCTGACACTGCAAATTTCTTTCATTTCCATTGTCCTATCCACGATTTTTGGAACTATTCTAGCCGTCATGCGAAACGGAAAAAATAAACTGCTCAAGCTGATTGCCAGCATTTACATCGAATTTGTCCGTAACGTACCCAATCTGCTCTGGATCTTCACTATCTTTTTAGTCTTTCAGATTAAGTCAACGCCAGCCGGTATCATCAGCTTCACTGTCTTTACTTCTGCTGCTTTGGCAGAAATTATCCGGGGCGGTCTCAATGCCATTGACCCAGGTCAGACTGAAGCTGGCTTATCTCAAGGATTTACTCAGTTTCAAATTCTGCGTTATATCATCCTACCTCAGGCTATTCGGAAAATGCTGCCAGCCATCATTTCTCAGTTTGTCACAGTGATTAAGGATACCAGCCTTCTCTATTCTGTTATTGCGCTCCAAGAACTCTTTGGTTCTGCTCAAATTCTAATGGGACGCTATTTTGAAGCTGAACAGGTCTTCGCACTCTACCTACTAGTAGCAGCCATCTATTTCCTGATTAACTTCGCTATTTCCAGCTTCTCGCGCAAGCTATCCCAACGCTGGGCCCAAGCTGCAGAATAAGTAGCTCAGATACAGACCTACTGTGCAAAAGTTGAGTTTACCAACTCAGCTTTTTTATTTTTAATATTTGTGGTAGAATAATATCAAAGGATAGACAAGGAGAACGATATGAAAAAACTAACATGGCTTTTCATCACTTTCTTAACACTAATCTTTCTCAGTGCCTGCAGTCAGTACGCTAGCTTTCAGGGAAAATGGAAGGCTCAGAAAGCAAACGGCGAGGACATTGACATTGTCTTCAATGACAAGACCGGCAAGCTAGGTGATAAAGAATTTCACTATAAGATAGATAAGTCAGGCTATCAAGATAACACCAAATATTACAGTATCACTGTCAGCGATACCTATCACTACACCATCCTTTTCCCAGATGATGATATGAAAATAGCTACTCTTCTAGAACCTGATGACCCGTCTAGCGACCCTCTCTATGGGGAAATGCTCTATGCCATGAACTGAAATGAGTATCCTGATTTTGATGATTATGTGGATAAATACTTGAATTAAAATTAGAAAGACCACTGATGTAGTCAGCGGCCTTTTTATTATTCTTTTTTAAATAGTTTGTCAGCTAGAAAAACAGCATTTAGTACTCTAGGAAATCCAACGTAAGGGATGCACTGCAAAAAGCATTCTATAATCTTTTCGGGGGTTAAGCCAACATTTAAAGCCGCTTGAATATGTACTTCCAGCTGTGCTTCACAACCTCCCTGTGTCAAAAGGCTAGCAAGAGTGACGATTTCTCGCTCCTGTAGATTCAGTCCCTCACGACTATAGATATCACCAAAAGCAAATTCTACAATGTAGTCTCCTAGATCGGGAGCTATTTCTTTCAGAGAGGAAATGACCTTCTCACCGCCCTCACCATCAATCTGATTGAGTCTTTCTAATCCACGTTCAAATCGCTTATTTTTCATTTGCATTTACCTCCTTAAACGATTACAATGTCATTATAAATCTTAGACCATACTCTAAGTCAAGAAATCAAAGGAGGTTTTTTATGAAAATCGGTCTATTTGCCCAAAAAGTGAATTTATCAACGCATACGCTCCGATATTATGAGAAACGAGGATTGATTAAAGTTGATAGAGATCAAAGTGGTCAGCGTTTCTATGATGAGAACGATCTTGCTTGGGTTCAGTTTATCCAGCGTTTAAAAGATACGGGTATGCATTTGAAAGATATTCAGAGATATGCTGACTTGCGCTACCAGGGTGATGGCAGTCTGAAAGAACGCTTAGAAATGCTGCAGAAGCACCGCAGTTTTGTTCAAGAACAAATTAAAAATTGGCAAATGTCACTAAAAAAATTAGATAATAAAATTGAATGGTATCAAGCAGAAACCAGAAATCTTCCCAAATAGTCTATAAACGAAACCCGAGCCAATTACTCGGGTTTAATTGTTATCTAATAAATGCTACTTTTCAACGCGTGATTTGCTGGCAATGTCTGCTAAGATTTGCTCTACAAATTCATTTACTGGTATTGTATGTGTTTCTTTTTGACCGTAGCGGCGGACATTAACAGTACCGTCTTCTACTTCCTTGTCACCAACGATGAGCTGATAAGGAATCTTGCTAGTTTGTGAGGCACGAATCTTATACTGCATCTTTTCATTGCGCTCATCCACATCAGCACGGACACCCTTGTCACGCAGCTTCTTAGCTACTTGCCAAGCATAGTCAATATGTGCTTCGTTAGAAACAGGAATCAAAGTCACTTGATGCGGAGCCAGCCAGGTCGGGAAGGCACCCTTGTAATTTTCAATCAAAATGGCTGTGAAGCGCTCCATGGTTGAGATAACCCCACGGTGAATCATAACTGGGCGATGCTCTTCACCGTCTGCTCCGATATACTTGAGGTCAAAGCGCTCTGGCAAGAGAAAGTCCAGCTGGATAGTTGACAGGGTTTCTTCATTTCCTAGGGCTGTTTTGACCTGGATATCGAGTTTGGGACCGTAGAAGGCTGCTTCTCCTTCTGCCTCAAAGTAGTCCACACCCATTTCGTCCAAGGCTGCTCGCAGCATGGTTTGGGCATTTTCCCACATCTCATCGTTATCAAAATACTTATGCGTATCCTGAGGGTCACGAAGAGACAGACGGAAACGATATTCTGTCAAGTTGAAGTCAGCGTAAACGTCGATAATCAACTGCAGCGCCCGCTGGAATTCTTCCTGAATCTGCTCTGGCGTTACAAAGAGGTGACCATCGTTCAAGGACATTTCACGTACACGTTGAAGACCAGTCAGGGCACCAGATTTTTCGTAGCGGTGCATCATGCCAATCTCAGCAATACGGATTGGCAACTCACGGTAAGAGTGAACATGGTGTTTGTAGACTTGGATGTGGTGAGGGCAGTTCATCGGACGCAAAACAAACTCTTCCCCATCACCCATATCCATGGTTGGGAACATATCTTCTTGGTAGTGCTCCCAGTGACCAGAAGTCTTATAAAGCTCCACAGAAGCCAAAGGCGGAGTGTAGACGTGTTGGTAGCCTGAAGCCAACTCTTTATCAACGATGTAGCGCTCCAACTCGCGACGGACAGTCGCACCATTTGGCAGCCAGAATGGCAAACCTTGACCCACTTCTTGAGAAATCATGAAGAGATCCAGCTCTTTACCTAACTTACGATGGTCACGTTCTTTAGCTTCTTCCCGCATTTGCAGATATTTTTTCAGGTCTTTCTTATCAAACCAAGCAGTACCATAGACCCGCTGCATCATAGCATTGTCGCTGTTCCCGCGCCAGTATGCTCCAGCCACGTTCAAGAGGTGGAAGATTTGGATGCGACCTGTAGATGGAACGTGAGGACCACGGCAGAGATCCACATATTCACCCTGACGGTAGATGGTCAAACCGCCCTCATCTTCTGAGTGCTCTTCAATCAATTCCAACTTGTAAGGATCGTTTTTGAAAATTTCACGCGCCTCATCCTTGGTCACTTCCTCACGGATGGATGGGAAGTTTTCTTTGACGATTTTCTTCATTTCCTCTTCGATACGAGGCAGATCTTCATTTGAAATTTGCCCAGCTTCATTATCTGTATCGTAGTAGAAACCATCCTGAATGGCAGGACCAACACCCAAGTGAATATCTGGGAAAAGACGGCGAGCCGCTTGCGCAAACAAGTGAGCAGCAGAGTGACGCAAGATATCCAAAGCATCTTCGTGGTCAGGTGTCACAATTTCAATGGCACCATCTTCAGTGATGGCACGAGTTGTATCAATCAATTTACCGTTGAATTTACCAGCCAAAGCTTTTTTAGCTAGGGAATTGCTGATAGATTGAGCAATTTCAAAAGTTGTAACGCCAGATTCGAATTCACGAACAGCGCCATCTGGGAAAGTAATCTTAATCATGTATTTTCTCCTTTAATATTATATTGTTTCTGTTAAGCAATTTAAAGATTCGAGCAATCTCTTCCGCAGTCTGCTTTTCTGACTGACTACCATCTGTTATGAGACTAGAATAACCTAATTTCATCGCTTCCTTACGAACTATTTGGGTAAAAAGAATGTCTCGCTGCATCCAGTTTTCAAAAGCTTGCTCAGGATTGGTTGTTCCCTCTAAGACATAAGGAACCCATTCTCTCAGTCTATAATACTTTTTCTGAAAATCAGCTGTCGGAGTCAAGCATAGATAGGAAGACGCTGACCATTCAAGCTCCTTTACCAAGTGTGGCAAAAGTCCTGCCCCCTCAACCAAGAGTGGTCTATCTTGATTTTTTATCAAGTAAGATTTTACATAAGGAAAAATCTCTTCATAAAAACGCCATTCTTCATCTGCCATCTCTTCTGGATTTCTCATCCAGATTTGTTCCGGATTTCTGTCCTGTCTAAGAAGGCAAATCGGCTGTGAATCTGCACTTGCTTGATTCATCATCTCTTCTACCAAATCATCCAGCTTGATATGAAGTAGTTGATACTGTCTAGCAAGAAGTGAAGCAATTGTTGACTTCCCACTACAAGGCGATCCGCCAATCATATAAAGCACCATTCTTCCTCCTTCTGACAAAAGAAAAACGACATCCATAAAAGGACGTCGCAACGTGGTTCCACCTTCATTTATGCAAGTCAAAAGACTCACACCTCGAATCGGCTTTAACGTAGCCACCGTTTTATGTTTGCATAAAAGCTGATAGAGTAGTCCCAACTGCATCCTCTACGCGATTTCCAGCTCCACGCGCTCTCTAAAAGATTTCCTGCAGGTGATATGTCTCTAGAAAACATTATAGCACGATTGGAAAAATTTGCAAGAGCTATTAACCATCAAAACCAGAAAAACGATTTAGAGTCTCTTGACTCAAAGTGGCAGCTTGACGTTTTTTACGGTATTGCTCTGCCAACAGCATTCCTCCCAAAGAAAGGAATAACAAGACATGAATATCCCTAGCATTATAAAGCGTGGAAGTGATTGGATTATAAATCTTGTCTCCTGAGTAAAAAAGTCCGTCAAAAAAGTTTTTGAATAGATAATAATACTGAACCCCTGGAATCAAAAGAAGAAAGGGCAGTGAAAAACCTTGCATCCGAGTATTTATATAAACAATCACTGCACCAATCAAAGGAAGCAGCACAGCATAATAAAATAAATTAAGATTAGAAAGCCAGTTCAAATCGCTTCCCATACTTTCTGTATTATTTATAAAATATTGCCAAATTTGTTCCCAAATCAAGCCCGAACCAACGACAATGCCATAGAACAAAAGCAACAAAGGCAGCTGTTTGAGATATTTTTTCATAATATTTCTCCTCTATTTCTAAACAAAACCTTGCATAAATAGCTATTGCCGCAATGATGCAAGGCATGTTTCTATTCTAATAATTTAGTAATATTCCTGATTTTTTTCACTTGCTTAGTCGAAGCTTTGAGGATACGAACGGAGCCATTGATTGGTAGAGAAATGACTTTTCCAGGCAGATAGGCCACTGTCTTGGCCAGACGCTTGGCAGCACTTTCCTCTGGGCTAAGCTCGTTATGGAATTCCTTGGAAATGGTTAAATCTAGATAAAACTCATAGACTCTGCGGCCAAAATTCTCCGCTGAAATCTCGTAGAGCTTGTCTGCTAACTTCTGCTCATCCATATCAGGCGTCGCAATTATTGCCTCTAAAATAGCGCCTGATAAATCCCGCTCTTGATAATAAAGGGTTCCAAAAATCTTGTCACTGATAACATTATCCAAATAAGGATTGCCATGGGCAATAATCGGTGTACCGCTGGCTAAGCTTTCCAGATAAGTCAGACCTTGAGTCTCACTGGTTGAGGCAGAGATAAAGAAATCCGCAGCTTTATAGTAAAGGGCCGTATCACTAGGAGCAATCATCCCCGTAAAGATGACAGCTTCTTCAATCTGAAGCTTGGCAACCAGTTCTTTCAAGTCTTCCGCATAGGGACCGTCGCCGACAATGACCAACTTGACTTTGTCATTTTCTTCAAGGACGGCAGGCATCGCCTCAACGATAGCCTGGATATTCTTTTCATAAGAAATACGGGACAGACTGAGCAGCATAATCTCATCTTCAGCCAGTCCTAGCTTGAAACGGAGCTTCTTGATATCCTCACGCGAAATTTCCGGCCGCTCAAACTTCGCCAGCTCAATCCCTGTCGGAATCACCCGTTTTTCTGCTTCGATTTTATAATCAACCAAAAGGTCATAAACAATCTCGCTAGGGCAGATAACCCCATCCAAGTCACTCATGAAGCCACGGACGATGTACTTGACCATACTAGGACGGATGACCATCCCCTTGGCAATATAGTGCACATAATCCTCATACTGGGTATGATAGGTATGTACTACCGGAATCCGCAGCTCTTTGGCAATCCAAATCCCCAGCAGCCCTAGTGAAAACTCAGTCTGGGTATGGATAATATCCAGCCGGTACTGACGAGCAATTTCTAGCGCATGAGAAAAGCCTCGATAAGCCACTCTTCGGTCCTTAAAGGCAAAGAAAGGTACGCTGGGAATCCGAATAATCTGCCAATCCTCATAACGATTGACATCCTTGTCCGTCGTCGTAAAAATAAATACCGCGTGACCTAATTTTTCCAGCTCCGTCTTCAAAGTTCGAATACTGGTAGCAACCCCAGAGACCTGAGGAAAATAGGTATCTGTAAAAAGACCAATACGCATCTTACATCTCCAAAACTGTTTGATAAGCCTTAACTAACTGATCTGCAACATCGTCAATAGACCGGCTTTTAGCCACCTGATAGCCTGCTTCGCGCTTGTCCACCTTTTTATCTAAGACATTTCTCAGAGACTGGACAAACTCGTCTACGTTATGACAGAGCTCGGCTGAACGCTCATCCACCCAGCCCTGATAAACTGGAATATCGCGCAACACAACATTCTGCTCACTGGCCAAGGCTTCCAGGACAACAATTCCTTCAGTTTCCTCATAGGACGGGAAAAAGAAGGCATCTGCTCCAGACATTGCTCCCTGGAAAACAGCTCCCTTAAAATAGCCGGGAAATTCAACATTATCAGGATGGTCAAAGAGGACCAAACGGCGAATCTTACGCGGAATCAACCAGAGATTGATAGAGCCCAGCCAGATAAAGCGCACATCTGGCATCCTGCGGGCAACCTCTACAAAATCCTCAATCCCCTTGCGGCGGAAATAAAGTCCAGCACAGACGACCACCTTCTGTCCTTCTTCAATCTTAAAATACTTTTTAAAAACTTCTTCCTTGCGAGCATCTTTCTTATACTTAGGCAGGTCAATACCGTTTGACACAGCCACCATAGGCGTAGTGACCCCATAAGACTGGATCAGCTGCTTGGAATACTCCGATGGCGTGATAATGAAATCCGCCTTTTTATACATGTGAGTCAGATATTTACCAAAAAGCGGAGCAAAGAGATTGGATCCAATAAAGGAATTTTCAAAGTCCTCCTTGGTCGAATGCCCATGCATAATCACTTTTTTATTGCCCCTCTTGGCAGCATGCAGAAGAAGCAAGCTACGGGGACCATAGGTATTGATGTGGACCACATCATAATCTCCTAAAACGTCCGTCGTATAAGGAATCCCAGCCAAATCCAAGGCGTGCATCTGGTGCTGGAGGGCTCGGCCGATTCCTGATTTCTCCAAAACGGACTTTCCTTCAAGGTACAGTAATACTTTCATACTTCCTATTATACCGAAAATCAAATAAAAAGGAAAACCACAAGGGCAAATGAGGTAAAAAATCCATCCAAAGCCTGATAGCATATAGAAAACGCTCTAGCTGAACGGAAACACAAAAAAGCTGAGGTACTACACCTCAGCCTCGCTTCATAATCATGAAACTCTCTTAAAGCAGTCATTGACTTAGTCTCTTCAGACGCTTTTCAAGTTCAGAGAAGTTCCTAAGCAGACTGGCGGACACGGCTTATTTCCGAGTTGATTTACGCTCGCTAATGCTGTGAGCTAGGAGAACTTCGCGTTCTTCCAATTCTTCCTTATGCATAATCTTAGTCAGCATGCGCATACTGATAGCGCCGATGTCATAGAGGGGCTGACCGATTGTGGAGAGGTTAGGACGAGTGAAACGAGCGACTTGCGAATCATCACTGGTAATGATTTCAAAATCTTCTGGAACTTTGATACCTTGATCAGACAGACCATTTAAGAGGCCTGCCGCCAGTTCATCTCCTGTGACAAAAGCTGCAGTTGCTTTGGAAGCAATGACACGCTCCGCGAGGTGGTAGCCATCATCATAAGAATATTTAGATTCAAAAACCAAGCCTTCGCTGTATGAAAGTTTCTTGTTCTTCAAGCCATCTTTATAGCCTGATAGACGGATTTTCCCGTTGATATCATCTACAAGCGGTCCGCTGACAAAGGCAATTTTCTTATTGCGCTTAGCCAGTAATTCTACAGCATCAACCGTTGCTTGCTTGTAGTCAATATTAACGCTTGGAAGCTGATGCTCCACATCGACAGTACCCGCCAAAACGACCGGTGTGCGCGAACGTGAAAACTCTGAGCGAATTTTCTCCGTCAGATGATAGCCCATGAAAATAATGCCATCCACCTGTTTAGAAAAGAGAGTATTGACAACGGATACTTCCTTATCATCATCCTCATCACTGTTAGCCAAGACAATGTTGTATTTATACATTTCGGCAATATCATCAATCCCTTTTGCCAAGGTTGAGAAATAGCTATTGGTAATATTTGGAATGACAACGCCGACGGTTGTAGTCTTCTTGCTGGCTAATCCACGTGCCACTGCATTTGGACGATAGTCAAGACGATCAATGACCTCTAAAACTTTTTTACGTGTGTTTTCTTTGACGTTCTTGTTTCCATTCACTACTCGACTGACTGTCGCCATCGAAACTCCCGCTTCACGGGCGACATCATAAATCGTTACTGTGTCGTCTGTGTTCATATAGTTTCCTTTCTTCTATTGAAAATATCGTTTTCACTTTCCTACATTCACCATTTTATCACTTCTTGTAAACACTTTCAAGTATTTTGATAAGTTTTTGAAAAGTCTTGCTTTTTTTGACATTTTTTGCCAAAATAGAGGCATAGAAAGAAGGTTGTGACCATGACAAAAATCCAACAAATCACCCACTATCTCGAGAATGAGAAGCTAGATGCCGCTGTTCTGTCTGATCCAGTCACTATCAATTATCTGACTGGTTTTTACAGCGACCCGCATGAGCGGCAGATGTTTTTGTTTGTCTATCCTGACCATGAGCCCCTGCTCTTCGTGCCAGCTCTAGAGGTTGAGCGTGCTTCAGGAGCTGTTCCCTTTTCAGTCCTTGGCTATATGGACTCGGAAAATCCTTGGCAGAAGATTAAAGCTGCATTGCCGGCTCACTCCTTCAAGACTGTCGCTCTTGAGTTTGATAACTTGATTTTGACCAAATATCATGGATTGAAAACTGTCTTTGATAGTGCAGAATTTACCAACCTGACTCCTTACGTCAACCGCTTGCGCCTGATTAAGTCTGCCGATGAAATTCAGAAAATGCTGGTAGCTGGGCAATATGCTGATAAGGCTGTTAATATCGGTTTTGACAATATTTCACTGGACAATACCGAAACGGATATCATCGCTCAGATTGACTTTGCTATCAAGCGCGAAGGCTATGAGATGAGCTTTGAAACCATGGTCCTGACGGGAAATAATGCAGCTAATCCGCATGGCATTCCCGGAGCAAATAAAGTCGAAAATAACGCCCTCCTGCTCTTTGACCTTGGCTGCATGGTCAATGGCTATGCCAGTGATATGACACGGACCGTTGCTGTTGGCCAACCTGATCAGTTCAAAAAGGATATCTACCATCTGACATTGGAAGCCCAGCAAGCTGCTCTTGACTTTATCAAGCCAGGGGTCACAGCTCATGAAGTAGACCGCGCAGCACGACAGGTCATCGAAAAAGCTGGCTATGGTGAGTATTTCAATCACCGCCTCGGCCATGGTATCGGTATGGATGTTCACGAATTTCCATCCATCATGGAGGGCAACGACATGGTCATCGAAGAAGGCATGTGCTTCTCTGTTGAGCCTGGTATCTACATCCCTGGCAAGGTCGGTGTCCGCATCGAAGACTGCGGCTATGTCACTAAGAATGGTTTTGAACTCTTCACCGAGACTAGCAAGGACTTACTGTATTTTGAATAGAATTTTATCAGCATATATTATGTCTTGAATGATTATTGGACTTGGCAAAGGACTTCTGGTTATTTGAGCTATCATTGTTGTACATCGTTATAGCTGTCTTAGTCCTTAAGCATTTATAATTTCAAAAAACGATAGAAAATTTTCTGTCGTTTTTTCTTGTTTTCTAGTAATTATACCAAGTCATTTAGGTTCATCTGCTTTTCCTCCAATGAAGTCGTCTGTCAGAGACTTTCCGAAGAACTCTTTTGCTCCGCACTAAACAGTTTTTACACTAGCAAGATGATTTCATCATTGAGAAGAGAAAGAATCACAAATCCTTATCATATCAGAGGTTTTTATCCCTTCTTGCCCTTCTGATTTAAAAATGTTATAATTTTTTATGAAAAATTGTCTAAAAATTCTAATCTTTGCTGTTAAGGAGGTCTGGATGCTCTTTAAAAAGTCAGAAAATCACGGATTTTCTCGCTATATCTGCCTGCTCTTGCTTCTCGTCATTTTTCTGGCTTGTTCTCTCTTTTTAGCTGTCTCCTTGGGATCGGTCACTATTGATATACAAGACACTTACCAGATTATTTTCAGCAAACTCGGATTTCCCCTTGGCACAGGCAAACTATCTCCGTCCACAATCGCGATTGTTTGGAACATGCGGGTTCCAAGAGTGCTCTTGGGAATCCTAGCTGGTGCTGGCCTTTCTGTCTGTGGCAGCGTCATGCAATCTACTGTCAATAATCCCATCGCAGAGCCTTATATCCTGGGAATTTCAGCGGGTGCAACCTTCGGAGCCACACTGAGCATTATCTTAGGCCTCAAATCCATTACTGGCGCAGGCGCCTTTATAGGAGCCATTCTGGCATCGGCAGTGGTCCTTTTTATCGCATCCATGCAGGGAAAAATGACGACAAGCAGTCTGATTCTGTCAGGAACAGTTGTAAATGCCCTCTTTATCGCTTTTTCCAACTTTATCATTTCCGTCGGTGCCAATGCTGACAGCCTTATGACGATTAAGTTCTGGACTATGGGCTCACTGGCTGGAACTTCTTGGTCAGATTTAGCCTTGCCGGCTCTTGTTGTTGGTCTCTCCTTTTTGTTTTTCTGTTCCCAGTATCGTATTTTCAATACTATGATGATGGGGGACGAAGCTGCTTTGACACTGGGAGTCCCTCTGCGTTTTTACTGGTTCCTCTATATCACAGTTGTCGCAGTCATGACTGCGGTGCTAGTTGCCTGCTGCGGTATTATCGGCTTCATCGGACTAATCACTCCGCATATTGCTCGTAGATTAGTCGGTACCAATTACAAAAGGCTCTTTCCTATCGCTACCCTGCTCGGCTCTATCTTTCTTGTCTGGGCAGATGTTTTAGCTCGAATTTTGGTCAAAAATGCCGAGCTGCCGATTGGGATCTTCACCGCTTTAGTCGGCGCCCCCTTCTTCATCTACATTGTTGCCAAAAGCAGAAAGGAGGTAAGTAGCTGAAATGGATCTAACTTGCCAAAATATCCACTATGCTGTCGGCCAAAAAGAGATCTTAAAAGGAATTTCGCTCAAGGTCGAGGGAAATCAGTTTCACACCATTTTAGGGCCCAACGGAAGCGGCAAAACTAGTCTGCTCAAAACCATCTACCGCCAAATCAAACCTGACAGCGGGAACATTTATCTAGACGGAAGGCCACTTGAACAGATCCGCATAAAAAAAGCTGCCCAGAAAATAGCCGTTGTAACTCAGTTTAACCATCTCCAGTTTGACTGCACCGTCCAAGAAATCGTCATGCTGGGCAGGACGCCGCATCTGTCCCTTTTTCAAAAAGAGAGCGAAAAAGACTACGCCCTTGTCCGTCATGCCTTGAGTCAGGTAGACATGCTGTCCAAGAGAGATCGCACCTATTTATCCCTGTCTGGCGGTGAGAAGCAAAGAGTCCTGCTGGCACGCGCTTTGGCTCAACAGCCAAGCCTACTGCTCCTAGACGAGCCGACCAATCATCTGGATATCAAATACCAGCTGGATATGCTGCGTATCGTCAAAGACCTGAACATCAATGTTTTGGCTGTTTTACATGATATCCAACTGGCTTGTCGGTATTCAGACTATTTGTACCTCATGAAGGGAGGTGAGATTGCATACCAAGGCGCTCCAAAGGAGACCATCACTCATGATTCACTGCAAGCTGTTTACGGTATTCAGAGCAAAGTGATCTGGACCAAGGATCGACAGGCTATGATTCAATATCTATAAGAGTCTGTTTTCAGCTTTATCTATACAAGCTCCAAGCCCAAGAAAGGAAGGCAATATGAAAAAAACACTCAGTATCTTACTCGTCGCAACTGCTGCACTGACAATGGCAGCCTGCAATTCTTCATCTAAGGAAAGTACGAAAGAAAGCTCAACTTCGCAATCTTCCTCCAAAACAGAGAGCGCGAAAAAGAGCACAGCAGAGACAAAATATCCAGTGACAATCAAAACTTACGATGCCGAAGGCAAGGAGATTGATCAGATCTTTGAAAAGGCACCGGAAAAGGTCATCACCAATAACCTTTCGACGACCGAAATCTTGATTGAACTAGGATTGAAAGACAAGATCGCTGGTATGCTCAATCCAGACAACGATGTCACAGATAAATACAAGGCTGATATTGCCACCATTCCGCAAGTCGGCGACAAGAAAACCGTATCACAGGAAACTGTGCTATCTTATGAGCCAGACGCTCTTCTTGGCCGAAACATGATGTTTTCCGAGAAGTCTCTGGGAACAGTCAGTGCCTGGAATGAAAACAAAATCCCTGTCTACACACAGAAGGCTTCCCTGTCTAATACCAAGCAAGACCTAGGAAATATCGTTGAAGATGTCAAGAATATAGGAACCATCTTTAACGTTCAAGACAAGGCCAATCAGTATGCTGACCAGCTGCAGACAAGAATTGACACTGTCAAGAAGACCAATAAGGCTAGCCAAGGCGAAAAGAAAAAAGCACTCATCATGTGTGCCTACAACGATGAGACTTTCGGTGCTTATAAATCTGCCCTGCAGGAGAGCTTGCTTAACCAGCTCGGCTATACCAATGTAGCGACCGGAACCTCTGACTTGACCTTGGAAAATCTGGTCTCTATGGATCCAGAAGTCATCATCTACGTAACCAGCGACCGGAACAAGGCCATGGATGAACAAGCAGTTGATCTAATGAAAGCCAATCCCGTTCTGGAGGATGTCCCAGCGGTCAAAAATCAGAAAATCATGACCATCTCCTATGATGAGTTCATGGATTATGGTCCTACTGTAATCGACTCACTCGAGAAAATCAATGACTTTGTCAATAAATAAGACCTTTGTCTGGGATGGGATCACTGTCAATATTGCCCTGCCTCAGGATTATGACAAATCACGACCTTATCCAGCAATCTTACTAAATGATGGAAAGATAAACTACCTGAGCAGGCTTTCTTCATCGGTAATCTTGATTGGACTGATATCAAACAACAGGCTGGACGATTATACACCCTGGAAAGCCAATGCTCTAAAGCCTGGCAATCCTAATTTTGGCGGCGAAGCGAATAGCTATCATCAGAAACTATTCAACGATATATTAGCAGAAATCAGACAGCACTACCTACTGGATGACAAGAGAATTGCCTATGGTGGCTACTCTCTCGGTGGACTAGCAGCTGTTTACAGTCTCTATAGCGGCTGCGAGGTCCCCTGTGTTTTTTCTATCTGCGGTTCCTTTTGGTACCCAGGTTTTACCGACTATTGCCGAACACAGGACTTGAAAAATAAGGACTGTCTGGTTTATTTGCAGAATGGAAAGACTGAAGGCGCGAATCACTCAAACCGACTTTCCAAAGCTCCTTTTTATGCTGCAGAAATTCATCGCTTGATTCAGAAAGAAATCCTTGCCACATACTCCGTCTTTGATTCTTATGGGCATCATGAAGCCCTCAAAGAGCGCTATGCTGCCTTTGCCGACTGGCTGGCCACACAATGGCATATCGACTAATGGAAAACCCCCTTGTCAGCTGCTGTAAGTGACAAAGGGGATTTTTAGTTTATTAATGCAAGCAAAAAACTCTCACCAGTAAAATGATAAAAGTCTTGAGTAGAAAGATTTATTCAGTCTTCTCCCCCGCCTCCAACTTCAGTAGAAAGGATTTTTTATCAAGACCGCCTGCATAGCCGGTCAGCTTGCCGTCGCTTCCGACAATCCGGTGACAGGGAATCAGTAGTGAAATAGGATTATGGCCGATGGCACCACCGACTGCTCTAGCCGAGCCAATCTTACCGTACTCAGCTTGTAATTCTCGTAGAATGTCTGAATAGGTAGACGTTTGTCCATAAGGAATCTTCTGCAGCACTGTCAGAACCTTGCTTCTGAACTCAGTTACTTGAGGTGCCAATGGAATCTCATCTGTCGCAGGATTTTCTCCCTTAAAATAAGCATCCAACCAAGCAAAGACGCGTCGGCTGACTTCTGTCTCTCCCTGTTGCGCTTGCTCCAGATCATAGCCTGCTCCAAAATATTTCTGGCCCTCCAGCCAAAGCCCCAACAAGGCATTTCCGTCTGTCAAGATAAGAATCCGGCCAATCGGCGATGTATAATAAGTCTTGTACATATTTTTTCTTTCTTCTAGCTTCTTGATACGCCTTATTATACCACTCTTGTCTTAATTTTTGCCACAATCCCATCTGGGTCTGTGACTTCCAGCTCTTGGGAGCTAATCCATCGGACTGGTGCCTGCAAGTCCAGAGCATTTTCATAAATAGCTACTAGGTCTTCTTTTCCTTCTACTTGCGCCTCAAAATAGGCTAGTCCCAGTTGCTTCGGTTGGCGATGATTCAAGTGAGAACCTCCCCATTCATTGACGGCTAAATGATGATGGTAGTTCCCTGATGCCAGCCAGCTAGCAGAAGGTACAGAAAATTTGTCATCCAAGTCTAGAAGTTTTTGGTAAAAATGACTGGCTGCTCTGCTATTTTTCACAGACAGGTGGACATGGCCCATACGAGTGCCTTCAGCAATACTAAACGGCTGGATTTCCTGACCGAGTTCATAGATTTCTTGAGCCGCAAGTGCTTCCGTCACTCCGATAATGCGGCCATCTTCTCGAATATCCCAATCAGCCTGAGGTTTGTCCCGATAAAGCTCAATGCCATTGCCTTCTGGATCCTCCAGATAAATGGCTTCACTATAACCGTGGTCGGCTCCTCCGACCATAGGAACTTTATTTTCGGATAAATGCTTCAGGATATCCGCTAAGGCTTGACGGCTTGGAAGCAAAAGTGCCAGATGATAAAGGCCGTAAGCCGACTTTACGGACTGCTGGTCATTGGTCGCTAAGAGTCTCACCAGCACTTGTCCGTCCCTGCCCAAAGCCACCTGTCCGTCCTGCTCTTCCAAAAGTTCCAGCCCTAAAACTCGCTGATAAAAGTCCTTTTGTCTTGCTAAATCGGCCACATAAAGTGCCACCTCTCCTAGATAAATCTTGCTTTCATATTCAAAAGTCATGTACTTTCTCCTCTCTTAAATTTAAAATTTCAGCAGTTTTCCTGCTCAATCTTTTTTTTATTTCCTCAAAGCAGAGATAGATTCCCTGATATGGCTTTCCACATCTCCATTTGCTCCGAAGTCTTATTTTTATATTGTAATTATTTATATTACATCTATTAGTATAGCAGGTTTTAATGTAATGTCAATAATTACATCTCGTAAAATTCTTAACAAAAAACAATCTGCTCACTAGGAAACAGATTGTTCTTTAATTTCTTTTTCGGTCGCTGCGACAACTTCGTCAAGGCTGGTCTGAGCCAACTCCGCTTCCATGGCTGCCTGAATAGCCGCCAATCGGTCATCTAAGACATTGTGAATGTTCTTGCCGATAGGACAGTCTGGATTGGGCTTATCATGAAAACTAAAGAGCTGGCCGCTCTTGCCCAGACATTCAACCGCACTATAGACATCCAACAGGCTAATGTCTTTCAAATCTTTGGCAATCTCTGCTCCTCCGGTCCCACGAGCAACGGTAATCATCCCGGCATTCTTGAGCTGGGACAGGGTCTTGCGAATAATAACTGGATTGACGCCAACACTGCCAGCAAGGATATCACTTGTCAGTTTTTGTTTTTTTCCCTCCAAAGCCAGGACAATCAGCATATGGGTGGCAATGGTAAAACGACTAGAAATCTGCATTTTTCTCCTCCCTCATCATTTTCTCTCACTATTATATCCCAAAAAGGGTGTAACTTCAAGAGTTACGACTGGACTTTAAGAAAGCTGCGATCTCATCTGCGTAGCCTTCCCTCTCACTGATTTCCCGCAGCAGGTCGTGATTGTGAGTATGGTGGATACCATTGACCAAGCTCTCCCGATAAATCTCATAGTAAGGCAAGTGGAGCTCCCGCGCCAATCTCAGCTCCTGCTCCACATCGTAGGCCACGCGCCTCAGGTCGACATCAGCCAGACCCATCTCATCTATCTCTAAAATGGCATACTGGGCTCGCAAGTCCTGACGCAAAGCCGAATCTAGAAAGAATGGCTGACCAATAGAGCCGGGATTGATAATCAGCTGACCCTTAGTCCCATAACGAAGAAACTGCTGGTGAATATGACCATAAACAGCGATAGCGCAGTCATTCGCCTCAAAAAGGCGGTCGAAATCGCTCTGCTCGCCAATATGAATCAGCTCCCGCCCCCAATTCTTATCTGGCAGATGGTGGCTGACCGCAATCTTCAATCCCTCTACTTCTGTCAAGATCTGCAGAGGAAGTTCTTGCATGCGGTCAATCTCTTCAGGATGGATTTCCTCCAGGACAAAATGACAGAGCCGGGTCAGGTAGAGATGGCTGGGACGATCCAAATCCAGCTTTTGATGCAAAGCATGCCAGAGACTGTCTTCCCAATTCCCTCTGACCTGGAGGCTGATGTGCAGCTGCTCCATCCTATCTAAGATATTTCTGCGACCAGTTCCTGGCAGGAGCAAGTCCCCCAAAAACCAATAGTCTGTCACTTGCTGGCTTTCCGCATCCGCCAGCACTGCTTCCAAGGCTGAGCTATTCCCATGCACATCGGATAATAAGGCAATTTTTCGTGTCATCGTATGTCTTTCTCTTTCTTTACAAGGAATATTATATCAAAGTTCAAAAAAACTTCCACCTCACAAGCGAGGGAAAGCTTTGAAATGTTTTTTAAAATTAATCAACAGACTTGAGCGCTTCCAGCATATCCACCCTTCTGAGGCGGTAGTTTACAAAGAAGCCAAGCAAGGTCAGAATAAGAGTCACTGCTGTTAGAGGAAACAGATAGACTGAGGGACTTACTTGAGGGGTTAAGCTGATAATGCTAGGCGCAACCTTCTCAATCAAAAAACGATGCAGGAAGAAACCGCCTAGAAGCCCAACTGCCATCCCAATCACTGAAAGAATAATGGTCTCTCGATAGATATAGAGGGTCACTTCCTTATTATGGAAGCCCAAAACCTTGATAGTGGACAGCTCTCGAATCCGCTCGGCCACATTGATATTGGTCAGATTGTAGAGAATGACGACTGCTAAAAGAATAGAAATCAGCACTAAAATCATCATCGTATTATTAAGAGAATCAGCTAGGACGTTGAACTGCTTCACCATGCTTGCATTTTGGGAGACACTCTTGACAGATTTGAGGCTCATAAATTCATTGGCCTTATCAACAATATTTTTACTAGAAGAGTCCTTGAGCCGCACTAGATAAGCATTTTTCTCAGGCTTTTTCCCGTAAATCTTCTGGTAGTCAGTCGCCTTCATAAAAGCAAAATGGCCAAAATGATTCTCATTGACTGCTGCGAGCTTGACAGGCTTGCCACCCAGCTCTATACTGCCACCGGGGCTAACTCCAGCTATACGGGCCAATTTATCCGAAACAACTGCACCATCCTTCAGGGACAGCTTCTGTCGGCTGTCAGGACTTTCCATGGAAATAAAAGGTTCAAAATTTTCCTTGTCCGTAACCATTAAAGTGACTGATTCTGTCTCTTTTTTCCCTTTGTATTTCTCTGTTAGGGTTTCACTGTAGATCTCCTGATAATCAGCAATCGAGTCATCTGCCAGCAGCTTTTTCAGCTTGTCTTGTTCGGCTTGATTTTCCCCAGGATTGACAGCGACAATCAGGTCGTATCGCAGAATCTCCTCAAACTGGCGTTTGGGAATACCACCAATAGAAGATTGGAGTCCTAGTCCGGCAAAGAGCAAGGCAACAGAACCCGCCACACCAAAGATGGTCATAAACATCCGCTGCTTATAGCGAAAGATATTGCGTGCTGTGACCTTCTGAGTAAAGCTAAGACGTCGCCAGATAAGGGTCAGTCTTTCCAAGAAAATCTTGGAGCCCTTGACCGGTGGCTTGGGCAAAAGCAAGTGAGCTGCTTCCTCTGTCAGCTCCCGTCTTGCCACCAAATAGGCAGGGAGAACGCTGGAAAGAAGGGAAAGTCCAAGGGCCAGTAAACTATAGGAAACATAAAAATATGCATACGGGGCAGAGAGCACCATCCCTCTGGTAATAATAGAAGAAATCACTCCCGACAAGAAATAATGTCCCAGCAGAATCCCTATGAAAGTACCTAGACTCCCTGCCACCAAACCGTAAAGAGCAAACTTGCGAATGATATCTCGGCTATGATAGCCTAGAGCCTTAAAGACACCTGCATTTGTTCGCTCCTCATCAACAAAGCGCGTCATGGTGGTAAAGGTCACCATAGCTGCCACCAGATAGAGCACCACTGGGAAGATATTACCAATCGACGCAATACTATTCATGGAGTTTTTATACATATGATAGCCATTCCCACCTGGCAGAGACTTGCGGTCATAGCTATGATAGGCCGGCTCTTTCAAACGACTCAGATTTGCCTTAGCATCAGCTAGCTTGTCCTTGCTAGCTGATAAGTCTTTCTCTGCCTGAGCTAGCTCTGCTTTTTTCTGATTGAGCTGAGACTCAGCTTCCTGAATCTGCTGCTGACTCTGGCTGAGCTGTGCAGGAGCTAGGATAGAAGCGGATTGAGTTGCTGCTAGCTGGTTTTTTTGCTGGTCCAGCTGACTCTGAGCTTGCTCTAATTGCTTTTTACCTTGGGTCAGTTCGCTCTCAGCCTGACTAATCTTATCTTGACCCTTCTGAATGGTGCTTTTGGCATCTGCCTCTAATCGCTTAAAGCGAGCTGCTCCGTTATCTTCCAGGCTCTTGTCCAAAGCTGCCTGGTGTTGCTCCAAACGCTCCTGATAGCTTGCTGAAAAAGGAGCCAGCTTTTCTAAATCATGATAGCGCAGGCGGGCAATACTGTAAACATCTGTATCAAAGGCCTTAGGGCTGACTACAGCATAGGCTGATAAAGCCCCGCTGCCACTAGTCGCATTGCCTAGATTTCTATCAGACCAGAGCTCTGCCGAGTTGACAAATCCCACAATCTTATAGGTCTTGTTTTTCAGAACTGACCGGCTGCCGGCTTTTTCGGTCAGATCAATCTCCTGACCAAGCTTATATTTCTTGGACCAAAAGCTAGCCAGGGCAATTTCTTGCTCATTCTGAGGAAGACGACCGGAGGTCACTTGAAAGTTTGAAATATCCTTGGTATCCGAGAATACTCGGAGAGCCTCCTCGTCTACGGTGACATCTGTCAGATAGCCAAACTCGACATCAGCTCCCTTAATAGCTTCCAGCTCTTTCTGATCCTCCGCATCCAAACCATAGTCCGCCATAACAGACAAGTCCATGGTTCGCTGCTCTTTCAAGTAATCTGTTGCTGTTCTGCGCATATTGGGTGGAGCGACCTTGAGCCCCACGAGAGCTAGAGAACCCAGCATCATGAGGATTAAAATAGATAGGAAACGTCCTTTAGAGCTAGTGAAGGAGCGCAGAATATCTTTCCAATAAATCTTTCTCTTCATATCAATACTCCAATGTACTTATATCCTGAGGCTCTTCATTGACTGTAACACTCTTGACTCTCGCGTCGTGCATACGGATGACCCGGTCAGCAATGGGAGCCAAGGCAGCATTGTGGGTCACGATAATCACCGTCGCCCCTTGATTGCGGGACATATCCTGTAAGATTTGCAGCACTTGCTTACCGGTATTGTAGTCCAAAGCTCCTGTCGGCTCATCACAGAGCAAAATCTTGGGTTTCTTGGCCACAGCCCGAGCGATGGACACCCGCTGCTGCTCCCCACCTGATAGCTGCGCCGGAAAATTATTGAGGCGATTTTCCATACCAACCGCAGTTAGAACGGCCACTGGATCTTGAGCATCCTTGACAATCTCAGAAGCCAATTCGACATTTTCCTTGGCTGTCAGATTGGGCACCAAATTGTAAAACTGAAAGACAAAGCCCACATCATTTCGGCGATAGTCCGTCAGCTGGTGGGAATTGTAGTCAGCAATATTCTGGCCGTCTATCAGGATCTCTCCTTCATCATTGGTATCCATACCGCCGAGAATATTAAGCACTGTTGACTTACCAGCACCAGAAGCACCTAAGATAATGACCAGTTCCCCCTTTTCAATCTCAAAAGAAATATCATGATTGGCGACAATCTCCGTGTCACCTACCTGATAACGTTTAAAACTATGTTTCATTTCAATATAAGCCATGTCATCATCTCTCCTTTTCAAAACTCGTTTCCTTAAATCAACAAGGTGTTGATTCTAAATCACAGATATTATATAATGAGCTTAGACAAAAATCAATAACCAAAAATCAACAAAGTGTTGATTTAAGCAAAAAGGAAGAAAAATGGTCCAGAAACGAAAAACTAGCACTAAGGAAGACATCAAGGAAGCCTTGATTCAACTACTATCAGAGGAAAGGTTTGATAATATCTCCATCAGCAAACTCTGCAAACGGGCAGGGATTAATCGCGGCACCTTCTACCTCCACTACCAAGATAAATATCAGATGGTTGATAGTCTCAAAAACGACATTATTTCCCAACTTTCTAGTTATAGCATGTTTGAAGCGGAGAACGAATATCCCAAAAAGTTAATGATAGCAAAATTTCATATACTCCGTGCTAATGAACGTCTTATCAATGCCTTGACCAAGAGCCATTATATTGACTTTCGGGAGGCTATTCGGGAGTACATAACCAGTATCATTCTGAGTGATAAGCAAAAGGCTGCTACCCAGCGTTTTTTAGAGGAGAACTTTCACATCCCTCAGAAATACGCCTTGGAAATCTTCCTATCCAGTGTTGAGGGGATTATTTCTCTTTGGATAGCCGGCGGAGCTCAAGAAGAACCTGAAGAACTCACTGACATAATTTTGACGACTTATAACTATGATTATTTAAGATAAAGGCTCTAGCTTGAAGGCTAGCCTGGACAAAAGTCATTTTTTTCACCAAGAAAGGCCGAACATATTGCTCGGCCTTCTTTTTATTTTAGATTAGTTTTTCTTTGTTTTCTTCAAAAGGAAGAAGACTCCTGCTAGGATAATCAAACCTGCAAGGCTCATGATTGTGACTTGCTCCCCTGTTGATGGCAGGTCTTTTTTCTTGGCCTTGACGGACTGCTCATTTCGATACTGCACTTGGTAAACAGAGAAATGATTGGTCGTGAAGCTGATAGTCTGGTTTTGATTAACTGTTACATCAAATTTCTCAACCTGTTTGCCATTTTCATCCAGAGCATAGACAGCATCTACTGGCAGATCTTTGCGAACTGGAATCGTCACAAGAGTTGGACTGACCTGATGCACCGGCTGACCATTCGGATCGGTCAAGCTAATGTCATAGGTATCTGTCGGCTGAATCTTGCTTTCTAGTTTTTTCACTGACAGCTGATGACCGGCCTTGACCAAGTCAGCATTTTTCAAGCGAATGCCAGTTGCGACATCTACCAAGCTGTCATCTTCTACATTGACTTCCGTCCGTGTATCCGAACTGCTAGAAGTTGCTGAAGAGGAAGAACTTGACGAGTTTTGAGTTGATGAAGAGCTGCTAGAATCTTTGCTGGAGCTAGATGGAGTTGTTTTTGTTGCTTCCTTGATTTTAGCTTCCATTTCAGCTTCTAGCTCTTTCATTTCCTTAAAGACTTGCGCTGCTCGAGCTTGTGTTTCCTCTGTGACTTTTGCTGAAGAGTCTGGCAGAGCAGCATTGGCTGCATCCAGAGCATTTTGTTCCTCAATAAAGCGGGCTTCCAAGGCCTTCCATTTGTCTTGGACAGAAGTACCAAAGAGATCCTGATGCTTGGCCGCCATATCATAGATATGAGATGCTACCCAGTACCAAGAGTCTGGACTGTAGCTAGTTGTGTTGACCTGATAAGCATCGTAAGTATCTGTGATATTACCATTATAAGGCAGGTAAGGTGAGAAGCGAGGACTGCCTACCGCTAGCCACATAGTGCCTCCGCCCATATTGGCTGGAACGCCGTCTTTGAGCTGGAAGATATGAGCTTCCATGACATTTGGGTTGCCCAATGGATATTTGTAAACAGGGTCTGTCGTACCACGTTGTGGCAGCCCCTTACCATCTAGCTCCATTTGGTCCAGCGGTTTGAATTGAGTGCCCTCAAAGCGATTGCGCTGCATAGCCATAACATCTGCTACACTGATCTTTCTGTCTGTGGAGTGCATGAGATCAAAGTAAGAGTCGTTATAAGACACGGCCGCATTTGGATCTAGACTGGTGATACCTGCCCAGGCACGTGAACGATCTGCCTCTGCCATCGGCGGATTGTAGGACTGAGAAATGTGGAATTTGCCATCAATTTCTTTATAAGAATTAGCTTGTTTGGCAACATCCTGAACACCCTTTGAGGCGATAACATTTTCTGTATCATCAAAATCAACGCTGCCTAAGAAGAAAGTATTAGGAAAGACAGCATACTTGTCATCTGGGAATTTAATTGCAACATATTGGTGGCCAGATAGGATTTCCATATACCAGACACCAGTCTTGTCAGCAATAGTGATAATATTCCCCTCTGCTGCTCCCTGCTCTCTGACAATCTGCGCCATCAGCTCCACACCCTGACGGGCTGTCTGAACATGGGGCAGAACGACGGTTGTCAGGATAGACTCAGCCAAGCCATTTGCTACATAAGGATCCACCTTTTGGATGGCATCATTAGCCTTGGCAGAAACAGTCGCAGAAATAGAGACTCCGTACTCATTGAAGCCAACCTCGTCAAAAATACCTTGGGATGGGGTCACATCTGATACCGAAGTATACTTGTAGCTTTCTGCCGGCAGGGTCCATTCAAAGCCGTTGGTTTCATCGACCAGCTTGGCACCACTCGCATTGGTCTTTCTCGGATGAACCAGAAAGACCTTATTGTGATTAGGCTCTAAGTCCTCCGTCCGACCATAAAGCGTCGTGCCGTCTGCCGTCAGGTCTTTCCCGACAATAAATCCTGTGCAGGCTTCGACCACTTGGAAAGGAAAGAGGAAAATGGCCGAAAGAGCTAACAAGGAACGAAACAATATTTTTTTCATAAAAATATCTCCTTTGTTTTTTTGTAAAAAATTACAAAATTAAATACTATATTCAGTATAGCCTTTTACCTCAGGTTTTGCAAGCGATTTCAAGCTCTTGTTTGATATATCCCCTGAAAATTATTTAAATTTCTAAATCTATCTTTTTCTCCTTCAAAACCAGTCGGTAGACTTCTATAAAGGTAGCAACGAGAAAGGCAAATAAGAAACCGACAACGATGTTAATTCGATGCTCTGTTTCGAAGAAAGGAGAGTTCCAAATAAAGTGATTGGCAACGGTTGACACGACGCACCAGAGACCAAAGAGACGATATTTCTTGTAAGCCGTGGAGAACAGAAGATAAACCCCAACGGTCACCACTGCTGTATAGAGAGTATGTGAAGCCAATCCGCCAGCAATTCGGCCAACTGCTTCTAAGGAACCACTATATTGTTCTCCGAAAGTCACTCTGGATACATAGGCAATATCCTCTATGACTTGAAAGCCAAAGCCCGAACTCAGTCCAGCGATTAAGACAGACTGAATATCCTTGCGCCCCAAAATGTAGAGAGCGGCAAAGGCTGTCAGAGACTTGAAAAATTCCTCTGCAAAAGGAGCTGTCAGTGCATTGGTCCAATCATTGAAAACAACGGGATCCTTGATGAAGTTAGAGTTAATAATATCAATCAAGCTATTGCCCGCAAAACTGAGCCAGCCAGAGATAAAGGCACCTCCAAAGAGCGCTGTTCCTAGAACAATCGTCTCAACTGATAACTTTTTGGCGAGTTTTTTAATCAAGAAATAGAAAGGCAGGAAAAAGGCAGCTAAAACAGCTAAGTTCAGAACCAAGTCGCGGCCAGCTTCTAAGGTGACATCCTTCTCCGCCATGTCCCCAAGCTCAAACTGCAAGCCGATACCAGCTAGAACTAAGTAGATATAGAGAGCAATTCTTCTTGTTTTATTCATGACTGTCTGCTCCTTTTCTATTTTTTCCTTTGACAAGATAAATCGCTATTCCAATGACTGTCAGCACAAAGATACCTCCTGCAATAGCAATATCGTAGTCAAAATCTTCCAGACGAATTGTCTCCTCTGTGTCAGAGTCCTCTAACTCCTCAATCTCTTCTAAAGCACTTGTACCATATTCGGCCACGACCTTATCTTCAGCAATCTTCTGGATTTCCTTAAGGCGCTTAAAGACTGAATCCGCTCGCTCCATAGAATCTTTTGTTGCTTTCAGACTGGCTTGTTCTGGCTGTTCAGACAGACTAATCTGCTCGCTGTCATGAGCAGGCTGTTCCTCTATCCATTGACTTTCCATACGCTCAATTTCACTGCGAATAGAGCCATCTTCAAATAGTTCTGGGTATTTTGCAACCAAATCATTGATGCGGCTAACAGTCCAATACCAGGAATTTTCATTGTAGGCTGTACTCATTTCCTGATAAGGCTGAGAGGTATTGCTGATATTGCCATAGTAAGGGAGATATGGAGCATTGCGCGGACTTCCCATGGCTAGCCAGAGAATTCCTCCTCCAGTAGAGGCAGGTAAATTCTCCTTGAGCTGGAAAATATGGGCCTCCATGACATTTGGATTAGAAATAGGATATTTATAAACTGGGTCAGCTTTGGTTTTATCTGGAATCCCTTTTCCGTCTAGCTCCATCTGATCTTGCGGTTTGAAGTCTGTTCCTTCCAAGCGATTGCGCTGCAAGTTCATCGCATCACGCAGACTAAGCTTGTCGCTCGTTGAGTGCATGAGTTCAAAGTATTCATCGTCATATTGCACATCTGCATTGGGATCCAGCGCCTTGATACCAGACCAAACCCGAGAGCGGTCAGCTTCTGCCAGTGGCGGATTATAGGATTGGGCTACATGGAAGCTACCATTGATTTCCTTATAGGTGCCAGCATCCTGCGCTATCTTTTCAAGATCAGCTGATAAGATGGTATTTTCAGTATCATTCTTATCTACACTGCCTAGGAAAAATGTATTTGGAAAAACAGCGTATTTGTCATCTGGAAACTTGATGGCAGCGTATTGGTGGCCAGAAAGGATTTCCATATACCATACACCCGTCTTGTCGGCAATCGTCACGATATTGCCTTCGGCTGCACCTTTTTCTCTGACAATTTTGGCTAGTAGTTCTACTCCCTCTTTGGCTGTTTTCACATGAGGCAGGACTACAGAAGTTAAAGCTGATTCAGCAATACCGTCCTTGACATAAGGGTCTACTTTTTGAATATCATCATTAGCACTGGCCGAGACCGTCGCAGAGATAGAAACGCCTTCCTCATTAAAACCGGCCTCATCAAAAACGCCTTGCTCTGGTGTCACATCCGGTACCGCCGTATACTTGTAGCTAACAGCCGGCAAATCAAAGCTAAAGCCGTTGGTTTCATCTACAAATTTATCACCAGCCTTATTATACTTGCGCTCCCGCACCACAAAATTCTTGTTGTGGTTGGGTTCCAGGTCCTCTGTTCGACCATAGAGAGTCGAACCATCCGTCGTCAAATCCTTGCCGATAATAAAGCCGGTACAGGCTGAGACAGCCTGAAAAGGGAAGAGTGTAAGAAGCATCAAGGCTGGAATAGCCCAACTGAAAAATTTCTTTTTCATCAGTTTCTCCTTTGTATATTAATTGATAAAATATTTATCGCATATTTAGTATACTATTCCCTTGCTATGGTTGCAAGCGTTTCCAAAACCCCTTCTGCTAGCTAAAATGAATAAATTCCCCTAGGAAAAAATTACTCTAGCTGTATACCTAGCAGCCCCTCCAAACCTCTTGTATAAATTTCCATAGATTTATATCAAGCTGTATAAAAATTTTTTTGTAAAAGAAAAAAGCCAGATAAAATCTGACTTTAAAGACACGTGGCTGCAGAGGCACAACCCGCAGCCGCGCAAGTGTCGCAGGAAAGAGTGGATAGGAGAAAAGAACAAACTTTTCTCCTATTACCAAACTGGTTGTGCTTCATAGCTTAGATTATTTTACCGGCTTCTCTAGACAAGCAATCTTACCATACGCTGACCCGCTTATCTGGAGCCAGATACATGGCATCTCCTTCTTTGATTTCTGGATAGGTTTCATAGAAGGCCTCAACATTTTTGAGTTGCTGGTTGACCCGAAGCTCGGACGGAGCATGGACATCTACCTTCAGGAGAAGTTGGTTAAATTGCAGACTGGCCTTACTTCTCCAGATATTGGCATAGTTTTCAAAGTAATTCTTCAAGTCTGCATCTGGATATTTCTTTTTCACAACTTCGAGAGTGGCTGAAAGTCCACCCGCATCGGCTACATTTTCTGTTACCGTAAGCTTGCCATTGACCTTGCCACCGTAGATTTCAATACCATCCCACTGCTTGGTAACAGCTTCAATTTTCTTGTCAAAAGCTTTCTTATCTGCTTCAGTCCACCAATTGTTCAAATTTCCCTCTTCATCAAAGTTTGCACCGTTTGAGTCGAAGGCGTGAGTAATCTCGTGACCGATAACCATACCGATACCGCCATAGTTCTTTTCCATTTCTTGCTTAACATCAAAGAATGGATTCTGCAGGATTGCGGCTGGGAAGTTGATACTGTTATTTTCCTGTGAGTAGTAAGCGTTGATATCATAGGAAGGCATGACCCACTCGTCCTTGTCTACTGGCTCAGAGAAGTGCTCAACATCATATTGATGTTTTGCTTGACTCAAAGCAATTGCATTTTCAAAGAAGGATTTTTTATCGTCTACCTTCAAGGCCTTAGTCACTTCGCGAACTTTTTCAGGATAGCCGATATAGAGTTTCATAGTATCCAGCTTCTTGACTGCCTTCTGCTTGGTTTCTTCTGATAGCCATTCGTTTTTCAGCATACGTTCCCGATAGACTTCCTTGATATCCTTGACCATTTGGGTCACTTCTTGCTTGGCTTCTTCACCGAAATATTTGCGTCCATAGTAAAGACTGAAGACATCTGAAAAAGTTCCTGTTGTCAGATTGTAGGCTGCATCTTCTTTTGAAGTTGCTTCCTTAGTACCTTGCAAGGATTTTTGGTACTCTGCAAAAATCAGCCGATAGTCATCGGTTAGAAAACTAGATGCTGATGCGGCTTGCTTCACAAGCATCCAAGATTTGAGCTTGGCAAAGTTCTTGTCGTTGACTACCTTGGCAAAATTTTCATAATACTTAGGGTTAGGTACATTGACATCACCAGATTCCTGGCCTAGATAGTCATTGATAATATCGTGAAACTTAAAGGTATCAGAGTAGGCATTGATGTCTTCTGCCGTCTTAGGGTGGTGAAGATTTTTAATTTCCGAAGTTTCTTCATTACTTTGGGCATACTTGGCCAATTCTCCATCAAATTCTAAGGCTTCTTTGACAATCTTTTCGCTCTCTTTTTCACTGTAGCCCAGCTTTTGCATGGCTTCTTTGAATGCTTTTTCCAGCGGATCCATCATCCTTTTCTTAGCACCTTCATCTTCATAATAGCTCTTATCCGGCAGCATAAGACTTGGACTGGACAGATTCACTTGTTTCTGATTGGTATTTTCTAGGTTAGAACTAATTTCAAAGGTAAACGGCAGTGCTAGACCACGCTTTTCCCAGTCAACAGCCTTGACAGCTAGGTCCTTTAGATCGGACAAGTCTTCAATTTCCTTGAGATAGGACTTGAGAGGATCTAAGCCATCCTTTTCCCGCTGCTTGAAGTCAGTAGCTTGCTGGTAGTATTTGATAAACTCAGGCATGCCTTCAATCGTAGACTCTTCCTTACCAGAGACTAGATTTTTAACATCCGCCTTCATCTTGTCCTTGACCTGCTCGTTCAGTTCATAAAACACACCGTTAGACGGCTGATCGCTAGGAATCTCTGCCTTTTCCAGCCATTTTTTATTGATGGCCTGATAGTAATTGGTCCTCACTGTGGCATTCTTATCGATCGGTGTCTCCTGAGGGACAAAGGTCTTATAAGCCCAATAGCCACCGGCAGCCAAGATTAGGCCGGTCACAGTCAACGTAGAAGTTAGAATGATTTTGGTTCTTTTCTTCATGAGTTCCTCCTTGTATATTAAGTAAAATATAATTGACTTTTTTATTTTACTCATTTACTTTAACATATTCTTTTTTCCTCGTCAACAGAAAACTGAAAGTCTGGAAAAATTTGCCGCAAGAGGAGAAAATAAGGTCTTTCAGTCTGCTTTTAAAAGTGATCTGATCTAGAGTCACACTTAAAGAAAAACTAAAGTTTCTATCAGCTGTCCTGTTGCTTCCAGCTCTTTTCTCTCCCCCTTGCACTTTCTAGTATAGCCTCCAAACTTCAGATATTTCTCAAGAAATTCTAAAATATTTCTAAAGTTTTTTACTAAAATAAAGCTAGACTGAGACAAAAATGTCTCAGTCTAGCTTTATTATGTTCAAAAAATATTGTGGCTGAGACAATTTGAATTGTCTCCCAGACCTTTTAAACCAGAACCTCAAAATAAGTGGGCCAAGCTAAATTTTCAAAAATCAACTTCTGTCTTAGCATTTTCTACTGAACCTTTTTAGCCAGCATAGTCGCAAAGCGCAGCTGAATTCGATTGCCGTTTTCATCACGTCGATGGAGGTGACCAGGATTTTCATTGTACTTAACCAGCTCCCAGTCCTTGTAATACTTGGCAAGCTCGCCTTCCTTAAAAGTAAAAGGAAAGGGAACAGAGCATGGAAAGTCTTTTGTATCCATGGCACAGACGATGAGATTGTAGCCACCAAGCGCTGTGTGCTCTTGCATATTTCGGATAATATCCGGAATCCGCTCTGCCTGCAGGAACATAAGGACAACAGTGGAAACGATTAAATCATAAGTTTGGATCAGACTAGCTGAGTTGATATCGTAGGTACCCACTGGAAGATCTAAATCCTCCTGCTCCACAATGCTACGTAAGATCTCCAGTGCCAGCTCATTCTGATCTACAGCCGTCACTTCAAAGCCCTGCTTAGCCAGAAAAAGAGCATTGCGACCTTGACCACATCCTAGATCTAAAGCCCGTCCTGGCCGGACTGTTTGCATGGCTTCCAAAACCTCTGAATGCACTGGATTGCTGCCGTATTTCTTAGGGAAATAATCCTCAGGCCGACAGTAAAACTCCAAATACCACTCCAAATCATCTGTCAGGGCTTCGACCCGATGCCAAGCTTGGGGCTGGGCAAAAGGATTGTCCTGACCAGCCTCAAAGATGTGCTCATCCAGCTCCTCACCTTCCTCAGACATCTCGACAAACTTAAGGCGTCCCTTGAGAACAGTGATTTTTCCCCAAGTTCCCTCTTTGGTATTGTGCTTTCTCTTCACTGCCTCTGGCATGGTCTCAGCCGTCCACAGCGGCATACGTTTATAGGCTAGCAATTCTTCTGTCATAAAAAATCCTTTCTCTGAAAGCCAAGCTCCGAATAATTTAACTGTCTTTATCATACTCGAAAAGCACAGACTTGACAAGTGGAAAAGTGCTCAGAACTTTTCTGTTTAGTAAATTTGACAATAAACAATTTAAGATAGCTACTGTAGATGAAAATCACTAATATAAAACTAAAAAAGACCGGTCGCCCAGTCTTTCATCTTGTATTAAAGTTCTTCATCTGTCTTGCGATGTCGCGATTTTGCTCGCGGCGTTTGATGGACTCGCGCTTGTCGTAGTCGTGCTTCCCTTTAGCTAGGCCCAGGAGCAGCTTTGCATAGCCATCCTTGAGATAGACCTTGAGCGGCACCAACGTCATACCAGTTCCCTTGGTCTCCTGCTCCAGCTTTTGGATCTGCTTCTTATGCAGCAGCAGCTTTCTGCGGCGCTCAGGCTCTTGGTTCCAGATATTGCCCTCTTCATAAGGGGCGATATGGACATTGCTAAGCCAGGCCTCACCGTTCTTGATCTGGGCAAAGCCGTCTTTTAGATTGATACGGGCAGCGCGGACACTCTTGATTTCCGTCCCTGTCAGCACCATGCCAGCCTCGATGGTGTCTACGATGGTGTAGTCGTGTCTGGCCTTTTTATTTTGCGCGACGACCTTTCCTTCTCCCTTTGCCATGCTTGGCTCCTTTCTTGACTAGTTCCTTGTAAAATGCCTTCTGGCTCTTGCCTTTCTTGGACTTCTTATCTTTCTTATCTCTGTAGCCTTTTTCTTTGGAAGAATGGCTGCGCTTGTCATCCTCACGGCGTCTCTTTCTACCTGAATTGCCTCTGCCACTCTTGCTAGTCTTTTCTACCAGGTCAAATTCACTAGGCAGGTATTCAAAGTCAATCTCGCCCGTAGCCTTATCCGCTCGAACCAGCTTGATGCGAATCTGCTGACCGACCTTGAAGACCACGCCGGACTTTTCTCCTTGCAGGGTCATCGTCCGCTCATTGTAGCTGTAAAACTCTGGCAGGTTGGTAACATGAATCAAGCCTTCGACCGTATTGGGCAGTTCAACGAAGAGTCCAAACTTGACCACGCTTGAAACCACGCCGTCAAATTCTTCTCCAACAAATTCTTCCATGTACTCAGCCTTCTTCATGGCTTCGACTTCGCGCTCGGCCTCGATAGCCCGACGCTCCCGGCTGGAAGACTGACTGGCAATTTCTGGAATCACTTGCTCAAAATGCTCTGCTATTTCCTTAGACTTGCCATAATCCCGCACCATCCGGTGAACCAGAAGGTCCGGATAGCGGCGAATCGGACTGGTGAAATGCGTATAAAACTCCGCTGCCAGACCATAGTGGCCGTGACTGTGCTCAGAGTAGCGTGCCTGCTGCATGGAGCGCAGAAGCATCATAGACAGGACATCCTCATAAGGCTGGTCTTGGACCGCCTCCATAATATCCTGCAGAGCCTGCTGACTCATAGAGTTAGCAGTCCCGTATATCCGAATCCCAAAGCTAGAGGCGTAGTCGATAAACTTCTGCACCTTCTCCGCCTTAGGCTCCTCGTGAATCCGATAGATAAAGGGCATATTTAACCTAGCAAAATGCTCAGCCACCGTCTCATTAGCCGCTAGCATAAAGGACTCAATCATGCGCTCAGCAATTCCCCGCTGACGCAGGACAATATCCACTGGCCGTCCTTCTTTGTTGACCATGATTTTGGCTTCATTGGTGTCAAAGTTGAGCGCACCGCGTTTAAAGCGCATGCTTTCCAGAATCTCATGCAGCTGGACCATACTGTCAATACTAGGCACAATTTCCTTGAACTGCTCAGCTTTTTCCTGATTTCCAGCAATGATGTCGTTGACATCACTGTAGGTCATGCGGAAGGTCGTCTTGATGACAGTCTGAGTAATGGTATGCTTGACCACGCGCCCCTTGGCATCAATCTCCATGATAGCCGACTGGGTCAGCCGGTCCACATTGGGATTGAGAGAGCAGATTCCGTTTGACAAGCGCTCCGGCAGCATAGGCACCACGCGGTCAGTCACATAGACTGAAGTCGCCCGATTGAGGGCTTCCTTGTCCAGCTCAGAGCCTTCTTTGACATAGTAGGACACATCTGCGATATGGACGCCTAGCTCAAAGTTGCCATTTTTCAGGCGCTTGATATGGACAGCATCGTCCAAGTCCTTGGCATCCGCCCCATCGATGGTGAAGGTAATCTCTTCACGCAGGTCCAAACGTCCTTCCAAATCACTCTCTGTCGGTACATCCGGAACTCGCTCGGCCTCTTCCAAGACCTTTTCTGGAAATTCAGAGACAATGTCCATCGACTCCAGTACTTCCAGTACATCAATACCTGGATCGTTGACATGACCGACTACATCGACCAGGCTCGCCACGAAGAAATCGTGTTTCTTGGTCGGATATTTGTCAATAGCAACCTTGAGTACTTCTGTACCGTCCAGAACTAAGGCCGGTTTTTTGACATAAATAGGCTGGCTGATTTTCTGATTTTTCGAGCGGATGTAGCCCGCGTACTTGGGCTTTTCTTCATCCAGAACCAGCTGACCAACTGCTGACGTCAGGCTGTGCTCCAAAATATCGATAATCTTAGCCTCGGCTGACGTTCCCTTGATACGGTCTGCCACCTTGGTGATGACTACTTCCACCGTATCGCCATCAATGGCATGATTGACATCATTGCGGCCGACAAAGAGGTCATCCTCTTCCTCATTCAGGGTGACAAAGCCAAAGCCATTCTTGTGAGCATGAAAAACACCCTTGAGCGTCAGACGCTCCTGCTTTTTCTTCTCATAAAGCTCAATCCGCCCCTCGTTATCAAAGCGAATCTGATGCTTTCTTTCCATCTGGGAGATGGTCTTAACCAAGCTACTAAAATCCTTGGAAGACTCTTTCCCCAAAGCAGCCGCCAGCTCATCTACGCTAGCCTGCTGCCTGTCTTTTAAATATTCAATGATTTCTGATTTCATATTCCTCTTCTCTTAATGAGCGTTTTCTTCATCCTTGCTAAATCTCTTTAAAACTTAAAAAATAGGCCAAGACGAAGTCAGAGCCCATTTTATTTACTAGATAATACTGCTAATACCAATGCAATCAGTAGCCAGAAGAAAATCATGATTCCCGTCATACGCTGCATCACAGCTTCAAAACCTCGTGCCTTAGGACGTTCAAACAAGTCGTTGGCACTGGCATCAAAGACGTTGCTAGACTGATTTTTGGTTGGCTGCATGAAAATTGCAATGACAATAATAGCTGATAAAATGACTAAAATGGTTAATAATAGGTTGTACATAAATAAAAACTCCTTAAAATCCTATCTATTTTATCATAAAATCTACTTGGATTCAAGATGTAAAGTAACTTTTCTTTCCTTAGGACAATACTTTAAGACCTCAATTTTTTCCGGATGCGTTTTAGTATTTTTGCTGGTCAGATAGTTCTGACTGCCGCAGCTGGAACATTTTAAATTTATTTTAACGCGCACTAGATATCCTTCTTTTTAAATAAATTTCGAAAACTAAAGAGATTGGCCAACATACTGACGGCAACTAACCCTGCTGTTGCATAAAAGACTGAATGATAGCCATAGGCTGCCGCAATGACCGATCCAGACATAGGGCCGACCACCCCGCCCAGATAAAAGAAAATCTGATTATAGCTGAAAATCCTAGAGATTCCAAACTTGGGTGTTATCTTACTTAGCAAAGCATTGACACCTGGTATCAGCGCCCCTGTTCCTAGGCCAAATAAAAAGCGATAAAAGCCCAGCTGCATAGGGGAGCCAGCATTGGCACAGAGCAGATAAATCAGGATTGAATAGAACTGAGCCAGCACTAGAAGCCGGTGATTGCCGATACGGTCTCCTAAACGCCCCAGAATGCTGGAGCTCATCATGCTGGAAAGTCCCATGCTAGAAACGATGAGACCCGAAACAAAGATTAGATTGTCCTTTTGCCCCAACTCTCTGACATAGAGGGCAAGGATGGGGCTGATAGATTGAGCTGCAAACTGGATGACAAAGCTGGTCAGAAAGAGATTAATCAGCATCTTAGGATACCTGAGTTGGCGCAGCAATTCCTTAAAGCCTACCTCTTCTTGTCGGGTCACTGGCACAAAATCCTCCCGAATCAAGTAAAAGGTCATCAAGGCTGCCACTAGAAAGAAGCCGCCAATCAGGAGAAAGACATTGCGAATACCGAACATCTCCGCAATCAGACCTCCAATAAAGGGCCCCATAAGATTACCCGCAACAACACCGGTCGAGAGAGTTCCCAGAGCATAACCCGTTTTTTCCTTAGGAGCCTGACTGGCAATCAGAGCTGTGCTGTTGGGAACATAACCAGCGAAGACACCGTTTAGAAAGCGTAGGAGCAAGAGCCAGAAAATATTGGGTACAAAGGCAATGCCGCCCATTGTGAAAACCATGGCAGTAGCTGCACGTATCATCATAGGCTTACGGCCATATCGGTCGGCCAGACTTCCCCAGACAGGAGAGAGTAGCGCCGCTGAGATTGCAGATAGTGAAATCCCTAGCCCAGCGTAATACTCCACCTCATGACCTCTGGCACCCAACTGCTCCACGAAAAGTGGCATAAAAGGCGTCACCAGAGAAATGCTGGCACCTGTCAGGAAGTTCCCAAACCAAGCGACTTTCAGGTTATGTTTCCAGTTTACTTGTGTCGTGATAAATCATCTTCTTTCTAATTTCTGCAAAGCATCGCGAATCTGCTGTCGAGTTTCCTCAAGCGAGCCATTATTATCTATCAGCACATCCGCCCTCTTTCGTTTTTCTCGAAGAGATAGCTGAGCTGCTATGCGTTTTTCTGCCTCTTCCTGACTGAGAGCATTTCGAGTCATAAGACGACTGAGCTGAGTTTCCACCGTCACGTCCACCAGCCAGATCTGGTCAAACCAATCTTCATATTGTAACTCAAACAGCAAGGGAAGATCCATAAAAAAGATATCTTCCATCTCTGCCAGCAAATCTCGCCTGCCAGCCAATTCTTCGCGGATAATCTGGTTTTGTATTTGACTGGACTGGGCCAAGAGTTCGGGATTCCCAAAAATCATAGCTCCCAGCTTGGGCCGATCCAAGCGACCATCTTCCTGTAAGATAGCTGGACTAAAAGCGGATAAAAGAGCTTGATAAAGCCGTCCCCCCGGCTCTTGCAGCTCATGCACTTCCTGATCCGCATCAATGACCTGATAGCCCTGCTGCCTCAAAAACTCTGTCACTGTTGACTTACCCGAGGCAATGCCGCCAGTGATACCGATAATTCTTACCATGACAGCTACCTCGCTTTCTGGCAATGAGGACAGAGATGGGTACCGCGTCCGCCCAGCTTAATTTTCTCAATCGGGCTGCCGCATCTAGCACAAGGTTGACCGGTCTTTCCATAGACTTGCAGAAAATCCTGCATCGTGCCATCTTCACCCAGAGCATTGCGATAGGTCCGAATGGTCGATCCTCTCTTTTCAATCCCAAGCTGCAAAACTTCTATAATCTGCTCACGCAGTCGCTTCACTTCAGCAGGCTTCAGACTAGTTGCTGGCCTTGCCGGATGAATCCGCGCCCGCCAAAGGGCCTCATCTACATAGATATTGCCCAGACCAACGACCAAGGTCTGCTCTAGCAAATAGGGTTTGATGGGCTTCTTGGAACGACTCAAAGCTGCTGCAAAAGGCGACAAAAGAAAGTTCGCCTCTGTCGGCTCAGGACCAAGCTTTCTGGAAGCAAAATAAGCCTCCAGCTGATCCTTTCTCAACAGTTCCATGGTCCCAAACTTGCGGACATCCTCATAAACAAGCGTCCCACCATCTGTCATCTCAAAAAAGACATGGGCATGCTTGCGCTCAGGCACCGCATCAGGATAAAAAAGATACTTACCTTCCATTCGCAGATGGGAAACTAGCACTCCGCCTGTCAGGTAAAAGAGCAAATACTTGCCCCGACGGCCAATCCTTTCAATGGTCTGACCTGGCAAGTCGTGGACAAAGCTATCTACTCCCGTTCCAATCATCTTGGCATAGCGGACCCGCACCTGCCCAATCGTCTTGCCAACAACTAGACGCTCCAAACCTCGCCGAACCGTTTCCACTTCAGGTAATTCAGGCATAAAGCTCCTTTCTTAGTATTCTCAATATCAAAGCCCCATAGCAAAGCTGTCCGAAAAATACTCATCCAGCATCAGGCGGTGTTTATCCGATACATTTTCCAACTCTGCTATTTCTTCTTTAGAAAAAAAGCCTAAACGCAGTGTTTCCTCGTTGTGAAAATTGGAAATATCAAAATTCTCCAGTGCCTGCAATTCATACAGAAAGACAACCGTCTGAACTTTGTCACCATTAGGATAAGATTCGTCAAAATTAGTGTAAACATTCAGCAAGCGCTTGGCTTCAACAGCAATGCCTGTCTCTTCGTAAAATTCACGCACGGCTGATTGCAGAGAAGTCTCCCCGAGCTCCATAGCTCCACCAGGAATCGCCCATGTTTTCTTATCACCTCGCAACTGCAGAAGCACACGACCGTCCTCGTCTGCTACAATTCCACCAGCAAAATTCAGAATAACCTTATCATGCCCCACCTTGGAGCGAATATAGGAAATATAGTCCATATCAAAATCCCTTCAATTTCTCTGGAAAGGCAGCGTTTTGAAAGAAATAGCGCAGCAGCTGAATATGCGTATCCACATCACTAAAAAGCCAAGCATGCCCTTTGCCAGAATAATAGGCGCATTCAGACCTAGCATTTTTATGTGCCAACCTGCGGTGCCAGTCATGAATGGTTTCGGCTTCTTTCCCACCTGAGATAAAGAAAGCAGGATTATCAAACTGTAAGTCAAGTCTCAACAGATTTGCCTGTGACATCGCACGTCGAAACGAGCGCCGTTCAGCTCTTTGGAAATCTGCAACAAAGCGCTGAACGTCTTGGACAGGTGCTCCGTCCTCTTGCATCATCTTTGTCAGGAAATTGGCTACAAATTTAGTATTTTTCAAGAAAGAGATTAGATAGACAATGGCAATAATCTTGCGATAGCCCTTAATTGGCTGAGAGCTTGCCCCATCCACAATGACTCTATCTATAAGGCTAGAATGTTTTTCCAACAACTTAAGAATGAGAGAACCGCCTAATGAAAGCCCAACCAAGTGCGGCTTGCCATATGCTTTGCTTTTAATGATAACCACAATCATTTCCACGACATCATTAAAGTTTGTCCACTCAATATTATGACTGGCTCCGTGAACAGGTAAATCCACAAGAATGCAATGAAAATCTTGCTCAAGCGCAGCAACATGGTGTCGCCACATCTGACTGCTAGAGCCCGAAGCATGCAAAAAGATAATACTTTTTGGATTTTGCTGCCCTCTTTCATCAATGAATAATGACGGCATTTCCATCACCTCACTTACTAGCTTAGAAAACCTCAATACTCCTTCTTATTATAGCCAAAGTCCGCCAAGTCCAGCTTCTTGTCCCGCCAGTTTTTCTTGACCTTGACCCAGGTTTCTAGGAAGACCTTGTCCCCCAGCATGAGCTCAATATCGCGCCGAGCCATGGATCCGATTTTCTTCAGCATGGATCCGCCTTTACCAATGATAATGCCTTTTTGACTGTCACGTTCCACCATGATAGTCGCTCGGATATGGACCTTGTCCGTCTCCTCGTCTCGCTTCATGCTATCAACGACCACTGCGACTGAATGGGGGATTTCCTCCCGCGTCAGCATCAAAACCTTCTCCCGAATCATTTCTGACACCAGAAAGCGCTCCGGATGATCAGTAATCTGATCTTCTGGGAAATACTGGAAGCCTTCTTCCAGATTCTCACTGAGGATGTCAACCAGACGGGAAACATTATTACCCTGCAGGGCTGAAATCGGCACGATTTCTTTGAAGTCCATCTGCTGACGAAAATCATCAATTTGCGCTAAAAGCTGATCCGGATGGACTTTATCAATCTTATTAACTACCAAAATAACTGGTACTTTAGCCGCTTTCAGGCGTTCGATAATCATGTCATCGCCCTTGCCACGCGGCTCATCAGCCGGCACCATGAAGAGGACGGTATCCACCTCACGCAGGGTGCTGTAAGCTGCTTCCACCATAAAATCGCCTAGAGCCGTCTTAGGCTTATGGATTCCCGGCGTGTCGATAAAGACAATCTGCTCCTTATCCGTCGTGTAAATTCCCATAATTTTATTGCGTGTGGTCTGAGCCTTATCGCTCATGATGGCAATTTTTTGCCCCATAACATGATTTAAAAAAGTTGATTTCCCAACATTAGGACGTCCTAAAATAGCTACAAAACCTGATTTAAAAGTCATTATTCTACCTCTATTATATTTCCATAAAAACAGCAGAAAATCGGCAGTCTCCCCCGATTTTCAAGTCTTTAAAAAATCCAATCCCAAATCTTGGGAACAAAAATAATCAGTCCCGTCACAACAGCAAAGCCAGACACGACCAGAACAGCTCCCGCCGCCATGTCCTTGGCATTCTTTGCCCGCATAGAAAAGTGGTAATCGCTGGCCAGATCTACGACATTTTCAATGGCAGAATTGACAATCTCAAAGGCAATGACCAGAAAAATGCTCAAAAAGAGAAAGAGCCATTCTATAGCGGACAAGTCAAAAATCAGTCCCGCAACTATCACTGCCAGAGCCGAAAGAACATGCTTACGCAGATTGCGTTCCTCTTTAAAGGCTGTAAAAATACCGGTTAAAGCAAATTCCAGACTCGAGACGACATCTCGGTTTTTCCATTTGCGTTTGTTATTTCCTTGTGAGTCCATAAGCAGTTAAAATTTCTTCCTGTAAACCAAACATTTCTGCTTCTTCTTCCGGCGTATAGTGATCATAGCCGTTGATATGCAGAAAACCATGCACTGCCAAAAAGCCCATCTCCCGCTCAAAGCTGTGGCCGTATTCTTCAGCCTGCTCACGCGCCTTGTCCACTGAAATGAACAGCTCGCCGATATAGGCATCAAAATCCTCCAGCATCTCAGCTAGCTCAGGATGGTCCAGCAAATCCTCCTCGTCAACAGCGATGTCCAGCTCAGGCTTATACTCCAAGCTGATCACATCCGTCGGCCGATCCGTATCTCTATATTCCAAGTTGAGTTCATGACTGCGCTCATTGATGACAAAAGTCACAGCCATTTCCTTATTTTCCTTGCCCGTTTTCTGGGCCGCAAACTCCAAAATTTCCTGGGTCTGTTTAAGAATCTCTTCCGAAACCTGACCCGTTTCGTCTACCATTTCGATATACATATCTTACCCGCTTTGCTAGTATTACCTTATTATATCATATTTTAACTCACTTTAGGGAGCCGAGGGCAGGGTTTTGGAAAATAGCAGAGCAGATTTGTCAACCTCTCACCGCAAAGACAAAAGCAGCTATTTTTATTTTGTCCCTCCCCGAAACTTTGCTTTTCACTATTTGCTATCATTGACAAAAAGAAAAGGCTGGGAAAACCCAACCTTGTCCTACAATATGCTAATTGCCGGGATCGAACCGGCGACCTCATCCTTACCATGGATGCGCTCTGCCAACTGAGCTAAATCAGCGTACCTATCTAATATATCATGTAGATAGGTGCTTGTCAATATCCTTTCTCATTTTTTTGCAAAATAATCTTCCCTAGTCAGATAGTAATGCAACCGCGTTACAATGCGGCCTTTCTCATGCTTATCTAGTGACGCATAAGGCTCTTCATGGGAATATTTCATACCAGACTTGACCATAACTCGGCCAGATGCTGGATTATCCACATCGTGCAGCGCTACAAGTTTGTTCATCCCGATCTGCTCAAAAGCCAGCTTGATGACTGCGCGATTGGCCTCTGTCGTATAACCCAGATTCCAGTATTTTTTATTGATTACATAGCCGATAGCCGCTGTTTTCAAGTCCAGTCTGATCTTATGCAGGTCAATAGTCCCGATGAATTTGCCACTCTCCTTCACTTCTATTCCCCAGCGCCCCAGAGGATTAGCCAGATAAAAGAGAGCGATATTATTACGTGTTTCTTCAAGGCTTTTGTTTGTCTCAAAGGTATAGCGAGTATTTTCCTCATCCGAAGCGTACTCAAACATCGCCGGGGCATCTTCCAAGGTCACCGGGCGCAGAATCAACCGCTCAGTTTCCAGTCTGGTATGACGAGCCAGTTTGACATAGATATTTTCCATTAGGACCTCCTAGATTTTCTTAACAGAATAGCACAATTCACTAATGAAAGCAAACCACTCTGATTTTTTCTTGATTTTTAAAGCGTTTTCATATACAATAAAAACATCTTAAAAAAGGAGCATATTTTTTATGTTAATCGGTATTCCAAAAGAAATCAAAAACAATGAAAATCGTGTCGCTCTGACACCAGCTGGTGTTCATAGCCTCGTTGGTAAAGGCCATGAAGTTCTGATTGAGACAAATGCTGGGCTGGGATCTGGTTTTACAGATGCAGACTACCAAAAGCAAGGTGCAAAAATCGTCCCTACTGCTGCAGAAGCTTGGGCAGCTGAGCTAGTGGTCAAGGTCAAAGAACCTCTGGCAGCTGAATATGGATTCCTCCGTGATGACCTCTTGCTCTTTACCTACCTGCACATGGCTGCCGCTCCTGAGCTAGCAGATGCTATGACTAGTGCTAAGACAACCGGTCTGGCTTACGAAACTGTCCGCGATCAAGATGGACAACTGCCACTCTTGGTACCTATGAGTGAGGTGGCTGGTCGGATGGCGGTCCAAATCGGAGCCCACTTCCTGACTAAGCGTGAAGGCGGATCTGGCGTACTTCTCGGCGGTGTACCGGGCGTTCCAAAAGGAAAAGTTACCATAATTGGTGGCGGTGTCGTGGGAACTCATGCCGCTCGTATCGCTCTAGGACTGGGTGCTCAAGTGACTATTCTGGATATCAGCGCTAAGCGTCTGTCTGTCCTAGAAGACGTCTTTGGCCACCAAATCCAGACCCTTATGTCTAATCCGTTCAATATCGAAGCTAGCGTTCGAGAGGCAGATGTCGTGATTGGCGCTGTCCTCATTCCAGGTGCAAAGGCTCCGAAACTGGTAACAGACGATATGGTTAAGCAAATGCGTCCAGGCTCTGTCATTGTAGACGTAGCTGTTGACCAAGGAGGTGTCATTGAAACAGCTGACCGCGTAACGACTCACACTGAGCCTGTTTACGAAAAACATGGTGTTCTCCACTATGCAGTTGCAAATATCCCTGGCGCTGTAGCCCGCACTTCTACCATTGCCTTGACCAATGTTACCCTTCCTTATGTAGAGGCTTTGGCAGAAAAAGGCTTCAAACAAGCTATTGCAGATGACCAAGGACTGCGCCAAGGTGTCACAACTTACCAAGGTCACATCACTAGCCAGCCAGTTGCAGAAGGCCTCAACAAGAACTACACATCTATTGACGAACTCGTTTAGTTGAAAATTTCGACTTTAAAATCAATCTCACAAAAAAGAGCAGAAATAAATCTGCTCTTTTCGTATGTTATTCCATTTCTTCTGGCTCAGTTGCAGCCTCTTTAACAGGAGCTGGTTCATAAGCCCTGATAATCTGCGCCACCACTGGATGACGAACGACATCCTTAGCTGAGAAATGCACAAAATCGATCTGGGAGATGTTCTTCAATTTCTCCTGAGCATCAATGAGTCCTGATTTAACATTGCGAGGCAGGTCAATCTGGCTGATGTCTCCATTGACAATCATCTTGGACTGGAAACCGAGGCGTGTCAGAAACATCTTCATCTGCATGATGGTGGTATTTTGAGCCTCATCCAGAATCACAAAGGCATCATCCAGCGTCCGCCCCCGCATATAGGCTAAAGGTGCAATCTCAATGATTTCTCGCTCCATAAGGCGTGTCGTCTGGTCCTTGCCCAAAATCTGATACAAGGCATCATAGACCGGGCGCAGATATGGATCAACCTTTTCCTTAAGATCACCAGGCAAAAAGCCCAAACTCTCACCAGCTTCCACTGCTGGCCGTGTTAAGATGATTCGCTTGACCTGCCCACGTTTGAGAGCTGTCACGGCCAAGGTCACCGCCAAAAAGGTCTTCCCTGTTCCAGCCGGCCCGATCCCAAAGACAATATCATGATTTTTAACGCTGTCCACATAGATTTTTTGACCAAGTGTCTTGACCCGAATTGGCTTGCCATAGCTATCCTTGATAATCTCTTCTTCGTAAAGAGCTACAAACTTATCAATTTCATCATTTTTGACCATGGTAATGGCTGTCACAACATCGGGTGTGCCGATGGTCATGCCACGATTGACCAAGACCAACAGAGCCTGAATGACCTGTCGAGTCTCCTCACAGGCAGCCTCCGTACCCAAAATCTGCACAATCTCGGTTCGGGCATGAATGGTTACCTTCAATTCCTGCTCCATCAGGCGCAGATGGCGTTCATTAGAGCCAAAGAGATGAAAGGCATCATCTGGATGGCCCAGTTTCAATTCTACTGAATGTTCCTGCAAACAAAGAACCTCTCTATTTTATTTTTTTGAATAAATTACCTTTATTATATCAAAGCAAGCAGAAAATGACTATCCCTAGCCACTATCCACTTAATGGGCTTGATATTCTTCCCAAATAGCATCGAATTCCCCCAAGTTAAAGGAAAAATTTGCGTGCTCCTCCAGAAAACGACTGACCTCATCAAAATCATCCGTATGCTTGGGAAAGGCAGTATCCTGAAAAGCCAAATCCGCCAAAATAGCCTTAGGCTCCTTGCTCTTAGGATTGCGCTCTGTCATCAGCCAGCTGTAAAAAGATTTTCTCATGGGTTCCTTTCATTTCTTTAAGATCATATCCTTCCAAGCATCAGCTCTAGATATGAGACTCTCTATCCTCACACCAACTCCGTTCCAGTCGGGTCCTGCTTGATTTTACCAGCTTTCATCAGCCCACCTAGAGCTTTTTTAAACTGGCCTTTGGAAATTCCAAAGGTAGCCTTGATGTCGTCTGGTGAAGATTTATCGTTCAAAGTCATAAAACCGCCATTGCTCTCCAGATAGGTCAGAATCATCTGGGCATCGTTTTCCAACATTTCAAAGGAACGAGGCTTGAGGGAGAGATTAAGCGTGCGGTCTACTTCACGGAAGCCAATCACCCGTGCGTCCAAGACCTGCCCCAAACGTGGCTCTGCATAGCGCTCACTCGGATGGATAAAGCCCAGCATATTATTCTCCGGCAGGTAGACAAAGGTGCCAGAAAGCTTGAGCCGATAAACGATGGCTGGCCAGTTTTGGTTCTGCATGTTATTGTAGGCAGGACGAGCCAGACGCTGGAAATCCTCTTGATAAGCCAGTTGACCCCAGATGCGGTCTTTTTTGTCCACCTCCAGACGGATATAAAGGCGGTCGCCCTTCTTAGGCCAGAGTTCCTTGATCTCTGGCAAGATGTCTAGTGACACGACGATTTGCTTATCCGGCAGACCGGTATCGACAAAGACGCCTAGATCCTTTCGGACCTCCGTTACCGTTCCCCAGCCAAACTGGTCTTGGGTCGCTGTAACTTCGAGAGTTGTCAAACGAAGCTTCTGCTTCATATCGCTATAGGCAAAGCCTTTGACAGACTGACCCAGCTCATGCGTTCCCTCTTCCTTAGAAAGAGCGTAAACCTGACCGTCCTTTTGAACAAAGTAAAAGCGATCATTTTCATCCGTGATGATACCCACGATGAAGCTGGCAAGATTTGTATTCATATAGACCTATTTTCTACCTTGCTTCTTCAAACCGGGCAAGGATTTTTGATGTTAAAACAACTCAGTCAGCCAAAGCCAACTGAGTTTTGATTCTGATAAAAATGTTAAACTTCTAAAAGTTCTTTTTCTTTGTTTGCTGTCATTTCATCGATATGTTTGACAGCATCGTCCGTTACTTTTTGAATATCCTTTTCCAGGGTCTTCAATTCGTCTTCAGTGATTTCTTTGGCTTTTTCCTGCTTCTTAGCTTCATCCATAGCATCGCGACGGATGTTGCGGATAGCAACTTTAGCATTTTCACCGACCTTTTTCACTTCTTTAGCCAAGTCCCGGCGAGTTTCCTCTGTCAGAGCTGGAATGACCAGACGAATCACAGAGCCATCGCTGGCTGGAGTAATTCCAAGGTCAGAAGCATTAAGCGCACGCTCAATATCCTTGATAGAAGACTTGTCAAAAGGTGTTACCAAAAGAACACGTGCTTCCGGAATCGTAATCGAAGCGATTTGGTTGAGCGGAGTTTCTACTCCATAGTACTCCACATGGATGCGATCCAAAAGGCTGGCATTGGCGCGGCCTGCACGGATGCTGCCAAATTCACGAGCCAGACTTTGGTGCGAGTGGATCATTCTTTCTTTTGCTTTTTCTACAATTGCATTTGCCATGAGTTTCTAATCTCCGTTCTTATAAATTATTTGATACTGTTGTTCCGATTTGCTCACCGATAACAACACGTTTGATATTGCCTGGCTCATTCATGTTAAAGACAACCAAGTCAATATCATTGTCCATAGACAAGGTCGAAGCCGTTGAGTCCATAATCCGCAGTCCCTTACTGATGACATCCCGGTGGGTCAGTTCATCAAACTTAACTGCAGTCTTGTCCTTCTTAGGATCGGCATTATAGACACCGTCCACGCCATTTTTAGCCATGAGAATCGCATCCGCTTCAATCTCTGCTGATCGCAAGGCAGCGGTTGTATCGGTTGAAAAATAAGGAGAACCAATACCTGCACCGAAAATGACGATACGGCCTTTTTCCAGATGACGAAGGGCCCGACCACGGATGTAAGGTTCAGCAACCTGCTGCATAGCAATCGCTGTCTGCACGCGCGTATCTACACCTACCTGCTGCAGCGAATCCGCCATTACCAGCGCATTCATGACAGTGCCCAACATACCAGTATAATCGGCCTGCACACGATCCATACCCGCTTCTGCTGCCGGCTCACCCCGCCAAAGGTTTCCGCCTCCGATAACCAGAGCAATTTGAACTCCCAAATCATGAACTTCTTTGATTTCTTCCGCCATCTTCTGAACAGTTTGAATATCAATACCAACGCCTTTTTCACCGGCAAGAGCTTCACCTGACAACTTAATCAAAATACGCTTATACTTAGGTTCTACCATTTTTTTACTCCTTATTTTATCTGTACTATTTTACCACATTTTATGATTTTTATATAGTTAAATCACTGAATTTTTTCTTTTTTCCTTTTTGTAAAATAGCAGAGCAGACTAACTCATTTCACAGAAAAACCAGCCCCATCATCAGATAGGACTGGGAATGAATACTTTAATCATCTTTTGCTAGGTCTACTCACTGCTTGAGAGACTGTTTCTTTTCCCGCTTAGCTAAGAGTGGCAGGATGACACCCAGACTGATCAAGACGATTGGTGTCAGGATATTTGTCAAGAGAGAGAATTGCCATCCAGCTGGATCTTTGGCAAAGTCCACTTTCGGAACCATCCCTAAAATGCAGGCAAAGGCTGTAAAGAGGAAGCACCAAGCTCCGATGGCAAAGCCAACTTTGGGATTTTTGGTAAACTTGTACTCAGCATCCTTGTACTTCTTCCAGGCCTTGTTCAACATCATATAGGCCAGGAATACCCAGAGATAACGCATGGGCATAACGATGGAGTTGAGATTGGTCATCCATTTGACCAGGCCGTCAATTTCTTTGATTCCAAAGATAGGCAGAATAATCAAGAAGCTAACCAAAATCCCCGTCAGAATGTAACCGTTAATGAGGACCCCTTTTGATGTTCTCTTGCGCAACCAACTTGGAACAAACTCTTCATCTGCATTATTGAGCATGATTTGCAGAGGTGCGTCAATAGAGAAAGCCAGTGCAGCAATCTGTCCAACCATATTGGTCAGGGCATAGATGACTACTAGTACATTGCCCACTCCCCAGTAGTTGCCCAGCTTTTGGAAGGCTTGGTAAGCTCCATTTCGCATCAGGTCTTCAGGAATATTACTGCCATCAAAAAGCATGCCCATAGCCAGAGAGCCTAGGATAGCAGATGCACCAACCATGACAGCCATGACAATCATCCCCTTTGGAAATTCCTTGGCTGGATTGCGTGTTTGGTTAACGTAAGGCGAGATTTTCTCAGCCCCGCCGACCGCAAAGACCAAGAGGGAGATAGTCGTGAAATAAGAAAAATCAAAATTGGGAATGTAAGTGCTGAGCTTATCCATATTGGCCGTCGCAAACTGCATATCAGGTTTGATAAAAGGAGCCCCGACCGCTAAGAGGACGAAGAGGAAAGACATAATCAGCATAGCACTTCCTGCCAAGCCCCCAATCACCTTGAGTGTAGACAGCCCCTTGGTTGACAAGTAGAGAAAGGCACCAAAAATCAGCAAGCCAAGAATAACAATCCAATGAATATCAAGGCTACTCAAAAAGTCGCCATTCCCCTGAATAGCCCAGCCCAGCGGAATCAAAACTCCCTGCGGCTTCTGAGCCAGATAGGGAATGTGCACCACCCAGTAAGTCCAGGCCGCAAAATAAGCCAGCCGCTTGGTAGAGGTTTTCTCCACCCAGTCGCTGACACCGCCTCCGCTCTCCTTAAAAGTAGAGCCTAACTGTCCCACGATGAGGGCATAGGGAATAAAGTAAATAGCCAGGATAAGAATCCAAGAAACAATTACCGAAATGCCCTGCTGGGAGTAGTTATTAACTACATTTCCCAGACCCCAGACCATATTAAAAGCAATCAGAGATACCATCAGCCAAGTTAGCTGGTTCTGATCTTTTTTCATGACACCGTCTCCTTTTGTTATAAAATAAATTGATTCGATATTATTATAACATGTTTCTATGAGTTTTTAATCGCTATCAGCATTTTTATTTCAAAAAAAGAACTACCTAAAGGCAGTTCAATATAAATTCTTAAAGTGAGTTTACGTCAACCTTGATACCAACACCTTGTGTAGTAGTGATAGTCAGGTTGGTTACGTAAGTACCTTTAGCAGTAGCTGGTTTCGCTTTTTGGATTGTGTCGTTGAAAGCTTTGAAGTTTTCAACCAACTTGTCAGCTTCAAATGAAACTTTACCAATGATAGCTTGTACGTTACCTGCACGGTCTGCACGGTAAGTAATCTTACCACCTTTAGACTCTTCAACTGCTTTTGCAACGTCCATTGTTACAGTACCAGTCTTAGGGTTTGGCATCAAGTTACGAGGTCCAAGGACACGTCCAAGGCGACCTACAAGTGCCATCATATCAGGTGTAGCGATTACTACATCAAAGTCCAACCAACCGTCGTTGATTTTTGCAACGAGGTCATCTTCACCAACGAAGTCTGCACCAGCAGCTTTCGCTTCTTCTGCTTTAGCACCACGTGCGAAAACAAGAACGCGTGAAGTTTTACCAGTTCCGTTTGGCAATACCATTGCGCCACGGATTTGTTGGTCAGCTTTTTTAACGTCGATGTTCAAGTTATAAGCAACTTCTACAGTTGCGTCGAATTTTGCAAAGTTAGTTTCTTTTGCAAGTGCTACAGCTTCTTCTACGCTGTATGCTTTTGTGCTGTCGATTTTTTCAAGAGCAGCACGAAGTTGTTTGCTTTTTTTAGCCATTTTATCTTTCTCCTTGTAAGTGGTTCAATCGATTTTCATCTCCCACGTCACTCATCAATCTGATCAAGTGTAGTGCGGGCAAATGGGACGAGCGTTATTGATTAGTCAACAACAGTGAATCCCATAGAACGAGCAGTACCTTCAATCATACGCATTGCAGACTCGATGTTTGCAGCGTTCAAATCTGGCATCTTAGTTTCAGCAATTTCTTGTACTTGCGCACGAGTAACTGTTGCAACTTTCGTTTTGTTTGGCTCACCAGAACCTTTTTCAACACCTGCAGCTTTCTTCAGAAGAACAGCAGCTGGCGGAGTCTTAGTCACGAAAGTGAATGATTTGTCTTCGTATACTGAGATAACAACTGGAATAATCATACCAGCTTGATCAGCTGTACGAGCGTTGAACTCCTTAGTGAATCCCATGATGTTGATACCGGCTTGACCAAGCGCAGGACCAACTGGTGGAGCTGGAGTAGCTTTACCAGCAGGGATTTGCAATTTTACAAGTTTTTCGACTTTTTTAGCCATTTTTAAATCCTCCTTTGTGGTTTTGGCGGTAAATAAAGATTTTTACCTCCCACAAGTATGCTTTTTGCATACCTTTCTATTATACACTAAACTTTGTTAAATGCAAGGAATTTTATCTTCTTTTTTGAATTTTTTGTGGTAAAATAATCTTATGACACTATTAAAGATTGCTTCGATTTTATTTATCTTTTTAACATTGATTTTAACCACTATTACAGTGCGAGTTTTTCAATTAAGAAAATACGGTTTAAACTTTGCGGACTTGGCTTTTCCGCTTTTTGTTGTGGAATTTTATATTATTTCAGACAAGGCCTACTATCATAGCTTGCTGCCCCAGCTGACTCTGGCTCTCTCAGTTCTTGCTATCGCCATCACCATCTATTTTCTCAAGAAAAAACGGAGCTTCTACTACCCTAAGTTCTTTAAGTTCTTCTGGCGGGCCGGTTTTCTTCTGACCTTCTTCATGTACCTAGCCATGGTCATCGGACTCTTTTTGTAATAATGTAAAACAAAACCCATCGGTTATGAGATAGCTGATGGGTTTTTCATATGTGAGATTTACAAGTCCTTCTTTTGCCGTGAAAGAAGAACCTTACGATGCTCCTAGTCTTATTCATGAATCTCCAGAGGCAGGCCATCTGGATCAAAGAAGAAAGCCATCTTACGGCCGTCAAAGTCGTCATAGCGCAGCTCGGTATGAGGAATCTCCAAACGGTCAAATTCCTCTAGCGTTTCTTCGACATTTGTCACTCGGAAGGCCAGATGCCGCAGACCCGTATGCTCTGGAGCAGGCAAGGCTGGCCGCTTGGGAGCTTCTTCCTTGATAAAAATTTCCAGAATTAGATTTCCCTTGCGAACGTTAAAGAGAATGTCCTGCTTGTCTGGCCGATGGTGCTCATCCAGCTGCTCAAAGCCCAGCTTGTCCACATAAAACTCCCTAGTCTTGGCATAATCATGGCCAATGATGGCTATATGGTGAATAGTGTCTAGTTTCATACCTTCTTTTCCTTTCCTTGGCAATGTGTAAGTAGAGAAAATCTGCCGGCTGACTGCTGGCAGATTTATTTTTATCAAATGATTATCTTGCTGGCAGACTAGTGAAATTAGAATTAATTAGTCTGCAAAACTTTTCTCGGCTTGGTTCCTTCTGCTGGTCCGATAACGCCTGCCGCTTCAAGTTCTTCCATAAGACGAGTGGCTCGATTAAAGCCGACCGAGAGTCTCCGCTGGATCATTGAAGCGCTAGCTTTCTGAGTCTCGATGACCAAGGCCTTGGCTTCTTCAAAGAGAGGATCGCCTTCATCGTCGCCCCCGCCAGTATCCAAATCACTTTCAGATACTTCACCAGGATCAAAGCTATCATCATAGTCAGCTTCAGCTTGATTCTTGACGAAGGCTACGATTCGCTCTACATCTTCATCTGAGATAAAGGAGCCCTGCAGACGAACCGGATGGTTTTCATCAATTGGCTTAAAGAGCATATCCCCTCGACCCAAGAGCTTTTCTGCCCCATTTTCATCCAGAATGGTCCGACTGTCTGTCCCGCTGGAGACTGCAAAGGCAATCCGAGAAGGCACATTAGCCTTAATCAGACCGGAGATAACATCTACAGATGGCCGCTGGGTAGCCAGAATCATGTGAATCCCAGCCGCACGCGCTTTCTGCCCTAAACGGATAATGGCGTCTTCCACTTCCTTGCTGGCCACCATCATAAGGTCAGCCAGCTCGTCCACGATGACGACGATTAAAGGCAGGGGAACCTGCTTGTATTCTGACTGAGCATTGTACTCGGCTACTTTAGCATTGTAGCCAGCAATGTTACGGGCACCGACCTTGGAGAAGAGTTCATAGCGGTTTTCCATCTCATCTACAACCTTCTGGAGTGCACGGCTAGCCTTGCGAGGATTGGTCACGACTGGGATAAGCAAGTGGGGAATGTCATTATAAACGGACAGCTCCACCATCTTAGGATCCACCATCATAAACTTGACTTCATCAGGTCTGGCTTTCATGAGAATGCTGGCAATAATACCGTTGACGGCCACAGATTTTCCAGAACCAGTAGAGCCCGCTACCAAGAGATGGGGCATCTTAGCCAAGTCAAAGGAGCGGACAGAGCCGTTGACAGCCTTCCCAAGTGGGATTTCTAGGAGCTTGCTGGCATCCGTCTTCGACTGTTCCCAAAGTTCTCGGAAAGTCACGGTCGCAACTTCAGAGTTGGGCACTTCAATCCCTACTAGGGATTTCCCAGGAATCGGTGCCTCAATCCGTACATCCTTGGCAGCTAGGGCAAGAGCCAAGTCATCAGCCAGATTGGAAATCCGATTGACCCGAACACCAACAGCTGGCTTGACCTCGTACTTAGTGACGGAAGGTCCGATTTCAGCCCGCTCAACAGCAGCCTTGATCCCAAAACTAGCAAAGGTCTCTTCCAAAATCTTAATATTGTCTCGGACAATGCGTTTTTCCTTGGACTGGTTTTTAGGCTTGTCGGGCGCAAAGAGGTTGATGGTCGGCAGCTTATAGTCCAGACTTTCCTTGGCGGTAAAGTCCACTTCTACCTCTACATCCGCATCTGCCTCCTCCGTCTCTTCTTCACGACCAAAGTCCAGAGGCTCATGGGGGTCATACTCCCCCACTTCCTCATAGTCTGCCTCGTCAAAGTCCACAGCTGTATCTGACAAGTCCTCGTCATCTAAAATCTCTCCTGTTTCAGGATCGACTTCAGCTTCTTCTTGCTCTACTTCAATGGCTTGCATCGCTGCCTGTGCAGCTTTCTCTTCCTGCTCCAAGAAACGGAGCTGCCGCTTTTCTTCCTGCTTCTCTCTCCAATTTTGAAAGGCTGCCATAGCCTTTTCTGAAATGTCATAGATAGACCAAGGGCTCATGAGCAGACCGCCCAAAAGAATGAGGAGCAAGCCGAAGAAATAGGAGCCAATATTTGAAAAAAGGAAAGAGATAGGTGCGTACAGGAGAGAGCCCAGCAGGCCGCCACCCGCGAAGGAGCTGACCTTAAAAGCTGTCAAATCAGTCAAGACCCTGCCTAGAGTTGTGGATAAGACAGCTGCCCCTTCTAGCTTCAACACACTGACAAAATAAGCTTGGAAGATCAACTCCAACCCTAAAAAGAGGCTGATAAATCCTGAAACCGTCCCCTCGTGCTTGTGCAGCCACTTGAAAAAAAAGAGATAGCCAAAGCTGGCCAGAATAGCCAGATAAGCCAAGCTTCCCACCAAGAGGCGAATCATATTATAAATGGTAACCCCAAAGGCGCCCAGCTTTATAGCTGCAAACAAAAGAATAAGAGCCAGCACAAAGGTGGCAATCATTCTCTTTATTGCTTTTTGTCTTTCTAATTCTGCTTTTGTCGGCCGGCGAGTTGTCCGGCCTTTTTTCGTGTTTTTCTTAGTTGCCATAACCCTTATTATACCATATTTGAGCCATAGATGAGAAATCTTTTATCTAGATCAGAAACAAAAAACTTATTTATCCACGCAAAAAGAACTGGACTAACCAGTTCTCATTTCACTATCACAAAATTCTTATTAAGCCTCTGGCATAACCGCCCAGGCAATCAAGTAAGCCAAGACACCTGTACCTGCTGCACAGCAAAAAACAATACAAAGAATACGGACCAAGGTTGGATCTAAATCAAAGTAGTTTGCGATACCAGCACATACACCAGCGATTTTCTTGTTTTTGACATCTCTTGTCAGTCTTTTCTCCATGGAAAACACTCCTTATTATTTTTACTTTGTTTATTTTACCATAACATCTCTCAATGCACAAGTTCGCCTGCTATTAAGCTCTCTCTTTAGATAAAATTTAATTACATCAAGATGATTTGTTCACTCTACCATACTTTTAACAAGTCCAAGCAAAACTCTTGTTCTTATGTTAGAATATAGAGAAATTCTAATTAACAGTAAAAATATTTCAGAAGGAAAATAATGCGAGCCGGAGTCATTCTTTTCAATCCCGAAACCAAGCAAATACTACTCATCCACCGCTGGAAAAATGGAGAAGAGTATTTTGTGATACCGGGCGGCGGAGCCGAGTCAGGTGAGACTGCAGTCAAAGCAGCTCAGCGAGAAATTCAGGAAGAGCTGGGTTGGAGCTTGTCTGAAAAGCAGCTGCAGCCAGCCTTTACTTTCAGAAATGGCCAACGCTTAGAAATCTATTTTCATGCCGCTATCAGCCATACATCAGCCCCAGTGATTCAGGGCGAGGAAGCCCTTCGCAGTCATGCCCAGAATCTCTATCAGCCTGAATGGCTAGATATAGAAGCAATTCGCGACCTGAACTTACGGCTAGCAGGACTTAAAAATCTGCTCCTGGATTGTCTGACACAGGAGGGTTTGAAAAACTAGCCTAATTGTAGTAAAATATCAGTAGTTTACAATCTAATGTGAGAAAGGTTTTATATGAAAAAAATTCTTCTTATCAGCCTCTTATCAGGACTTGTCTTGGCTGGCTGCTCTGGTAAAGGTAAGAAAGAGGAGACTACTAGCTCCTCCAACTCATCCAGCAGTTCTTCGCTAGTGAGCTCTAGCTCTGACCCAGAGGAAACCAGCAAACTCCGTGAGCAATTCAAGGATGCCATGACCAACGAAAATGCCAACTTCCCGCAGCTGTCTACAGAAGTTGCTGAAGATGAAGCGGAAGTCAAATTGGTAACGACTGAAGGGGATATCCGCATCAAGCTCTTTCCAAAACAAGCCCCACTGGCGGTCGAAAACTTCCTGACCCATGCTAAGGAAGGCTATTATGACGGTATTATATTCCACCGTGTTATCAATGAATTTATGATTCAGACCGGAGATCCTAAAGGCAACGGCACTGGAGGCGAGTCTATCTGGAAGGGAAAAGACAAGTCTAAAGACTCTGGAAACGGCTTTAAAAATGAGTATTCTCCATATCTTTATAATATTCGTGGCGCTCTATCCATGGCCAATGCAGGCCCTGATACCAATGGCAGTCAGTTCTTCATTAACCAAAGCAAGAAAGACCTGTCCAGCCAAATGTCTACGGATTCTTTCCCAGCTAAAATCATCGAAGCCTATAAAAACGGTGGAAATCCTACTTTAGATGGCGGAGCTTATACCGTATTTGGCCAAGTGCTGGAAGGGATGGATGTGGTGGACAAAATCGCTGCCGCAGAAACAGACGACAACGACAAGCCTAAAAAAGATATCAAGATTGAAAAAATCGAGATTATCAAGGACTATGACTTCAGCAAATAAGCTTGCTGCCCAACCAATAAAGGAGGGAAATCAATATGATTATCTGGGGATATAAAGGTTATCAGAAAAACGTAGGACAGACCCAAAGCAATATCGAATGTGCCAACTGCCACAATGTCGCACCTTGGGACATTATTGAAACCGGCCGAAAGTTTACACTCTATTGGATTCCAACCTTTCCTTACGGTAGAAAACATTACCTCACCTGCCCTGTATGCCAGCACGGTAAACAGATTGAGAAGCAGGAAATCGAGCAGTTTTTGAATTATTAGTAATAGAAAGAGACGATTCTCAATGAACCATCTCTTTTCTTTTATTAAATTTTATCAAGTCAACTGGTTAAAATTCCAAATCTGATCCATCCAGCCTTCATAGAAATCAGGCTCGTGGCAGACCATGAGGATACTGCCCTTGTATTCTTTCAGCGCCCGTTTGAGCTCTTCCTTGGCATCGACATCCAGGTGGTTGGTCGGCTCGTCCAGCACAAGAACATTATTTTCTCGGTTCATAAGGAGGCAAAGGCGGACCTTGGCCTGCTCTCCACCTGAAAGGACCTGAATTTGGCTCTCGATGTGCTTGGAGGTCAGACCACATCTAGCTAAAGCAGCTCGGACTTCTGCTTGGTTAAGAGCCGGAAAGGCGTTCCAGACTGCTTCCAGCGGTGTCTGACGATTGCCGCCTTCGACTTCCTGCTCGAAATAACCCAGCTCCAGATAGTCCCCGCGCTCGACTTGACCTTCGATAGGCGGGATAATCCCTAGCAAACTCTTGAGCAGGGTCGTTTTCCCAATCCCATTTGCCCCGATGATAGCCACCTTCTGATTGCGCTCAAAGGTCAGGTTAAGGGGCTGGGTCAGCGGTCGGTCGTAACCAATCTGCAAATCTTTGGCTTGGAAGATAAAACGGCCAGGTGTGCGGGCAGGCTTGAAGTCAAAGGTAGGCTTTGGCTTCTCACTCTGCAGCTCAATAATATCCATCTTATCCAGCTTTTTCTGGCGGGACATGGCCATATTACGGGTCGCCACACGGGCTTTATTGCGAGCCACAAAGTCCTTAAGGTCCGCAATTTCTTTCTGCTGGCGCTCATAGGCTGCTTCCAGCTGAGATTTTTTCATCTCATAGACTTCCTGGAACTGATAGTAGTCGCCAGAATAACGGGTCAAGTGCTGATTTTCCACATGGTAGACGATATTAATCACGTCATTCAGGAAAGGAATATCATGCGAGATCAGAACAAAGGCATTTTCATAGTTCTGTAGGTAACGCTTGAGCCAGTCAATGTGCTCCGCATCCAGATAGTTGGTCGGCTCGTCCAAGAGCAGGATATCCGGTTTTTCCAGAAGCAACTTAGCCAAGAGAACCTTGGTCCGCTGTCCGCCAGATAGCTCCGTCACATCACTCTCCATACCGTAATCCATAACACCTAGTGCCCGTGCGACCTCGTCAATCTTGGCATCTAGAGTATAGAAATCTCGGCTCTCCAAGCGGTCCTGCAGCTCGCCCACTTCTTCCATAAGGGCATCAACGTCTGCTCCATCCTCAGCCATGCTCATATAGATTTCATTGATGCGGGCCTCTGTCTTGAAAAGATCGTCAAAGGCTATACGCAAGACATCACGGACAGACTGACCTTGCTCCAGCACTGCATGCTGGTCCAGATAGCCAGCCGTCACATACTTGGACCACTCAACCTTACCTTCGTCCGGCAGCATTTTACCTGTCACAATGCTCATAAAGGTTGACTTTCCCTCACCATTGGCACCGACTAGGCCGATATGCTCACCTTTAAGGAGGCGGAAGGATACATCCTCAAAAATAGCCCGGTCTCCGAAACCGTGGCTGAGATTTTTTACTTCTAAAATACTCATTTTTTCTCCTCTATCATTGATTGCAGTTCCTTGATTATACCATCAAAAGGGATTTTTTGGCAAGACTGAAGAAAGGGAAAAGCGAGCCACTTAAGTCTCGCTTGCTTGGTCTCAATTCACATGATGCGTATGCTTGGTAATCCACTGGGTCAGTTTGATTTTCAGCCAAAAGCCATAAATACCAAAGGTAACAATGGTCAGGAGCCACCACTTGATCCAATTCCCAAAAAGCTGCATGGCAGTACCATCAAAGTAAAGACGGTGCCCGTCAATAACTGTATGTTTTATCTTCCAATTATACAGAATACACATGCCCCAAGGTGCACAAATTCCCAGCGTAAATACTGTAATCAAGGTAGCTAAAATCACATGACCGATGTAAGAAAAGAGACCACCATCAAAATAAGACTCTTTGTACATACTATCTCCCCCTTTAAACCAACTCTTTCAGAAATTGAATCAGGGTCTCTGCAGAGCGTTTACCAGCTTCAAGAATGAATTCATCAAAAGTAACATTAGCATCATGGCTAGCTGTGTCGCTCATGGCGCGAATAACCATAAAGGGCAGGCCAATCGAATGTGTAGCTTGAGCAATAGCTGCCCCTTCCATCTCGACAGCAAGGACATCTGGGAAATGCTCCTTGATGCGGTCAATCTTGTCTTGACCTGCAACAAAGCTGTCACCTGTCGCAATCAACCCTACTCTGGCCTTCTGATGAGTCTTGTCTAAAATTTTCTTCATTTCAGCAACCAGATAGCGACTCGCTTCAAAATAGAGTGGCTGTCGTGCCATCTGACCGTAGTCATAGCCAAAGGCCGTCACATCCACATCATGGTAGACCAGACGATCTGCGACCACCACATCGCCGATAGCCAAACCTTCTGCCACTGCTCCAGCTGAGCCTGTGTTAATCACGGCTGTGACCTTGAAGTCATTGACCAAAACAGCCACGCTCATAGCAGACATAACCTTGCCAATCCCGCTTTCGACCAACACCACTTCATGATAGCCGATGGAGCCCGTATGATAGACATGGCCCAAACGCAGGTGCTTCTGCGGGTTTTCTAAATGCTCCAACAGAATCTTCAACTCCTCGGGCATGGCAGCGATAATTCCAATTTTCATATAATACCTCAAATCATCTGATGAAAAAGAAGCTTAGACAGGCTAGGCTTCCTTTTAAGTGCAATAGAGCAGTTTTTTAAGGCCACCAAATAATAGCAGCAATCAAACCAATCAGTAGGATAACTACCCAAAGGAGAATCTTATTGAGTTTGGCTTGAAAGAGGCTTCGCTTCTGATTTTCAATCCGACGGCTCTTAGTCACGGTCGGATCTACCTCAATGTGCAGAGTCTCATCCGTAAACTCCTCTTGGTTTTGAGCAGTCTGATAACCAAAACGACTCTGATTCTGCTGAGACCGAGCTTCTTCATAACCAAAGCGGTTTTGAGGGCTTTGATAACCAAACTGAGTATCCTGTCGGCTAGACTGCTGCGAGCTAAAGGAGCTTCTGCCAGTTGAAAGAATTTTGGTTTCCTCGTCATCCATGAGAGGCGGCCCCGAAATATCCTCACCGCGGTTGGCCCGCTCAATGATTTCATCTGTTAATAAAGCTTTTCCCATTGATCTACGTTCCTATTTATTCAGATTTTTTTGTTGCCAGTACTGAAGGGCCATGATGGTCTTGGCATCGCAGATGTCACCGTTTTGCAGCAACTGATGCGCCTCCTCCAGACTGACTTCAAAAAGTTCCAATGTTTCATCCTCGTCTTGGGGACGAGGGTTTTCGACCTTTGTTAAATGGCTGGCGCTGTAGAGCTTGATTTTTTCATTACAAAAACCGATGGCAGAGTAGAAATCATAGACCAACTCCAACTGTCCTGTGTAGCCGGTCTCTTCTTCTAATTCTCGGAGGGCCGCCGCTTGAGGATCTGCATTCTCTCCTACCTCCAGCTTGCCAGCTGGAATCTCGTAAGAAGTCGCTTCAATTGCCTTGCGGTACTGCTTGACTAAAATCATCTTATTTTCCGGAGTGATAGCAATCACAGCCACCGCACCATTATGAAAAATCAAATCCCGTTGGGCTTGACCCTTGCCCTCTGGCAGCTCTACCTGGTCCTGAACCACTTTAAAAATCGATCCCTGATAAATCTCCGTCCGTTGGACGGTTTTTTCTTCAAATTCCATGATTAAACCTACTTATTTTGAGGGTGATGAGGAAGTCGCTTAGCATAATCTTCCTTGTTAATCTGACGGCCACGTCCCAGAGCAATGGCATCTGCTGGTACATCCTTCGTGATAGTAGAACCCGCACCGACCAGTGAGTTATCACCCAGCTCAACTGGGGCAATAATGGTCGAGTTGGAACCAACAAAGACATTGTCGCCAATGACAGTCTTGTACTTCTTCTGACCATCATAATTGACTGTAATCGTACCTGCACCAAAATTGACATTGGCGCCAACTTCAGAGTTTCCAATGTAGGTCAAATGACCAGCCTTGGTATTTTCGCCAATTGACGATCCTTTAACTTCAACAAAGTTGCCGACATGGACATCCTTAGCCAGACTAGAACCTGGACGGATATGAGCGTAAGGCCCGACCGTCACTCCATCTGCAACACTTGATTCTTCAATCATGGAGTTGGTGATAACAGTCCGTTCTCCAATGACAGAGTCCACGATGTAGGTACCATTAGTCAGGATAGTCTCTGCCCCAATCTTGGTCTGACCTTTCAGGGTCACATTTGCTTCAACTTGAACTTCAGGCGCAATTTCTACATCCACATCAATATAGGTCGCATGAGGATTGACAAAGCTGACACCATTGACCATATGCTGCTGGTTAATCCGACGGCGCATAACACTTTCAGCTGTAGCCAAAGCTACACGGTCATTAACCCCCAGACTTTCATCAAAGTCTTTGAGCGTATAAGCACCGACTTTCTCACCATTCTCGCGGAAAATACCAATCACATCTGTGATATAGTATTCACCTTGAGCATTATTGGTATTGATATTTTTGAGGGCTTCAAAGAGGCGAGCATTGTCAAAGACGTAAGTTCCCGTATTGATTTCCTTGATTTGCTGCTCAAAGTCAGAAGCGTCCTTCTGCTCGACAATTTTCAAAACTTCGTCGTGCTGGTTACGAACGATACGGCCATAGCCGAAAGGATTATCTGCTTCAGCTGTTAGGATAGTCGCAACATTCTTGTGGTTGATATGGAAGTCAATCAGATTTTTCAGGCTTTCTCCTGTAATCAAAGGAGTGTCGCCAGCAATGACCAGCGTCTGACCTGTCAGATTTTCCAAAACAGGCTCGGCCATCATAACGGCATGACCAGTTCCCAACTGCTCGGTCTGACGGACAAAGTCTGTCTGACCTGCCAAGACTTGCTCAACTAGCTCCGCCTTGTGGCCAACAACTGTCACGGTCTTTTCTGGATTAATAGCATTGACGCTGCGGAAAACATGTTCCAACATGGAAATCCCTGCAACCTTGTGCAGTACCTTTGGCAAATCTGACTTCATGCGAGTACCCTTACCCGCAGCCAAAATAATCGCGTAATTTGTCATCAATTATCTCTTTTCTGTAGGATATCACCTTTATTATATCACTAAAAGGTAATTTTTAAAAATTTAAAATCAAGTCATCCCCATAAAAATCTGCAACAAAAAAACTTTTGCACAAAAAAATCAGCCTTTAAACAGCTGATTTTGCTTCTTTTTCTTTGATTTTCTTTGGAAGATGGACTTTTGCCTTGCCATAGTCCTTGAAGACTGCCCTCTGCTTGAAGTAAATCAATTCTCCATCTAAGGCTGTATCTTCGTCCAAATCCATGGTCATATCAATAGAGCGAATGGTCCGAGTCTTAGGGTCAACCACAAAGGCAACCTGACACTTCTCAATATCAATGGTCGTATCATAATGTTCATCATTATAAGCATAGTAGAAGGCATCGATAAGGTCATAGGCCAAATCACCTTCTGCTGTCACCGAAAACTCATAGCCCCCGTCCACTTTTTTCTTAGTCAGTTCTGACTCATTATCTACCATGACCTGCAGCAAAGCCTTAAAGGAGGACATGCCCGAATAGCCATCAATATGTTTCCGGGAGTCGGTGTCATCAATGGTCTCAAATCCATCCTTTTCTTCCAAGTACATCCGATCTTCGCTGAAATAATGGGTCAGTTCTTGATCATCATAGGTTTCGTAAAGCTTAGCTAAATAAGGTGAATCTGAAACAGTCAGCTGTTTAACTGTCTTGGCTTTTCTTTTTTTGTAGCCTTCTAGATAGGTCGACTCAGACAGCCGATCCATGTAGAAACTGTCATGTTCGAATTTTTTCAAGGATGCATTCACTACAGCAGACAGCTTAAAGCGGGACTCGATTGCTTCCGCTATGCCTCCAGGTTTAAAGTAGGTATAAAGAAAGGTTCCGCCAATCAGTACAAAACAGACACAGCCGTAAATGATAAAAAAATGAACCTTCTTCAAAATCAATCCTCCTAGAAGCCTTCTGTCATTTTATAGCTTATATTATAAGCTTTTTTAGAGCTATTTTCAATCTTTTTCAGAAACGGTCTTTGAAGACTGTAGCGGAAGAAATGCTAGTTAGTTTTTCAAACTCTCAAGGTCATTGCCAAATGTATCTACAAGGCAAGTAGCTGTCCTGAAAATTCAGTTCTCCATCGTTCTTGTCATACAAACATAAATCATCATCTAGCACTTCCGATTTTACAGCCTCCATGATGTCTTTTAAGAAATAGCTTTGGTTTTTCTTCATTGGTCAAAAGTCCCTTTCCATTCATAGGCCGGATAAGCTCCTAGACACTGATAGCCCAAGCTTTCTGCGACCTTCTTGGAAGCTTCATTGTGCGCATCCCATAGTGGAAAGAGTGAGCGTTTTTGAGCTTCTAGAATCATCTGGGCACCCAAGATTTTGGCCAAGCCTTGTCTTTGGTAGGTCGGCTTGGTAGCAATTTCAATATCAAGGGCTCCATGATAGACCAATCCTGTCGATACAGCAGCGATGATTTCCTTCCCTGAATAGAGTAAAAAGCCAAAGCCACCCGTCGCTTGTAAATGGTCAAAATCGGAAAAGTCACCCTGCAAATCCTGAGACCAGACTTCCTCAGCCAAACGCTCATAACTCTCCTTATCAATCGGACAAAGGTAGTAGTTTGCAGGTAGACTGCTCCGCCATTTCTCCAAAGCCTCTGTATCAAAGTCGGCCCTGTCCGTAAAAGCATAGCGAGTGAACTGCTGCAGCTCACTCTGACTATCCAGAAACTCTTGCCAACTGCGCTCCTCGGAGATAATGACCTTGTCAGCTAAACTATATTTTTTGCTAAAATCCTGCCAAAAATAACAATCCACCTGACCAGCAGGAAAGATGAAATTTCCTAGTTGGTAAAGGCAGGATGTCTCAGGCGCATTCATGAAGAACTGCCCTAGGCCAGCATCCAAACCGTAAAGTACCATATTTTTGGTCCAGGATTGGAAAAAAGTATCCTTTGCCTTCATTCTTTACCTTCTTTCAGATGCAGTTCATTGATTTTATTCGTCCAGATATAGCCGTCAAAGCCCTCTGGGATATCTTTTAGACTATGGATATGATCGAAACCTTCTGATAAATCGCTGCCGCCAGCTGTTAGCTCAACCCATGTATTGACAGCTTCCATTCTTTCCATAAATTTGTTTGGCCAACCCCATAAGAATTTGGCATATTTCAAAGGAATGCGCAGCTCTGCATTTTTCATTTCCTCAGGGATATAGCCCGTAAAGCCCAATAATTCATATTGGATAAGAGCATTAAGCATGCGATTTTTGGACAAGAGCTTGAGACTGCTGCTCTGACTGCGCAACCAATGAACGCCTTCCTCGCTTGCCCCACAAACACTGAGTTTGTTTAACCTTTTGGGCGAGAGCGTTTTTAGCTTTTCCCACAAGACTTTATAGGTTTCTAATTTCCCGTCTTTGACCTCAATCACAAACTCCTTGTCTGGAAAGGCCTCAAAAACCTCATCTATTGTGGGCATCTGGCCGACTCCTTTTCCTCTAAAAGGATAGGTTTTTCCGCCATCAGCCGTATAACCGTAACCGATATCCATCTTTTTGAGCTCAGCCATCGTATAGTCCTGAATTTCTCCCTCAATGCCAGTTTTGAATTCCAGAGTTGCATCATGAAAGACTGCTAGTTGCTGGTCTTTGGACAATTTCACATCAAACTCCACTGCATCCGCTCCTAGGTCAAAGGCCGCCTGCATCGAAGAAAGGGTGTTCTCAAGATAGGGATGCGTAGGCGGGTCAATCATGGCTGCCGTATTGCTATCCCAGTCTGCTTTAGATTCATCAAAGGTCTGCGCAAGTCCTCGATGAGCTAGGATTTTATATTCCTGTCCATCTTTATTAGAAAAGATGCTTGTATTGTTTAACCAGATAAGAAATAGCAGAGCTAAACAAACTAGATAAATCTTCTTGCATTTTTCCCATTTAAACATTTTATTTCCTTACTTCAAACTCCAGCCGCCGTCAATTTTGATAATCTCGCCCTGCATAGCAGCTGCCTTGCCACTGGCTAGAAAGAGGCTGACATCTGCCACTTCCTGAGGATCCAGCCAACGCTTGATCGGCGTTTCCTCAGCAACCCAGTCTGCCAGTCCGCCTGGCTCAAAATCTGCGGCAGTCATAGCTGTCTTAACAGCGCCTGGCGCTAGACCAAAGACTTGGATATTTTTATCCGCATAGTCTAAGGCTATCTGCTTGGTCAGGCCGGCTAGAGCATGCTTAGAAGCTGTATAGGCAGCACCACCGCCACCAGCCAAAAAGCTAGCAATCGAGCACATGTTAATGATGATACCGGACTTTTTCTCCAACATTTTCTGCAGGTAAAAGCGAGTGATTTTTATGGTAGCGGTCAGATTGATAGCAAAAATCTGCTCCCAGTCCTCGTCACTTATCTCGTGTAGGGGACGATAATCGTCCAAGATACCTGCTGTATTGCAGAGAATATCCACCTCAGGTAAGTTAGTGAAGAGCGGTGTCAAATCACCCGTCAAATCCAGCTTGACAAAACGTAGCTCATTTAGAAAGCCTGGATTTTCATCCTTGTCCACCCCATAAACCCGGTAGCCATTTTCCAAAAAGGTCAGAGCCTGAGCTCGGCCGATGCCAGAGCTAGCTCCCGTCACCAGTACCGTCTTAGTCATCTACTTCCACCCAATCTGTCGCGAGGACATCACAAGGAGTCGGACTCCACATGGAGAAGCCCTCCCCCTCACCAGAAACATTGATGAGGAAATAAGGTGTCACCTCGAGAGCCACCCCATTCTGCTCAATCGTGTCAAAGAGCTGGACGTAGTTCTCTGCTCCACCCCAACCTGTACGCACATATTTTTTCTTGGCCTTAAGGCCTGGTAAAATTTCTTCAAATGTCATGGTTTTCTCCTTTTGTTTATTGGTAATCATTGACAAAATCCCTACTAGCCGCCAGTAGTCATAAGTATATTGAACGACTTTTTCTTGACTGTCAATAATTTTATCTGACGCTTTGCAACAAAGTCTAAAATTAGACCTTCTTCACCATCTCCACAAAGAGATGAATATCGCCATTGCTTTCCTGCGGGATGCGCCTCACCACTTCAAAGCCCATGTTGAGATAAAGCTGCTGGGCTCGGTGATTGAAGTCAACCACGTATAGCCTTATGACTTGGGGCGCCAAATTTGCCATGATAAATTCCAGAATTTCCTGCAGAAATCCCGCGCCCTGACCTTTTCCGCAATGCTCTGGCTTCATCCCCAAACCAAGCTCCAAAGTTCGCTCTCCTTTCTGCTCCAAGCAGAAAAATCCATAGAGTTCTCCTTCTCTCAGGACTTGATAATAACGGTCTCTACGCGCTTCTTGGGAGACTATTTCTTCATAATCTTCCAAATCATTTTTCATATCATAAAAGTCATAAGGCGCCTCGTAATGCCAATCATTGGCAATTTCTAAAGCATGCTGTTGAGTTAGCCGTTCAATTTTATTACTCATATTTTTTCACCTCCTCTGGGTGGGCTTCTCGCCATGCTAAATAGTCATCAAATGACTTGATTTGTGTTTTCTCACCTGTTGCAGAATCTGTCGCATACACCTCCATCACATCCTGTTCCTTAGGTGCAAACCAATGCAAAAGGTTGTCAAACCATTCTTTCTGATTATACTACTCAGGCCGGAAATAAAGTTGAGTCATATCCTTCATATTTTTGGCTACTTCTGGATAAAGCTGAGCAAAGTTGGTGTTAGAAATATCAATTTTATTATCAGAATCTAAGTCTGGAATAATAGCCCCTCGCAATTGCAATAAATGGTATTCTCTCAACTGAGCACTTAAGCTGTCCCCTAGTCCACCAGGAGTCAAACTCACTTTGTTTCGATATGGATCTTTCGTCGCCATCTCATTTCTTCTTTGAGCAACATCTTTAAAAAAGAGCTCCTCATTATCAATATCCAGTAAAAAACTTTGCTCAAAATATTCTCCATTAACATATTGGTAAAGATTGTCTCGTGCCATATAGTCTTTCCCATTACCATAATAACTGCTTAAGACTTCATTGAGTCTAAACTTTTGTGTCTGAATTCTAGGCAATTCATACAGGTCTAGTTCTTTCCTTGATAGATTAGGGCTATTTAAATCGTAGCTGATTATCTTATAGTATTCTTCTTTCCCAATTGGTGGAGAGTTTTTAACTTCTCCAATTCGCCAAGAATGAACAGCAATAGTTGAAACATAATTTTGGCCATAGTAAATATCAGCTCGATTATTTTTCTCATCCACAGCGACCAACACGAATTTATTGTTATCAAAAAGCTGAATGCTCTTAAATTTTGTTTCTCGTATATCAGTATAAACTTTAGTATTTATTTTAATAACCCATAAGGAGAGTAGACCTAAAGCTCCCAATAAAAGAATACTCAATAAAACATACACTATCTTCTTTTTTCTCATGACCGTCTATTTTTTTCTCCTTAAATTCTCTAAAACTCCCAATAAAATCGTTTCTGGTCTGCTTTTTCGCTGCAGCCGAGGCTGCGATAGAATTCGTGGGCAGCTGTGCGGGAAATGCCTGAATTAATTCGAATTCCTGTGTAGCCAGCCTCTTTCCCCTTTTCACGCAAAGCTTGCATCAGCGCTCTGCCATGTCCCTGCCCCTGAAAATCCTGAGCGACGGCCAAAGCCAAGAGATTGAGCAAGGACGGGAAATAGAGACAGTCGTAGCTAGCCGCATGAGCGTAACCTATGACCTGTCCGCCTTCTTCAGCTACCAAAATCAAATGCTGGTCATTCTCTAGTAGCCTCTTCAGTTGAGCCTCCGTCGCTTCCCTATCAAAGTCATAGCCCAGACACTCAGCATTAAGCCACTGAATGGCTGCAGCATCTCTTAGTTTTATCTTACGAATCATTTGTCACCTCGTTCTTCTCTTTATTATAGCAGAAAAGCAGTCTCTTTGACTGCTTTCAATGAACTATTCTCCTATCTGTCCCTTCAACCAAGATTCCGCCTCTTCTAAAGGCTGGTCTGTTAGGACATCGGGCTGAATTGCCTCATTCTCATAAAGCTTGCCCGTGCGATCTAAGATACTCGAGGTAGTCAAGAGCAAAACCGCTCCATCATATAGTTGATAATAATTATTTCCCGTAGTATAGCTTGCCGTTGGCTGACCAAAAATTTTAACATTTTCAAGTCCCTTAAAAGCTAAAACAGTTATCTCTCCTGAGCTACCTGTTTTCCCATTGGTAAGTACAGCTATCGGAACTTTCTTTGCTTTCTCATCAGTCTGCTCCAGACCAAGCTGCTTAAGGACATCTGATCGCGAAACCGCGCTCTTGCTTCCGTTTTTATACACGAATTGGAAGAGGTCTTCATTAGGCAGAAGAGAGGATAGTCCCGCAATCATCGGATACATATTCCCGCCAGTATTGTCTCTCAAATCCACAAGAACTGCCTGATAATCATCCTTTTTAAGAGCTGCTGACAGTTTGTTGGTATAAGTCTTCGCCGCTTGTGCATCACCGGTAAAAGCAGGAACTTTTAAATAGAGAATACCCTCTCTATTCTGCACTTCAGGCTGATTTTTGCTTTCTGGACTATTTTCGGGATTATCCTGTGGACTTAAAAAATAAGAATGTTTCCCGCCAGCCTCTTTGGTTAATTTTTCCAAGACAGGATAGGTGTCTTGATAAGTCTTGGCTGATTCAAGCTTCTCTAAAGCTTTCTTTTTCTCATTTTCCCAGTCTTTGCCCGTATAAAGACCGAAATCAAGCTTTTTCACGACCGAGCGAGCGTAGTCCTGCGGACTAGGTGGAAAAAGAAAAATGCCATAGTCTGGACCAAAGTAGGCTAGAAAACCTATTGAAAGAGCAAGCAAAATCAGCACCGTTCCCAAGCAACCTAAAAGGACTTTTTTCATAATCGCGCAACCTTTCTTGTTAAGATTCCTGAGCTGATTATAGCAAAATAGAGACACGTTTTCCATGTCTCTACCTTACATTTATTATCGTTAATCTTACATTTTTGTAAGATGATTTCATTTAAATCTACAGAAGCCTATTTCCATCTCTCACTCTTGGAACATGCAATCATCAAACCAGACCCAGCTAGAACTGCCAGAATAACAAGACAGATATTTTTCAGTGGATAGAGCCAGTCTTTATTTTCCTCATGCCACCTTGACTTCCAAAGCCGAACATAATCAGCATGCATATCTTCAGGCTGGTTCAGCTGAATATTAATCACAATCGCCAATAAGATCAGGGCGATAAAAGCAAGGGCAAAGAGCCAGATTTTCTTCTTTTGGGTTAGGTTAAGTTTTTTCATTCTTTTCTATTTCTTCTTTCTCTTTAATATCAATACTTTATCCCTACTCCTCTTTTACAGCGATTTCTGAGTTTCTATAGCCATAGAAGGCATAGATGAGACTTCCCAACGCTAGGGCAATTCCAAAGGCTTGCCAGGTTTCCTTGGTATACTGGGTCATGAAGGACAGGCAGATGATAATGGATAAAATCGGTGTCAGAGGTACCAGAGGCGTTTTGAATTCTCCTGCTTTCGGCATTCCTTGATCTTTCCGCAATTTCAAGACAGCAAGTGCCAATAAAATCAGATAGGCCAAGGTACAGATATTAAGGAAAGAGGCGATGCTAGCCAAGGGGAAAATACCTGCACAAACAGCTGAGGCAATCCCTACTAAAATCGTGGCATTCTTTGGCACCCGACTGATCTCTGTCAATTTCTTGAAAGAGCCAGGCAAGAGCCCATCACGCGCAATACTGTAAATCATCCGCGACAAGGCGTAGGTCATGGAGATGCAGACCGTAATCAGTGTCAAAATAGCGACGACAGAGATATAGTTAGCTGCCCAACCAAGTCCGACGCTGCGCAGGGCAAAGGCCACCGCATCTGAGACATCCAGCTTGCTATAGTGGACAATCCCAGTCAAGACCAAGGTCACCAAAATATAGAGAATGGTCACAATGCTCAAGGACAAAACAATCCCGCGCGGAACATTCTTTTGGGGCTCCTTAATTTCATCGACCGCCATGGAAATGGACTCAAAGCCAAGAAAGGCAAAGAACATGAGTGAAGCCCCAGCCATAATGCCGACCTTGCCGCCATAAATTTCTCCAAAGCCAAAAGGTGCAAAGTTAGACCAATTTTCTGGTTTGATGAAGAAAAATCCTGCAATGATAAAGAGCGCCAAGGCTGAGAATTTCAAGACTACCAAGGCTGAGTTGAAGCGCAGGGCTGCCTTGGAGTTCAAAAGGACAACTCCCGTAACAAAGGCCAAGACCAGAATGGGCAGCAAGTCCACATAAGTACCTGCTTTGGGATTGAAAGTGCCATTCAGGGCTGCCGGCAGCTGGATACCAAAGCCGCTGAGCAATCCTTTCAGATAAGAGCCCCAGCCAGAGGCAACACCTGAGATAGCGGTCATGAACTCCATGATGGTCAGCCAGCCAGCCAGCCAAGCAGGAAATTCTCCCAGAACAGCATAAATATAACTGTAAGCTCCGCCATTGGCCGGAATCCGTGAGGCAAACTCAGCGTAAAAAAGGGCCGAAATACTCACACAAAGCGCTGAAATGACAATCGAAACAGTCAGAGCAGGCCCAGCATATTTGGCCGCCCCGGTCCCTGTGATGGTGAAAATCCCAGTTCCTACCATGGCTCCAATACCAAGCAAAATCAGATCTGGAATTTTCAAGTGACGGCGCATGCCCGTTCTGTCCTTGCTAGCATCTTTTTTTCTAAATATATTCATCTATTCTTATTCTCCTAATTGCATTAACGCCCTATTTTATCATATTTCCTCCCTTTTAGGAATCCTTCTCAGAAATTTACCGAAAAGAAAGGCTGAGAAAAATCTCAGCCTAAGTCTTTAAAATAGATGAAAGGTATATGAAGCCTGTCTCTACTATCACATGGCCACAATTTTGCGATAGCTGCGAGAAGTAATGAGAAAGACACCGACATATACTGCAATAAACAGAGCGCAAACCCTCAGAGTCACCACTAACATAAGACTTGCGTTGAGCACGCCCAACATCTGTAAAATGAGACTGAGCATATGATAGGCAAAAGCCAAATGAAGGAAAGCAAAGATTAGGGGCAGGAAGAAGACAGTCTGTACTTGTTTACGAATGGTCTTTCTAGTCTGTTGCTCGTCTAAGCCGACTTTCTGCAGGATGATGAAGCGATCACGGTCTTCGTAACCTTCGGAAATCTGCTTGTAGTAGATAACCAGCACTGTTCCCATCATGAAGACAATAGAGAGGAAAATCCCTATAAAGAAGACACCACCTAGCATACCCTTAATTTCAAGTATGCCAATCACACCAGTTTGACCGTGGACACCTCCGGCACCTTCTGGCAGGGACTGGTTATAGTCCGTCATTTTCTTTTGATAGATTGTATCCAGCTTAGCCTTTTCATCTTCTGATGCTTCAATATCCAGACTACCATAGAGAACAGGATTAATAGCTTGCTGCTCCATCTGATGAGCTAAGAGTTGACTAGGATCCTTGGCTACTAGATACAGGCCTTTAGGAATGATGATATTATACTCATCTGGAATCTTGTGAAAAATAAAATCTTCAGACAGGACTGTCTTGATCGTCAAGTTTTGGCCAGCCAGCTGCAGAGGTTGCTTATAATCCAGATCCACCCCCTTGTTAAAGACGGCAATCTCATTTTCCTGCAAAGATAGATCCTTTCCTGTCAGCTTTTCGTAATCCTCGCTGGAAAACATCAAGATATAGGTATTAGGTGACACAGTCCATTGTCCCTTAGGATAAATATCTAGACTGTTACCCTCTTTCTTCTTGACACCCATTGAATAAAACTGATAGGTCTCCTGTTGCTTGACCTTCAGCTGATTCTCTGCTACAAACTCTGTCAAGACCTGATCCAGCTGTTCTTTTTTTGCATTCACACCGCCATTGATAGAGAAATCATGCGGAAACATAAGTTTCTGCATAAATTCCGCGCCAGAATAGATGTTCATACCGGCAGAGAAGGTCACTAGAACCATTGTTGATAGGATGGAAATAGTAGCCAGCCCCACTGCATTTTTCTTCATACGGTAAATAAGATTTGAGACGGAAATCATATTATTGGGCTGGTAGTAATACTTTTTGTTCTTTTGCAGAAGCTGCAGAAAGACTGTAATACCAGCATTAAAGAGCAGGTATGTTCCTAAAATGACCAAGAGGACTGCTCCAAAAAAGATGAAGATTGCCTCCATAGGATTACGCACAGTCTGAGCCAGATAGTAGCCGTAGAGCAGAGCCGCCAGGCCAATAAAGGTCTGTGGCAGTAAAAACCGGCTCTTCTTCTCTCCGCTGGCCTTTTCCTTAGCCATCTTCAGAGAATCAAAACGCAGAATTCGCCAACCATTAACAAAGACCAAGCCTGCAAAAATAAAGCCATAGAAAATAAAAACAAGAATCAAGACCGGTAGCTGGAAAGTTGAAACCAAAACCACCTTGGTACCCATGAGCTTGAGCAAAAAGGCATAAATCAGCTGGTCAAAGAGAACACCAATAGTCAGCCCCAAGATTACAGCCATTAGCCCGAAAATCAGAAGCTCAATAAAAGTCATAACAAAGAGATGACGTTTATTGAGACCTAGCATGCCATAAAGTCCCAGCTCCTTGGAGCGATTCTTCATAACAAATTGATTGGCATAAAAGACAATAATTCCGGCTGTGATGTTTACAATAACAACCCCTAGGACCAAAACGAGGATAACAGAGCTGGCACCTGTCATTTTGGATAGATTGGGATTAAAAGCCAAGGAGTTGAAAATATAAGAAATGGCTACAGCCACACAGGTAGCCAGTGCAAAAGGATAATAGAGACGGCGGTTCTTAATCAGATTGGATACCGCCAATTTTGCTGCTAATCGAAACACTAGTCCTTCACCTCACTTGCCATAACTGTCAGAGTATCGGAAATCTCTTGGAACATCTGCCGCTCGGTCTTGTCACCACGGAAGATTTGGTTGTAGAGAATCCCATCCTTGATAAAGAGCACCCGCTTGGCCCGGCTAGCCGCTGCCGTTGAGTGGGTCACCATGAGAATGGTTTGACCGCGGGCATTGATGTCGTCAAAGACATCCAACAGGGCTGCTGAAGATTTGGAATCCAAGGCTCCCGTCGGCTCATCCGCCAGCAGAATCTCAGGATCTGTGATGATGGCTCGAGCTACTGCAACCCGTTGCTTCTGGCCACCGGAAATCTCATAAGGAAACTTCTCTTGCAGCTTGTTAATCCCCAGCTCGTTGCAGGTCGTGACCAGCTTTTGCATCATCTCGGTAATGGGACGGCGAGAGAGGACTAGCGGCAGAAGAATATTATCCTTGACCGACAGGGTATCTAGCAGGTTGAAATCCTGAAAGACAAAGCCTAGCTTTTCTCGGCGGAAGCTGGAAGCCTGGCTGTTTTTGATGGTTGCTGTGTCAATTCCATTGAGAAAGACGCGGCCCTCAGTCGGCTTGTCCAACATGGCTAGGATGTTGAGCAGGGTGGATTTCCCGGAGCCCGACTCCCCCATGATGGCGACATATTCGCCTTTTTCTACCGTAAAGTGAATGTCTTTCAATGCCTCTACTTGACTGCCCTGAAAGCGGGTTTTATAAATCTTTTTCACGTGCTGTACGTCTAATAATGTCATACTCGAACCTCTTCTTTATTTAACTTGATACTACTATCATACCGGAAAGACAGACAAGTTTCCATAACCTAATCTTTCATTTTGCCTGCCAATCTTACATTTTTGTCATCTTGTGCTCCAAGTCGGATAAAGAGAAAAGTCAACCGACCTTTCTCTTATCCTTGAATACTGGAAACTCTCAGTGACTGTACTGCAGCCAGAAATAATATTGACTGGAAGCACAGCCTAGACGAGTCTTCTCGATTTCTTCCTTGGAAATCTTTTGAGCTTTAGGTTTACTTTGGCGATGGTTAAAAAGATTGATTTTCATAGCGGGCCTCCTTCTTGAAATCTGATTATTAGTTTGGAAGATAGTTATCTTCTTTTTCTTTACACTTATAGGATACCGGATTCCCAGGCTAGCTGCCATAAGATAACCTTTCATTTTAGCCTTTAAACTTACATTTTTGTCACTTAGAAAAATAGTTTTCGATTGCCCTTAAACTGCATCAATAGGCCTAAATTCAACGATAACTATCGGCTTCTTTCATCAAGCACATAAAAAACAAGCGTCAACGTTCATTGACACTTGTTTTCTGTTTTATTTTTTGAAACGAATCCCGAAATAAACCCCACAACCAACTATCAGAATCAGACCGAAAGCAAGTAGCGTAAAGCTGATTTCTGTACCTGTGAAAGGCAGAACTTTCTTCGTCTTCCCCTTATCTCCAGGTTTATCTTGGTCTTTTTCTATTGGTTTATCTTGATTTGATTTTTTCGGATCTGGTTCATCTGTTTTTTTAGACGGATCCTTGTCTGGGCCAGTCGGTTTCGTTTGGTCAGTTACGACTAACGTCCCATCCTTGTATTCTACTGTATTTCCGTCAGCATTTACAACTGTTACTGTGCCATCGAGATTCACTTGGAACACAATGTCGGTAACAGCTAGGTAACCGGTTGGGGCTGCAGCTTCATGGAAGGTATATACTCCAGGAGCTAATCCAAGCTCATGCGATGTATTTGCTTCTGAAGTCCATTTTGCTACAGGATTGCCAGTTGCCTCTTTGCCTTGGAAAATTTGAATCTCTGCACCAGCAATTTCTGTACCACCGAGGTTGACCTTACTGAAGGTTACCTTACGTGGAAGATTATCGTCCTTATCCGTTACTGTAACAGTTGAGCCGTTTGTTACGACCTTGTTCTCTTCACCCTTGGAGTCTTTCTCGCCAACGTTTGTCACTTCCACTGTGCCGTCTTGTTTGACTTGGAAAGTGATGTCGGTTACTTTGAGGTAACCCGTTGGGGCTGCTTCCTCATGGAAAGTATAAGTACCTGGAGTCAAGTTCAATTCTTTAGACTTACCAGCTTCGGATGTCCAGCTTTCGACTGCGTTTCCTTCAGCTTTCTCGCCCTTGTAAATCTTGATTTCAGCACCAGCAATCTCAGTACCGCCTAAGTTGACCTTACTGAAGGTTACCTTACGTGGAAGGTCGTCATCCTTATCGGTAATAGTCACTTTAGAACCATCGGTTACAACCTTGTTTTCTTCACCCTTAGAGTCTTTCTCTCCGACATTGGTCACTTTCACTGTACCATCATGGTTCACTTGGAAAGTAATGTCTGTTACTTTGAGGTAACCCGTTGGAGCCGCTTCCTCATGGAAGGTGTAAGTACCTGGTGCCAAGTTTATATCTTTAGACTTACCAGCTTCGGATGTCCAGCTTTCTACTGTTTGGCCTTCTGCCTTGTCGCCCTTGTAGATCTTGATCTTTGCACCTGCGATTTCAGTACCGCCGAGATTAACTTTACTGAAAGTAATAGTCTTGGGACTGTCATCGTCTTTATCCGTTACAGTAACTTTAGAACCATTAGCTATGACCTTGTTTTCTTCACCCTTAGAATCTTTTTCTCCTACGCTAGTCACTTCCACTGTACCGTCTGTTTTGACTTGGAAGGTGATGTCGGTTACTTTGAGGTAGCCGGTTGGTGCGGCTTCCTCATGGAAAGTATAAGTACCAGGAGTCAAGTTCAATTCTTTAGACTTACCAGCTTCAGATGTCCAGCTTTCTACTGGATTGCCTTCTGCCTTGTCGCCCTTGTAGATCTTGATTTGAGCTCCTGCGATTTCAGTTCCACCAAGGTTAACTTTACTGAAAGTAATAGCTTTTGGACTATCATCGTCTTTATCCGTTACTGTAACAGTTGAGCCGTTGGTTACGACCTTGTTGTCTTCACCCTTAGCGTCTTTCTCGCCGACATTGGTCACTTTCACTTTGCCATCATGCTTGACTTGGAAGGTGATGTCGGTCACTTTGAGGTAGCCGGTTGGGGCTGCTTCCTCATGGAAGGTGTAAGTGCCAGGTGCCAAGTTGATGTCCTTAGACTGATTAGCTTCAGATGTCCAGCTTTCAACGGCTGTACCTTCAGCTTTCTCGCCCTTGTAAATCTTGATTTCAGCACCGGCAATTTCAGTACCGCCGAGGTTGACCTTGCTGAAGGTAATCTTACGTGGGAGATCATCATCCTTGTCAGTCACTGTAACAGTTGAACCGTTTGTTACGACCTTGTTCTCTTCACCCTTAGCGTCTTTCTCGCCGACATTGGTCACTTCCACTGTACCGTCATGTTTAACTTGGAAGGTGATGTCCGTTACTTTGAGGTAGCCGGTTGGGGCTGCTTCTTCATGGAAAGTATAAGTACCAGGAGTCAAGTTCAATTCTTTAGACTTACCAGCTTCAGATGTCCAGCTTTCTACTGGATTGCCTTCTGCCTTGTCGCCCTTGTAGATTTTGATCTGAGCACCAGCGATTTCAGTACCGCCGAGGTTGACCTTACTGAAGGTCACCTTACGTGGAAGATCGTCGTCCTTGTCAGTCACCGTAACAGTTGAACCATTTGTTGCTACGGTGTTAGATTCACCCTTAGCGTCCTTCTCACCAACATTGGTCACTTCTACTGTGCCGTCATGCTTGACTTGGAAGGTGATGTCCGTTACTTTGAGGTAGCCGGTTGGGGCTGCTTCCTCATGGAAGGTGTAAGTGCCAGGTGCCAAGTTAAGGTCTTTAGACTTACCAGCTTCTGAAGTCCAGCTTTCTACGGCTGTACCTTCAGCTTTATCGCCCTTGTAAATCTTGATTTGAGCTTCTGCGATTTCAGTTCCACCAAGGTTGACCTTACTGAAGGTAATCTTACGCGGTAGGTCATCATCTTTATCCGTTACTGTAACAGTTGAGCCGTTGGTTACGACCTTGTTGTCTTCACCCTTAGCGTCCTTCTCGCCGACATTGGTCACTTCCACTGTACCGTCTGTTTTGACTTGGAAAGTGATGTCAGTCACTTTGAGGTAACCCGTTGGGGCCGCTTCCTCATGGAAGGTATAAGTACCTGGTGCCAAGTTAAGGTCTTTGGACTTGCCAGCTTCTGAAGTCCAGCTTTCTACAGCTTGGCCTTCAGCTTTATCGCCTTTGTAGATCTTAATCTCTGCACCTGCGATTTCAGTACCGCCAAGACTGACCTTACTGAAGGTTACCTTACGCGGTAGGTCATCATCTTTATCCGTTACTGTCAGTGTTGCTCCATGGGTCGCAACGGTGTTAGATTCACCCTTAGCGTCTTTCTCACCAACGTTTGTCACTTCCACTGTTCCGTCTGTTTTGACTTGGAAAGTGATGTCGGTTACTTTGAGGTAACCTGTTGGTGCGGCTTCCTCATGGAAAGTGTAAGTGCCAGGTGCTAAGTTGATGTCCTTAGACTGATTAGCCTCGGAAGTCCAGCTTTCAACGGCTGCACCTTCAGCTTTGTCTCCCTTGTAGATCTTAATCTCTGCGCCAGCAATCTCAGTACCGCCGAGGTTGACCTTACTGAAAGTAATGGCTTTCAGACTATTGTCCTCTTTATCGGTTACAGTAAGAACCAAGCCATTTGCTTCAACAGAATCTGTTGCACCTTTAGCATCAACTGTAATGGTACCATCAAAATGAACTGTGAACTTAATATCTTCTACAGCTACAAATCCAGCAGGAGCAAGGCTTTCTTTCAGAGAATAGGTCCCTGGAGCTAACTTAACCACCTTAGATGCGTTGGCTTCGGAAGTCCACTCTGCAAGAGGTTTAGCTTCAGGACGAATCCGACTGCCTTTGTAGAGTTTCAATTTCGCCCCTGGGATTTCCTTCCCGTTTGGATCTACTTTCTTGATCGTCACATCACGTTCTGAGTCGTCATCCTTGTCTGTTACCTTCAAAGTTGCTCCGTCAGTCACAACCTTGTTGTTTTCACCTTTAGAGTCTTTCTCGCCGACATTGGTCACTTCCACTGTGCCGTCATGTTTGACTTGGAAAGTGATGTCGGTTACTTTCAGGTAACCAGTTGGAGCTGCTTCCTCATGGAAGGTGTAAATACCAGGCTCCAAATTGATTTCTTTAGACTGATTAGCTTCGGAAGTCCAGCTTTCTACTGCTTGACCCTGCGCTTTGTTGCCCTTGAAAATCTTAATTTGAGCGCCAGCAATTTCTGTACCGCCTAGGTTGACCTTACTAAAGGTAATGGCTTTAGGACTATTATCCTCCTTGTCGGTAATCGTCAGAATTGAGCCCGCTGCTTGAACAGTATCTTCTGCTCCTTTTTTCACAAGAGCAACAGTACCATTATCGCCTACTGTAAATGTGATATCTTCTACATATTGATAACCAGCAGGAGCGTTAGCTTCAGTCAGTGTATAGGTTCCTGGAGACAATTTTATGACTTTAGAAGTGTCAGCCTCAGAAGTCCAGTCTGCAACAGGAGCTTCTTCCTGATCAACATGATCACCTTTATAGATTTTCAGTTGCGCACCAGGAATTTCTTTCCCGTTTGGATCTACTTTTTTGAAAGTTACATCCTGCTCGGTTACCGTCTTCTTATTGACGATCTCGCGCGATACAGATTTGTCTGTTCCAAAATCCTGGGAACCAATCTTAATTTCCTCAGTTAATTTATCATATCCTGTAGGAGGAGTCACTTCACGGATGGTATAATCATCGCGCAACAAGTCACCCAAGTTGGCATTCCCGTTAGAATCTGTAGTTAATTTTCCGACAACTGCTCCGCTCCGATCACGAACAACTTCAAATTCTGCACCTTGCAGGTCCTCACCATTTTCATTAACCTTATGGAGCTTAATGGTGAAAACATAGCCTTCTCCAACACCGCCTGCAATCTGATAAGAACGATTTTCAGATGATGTCGTTGTTTGACCACCATTATAGGTCATGGTAGCACTGTTGGAAACGCGCTCACCATCAACTAGATCGTAATCTGCTTTTGTCTTATAGTCCAGCAAATACCCGAAACCATCCATGTCGCCAAGGTCAATCGTGAATCCATCACCAGCAGCATTCTCTGTGATTTTTGATTGGAAATTAGCTGTCACGTCTTCTGTTGAATCCCGCACCCAATCTCCATTATTCCAGCGCCAAGCAATTTTATAGACCCGAATTGAGTCTCTCATGATTTTAAAATTAGGCGAGGTAATTTTGTCAGTTATCGTTACTCCGGTATAATGCTCCATATTGCGGTTAATCGCAATATTGTAATGAACCTCGTTCTTACCGTCTTCTGCTGCCTGATAAGAGCTCTTCTCAATTTTTGAGTCATATCTTTTGGGTGGTCCATTATAATGGACGATTCCCGGATACAACATCCGACCTCCTACGGTAAATCCACCATTCAAGTCACCTTCTTGTCTCACAACATCATGGTCAACTCGTGCATAGAAGAAGAATTCTCCTTGAACACCAGACTTTTGCTCAACATAATTTGTATAGGTCAAAGTAATGGTCTTGTTGGTTGAATCCAAAAATCCATTTGCCACTACGTTATCTGAGCTGTCCTTAAGTTCAATAGCTGAAGAGTTCCCAAAAGCATACTCAGAGGGCAAGGTGATTTTTGTCGTATCTCCTTGATGTACTTGGTTATCCGGCAAGACAAACTTTGCGTAAACTCGAAAAGTTTCCCAAATATCAATTCCCTGCGTCAAATCACCACCTGAAGAGTTCTTCAGGCTCATCTCAGTGATAACATCACCAAACTCAGCTGCTTGCACCTGAGTAAGAGGAGCTACTGATGGCAAAATGACTCCTAAACAAAGAATAATAAGGTGGAGCAATGCTCTAATCCTTTTGTTCATGCAATTTTCCTTTCTCACAATATTCAGTTTTAAATGTACAATGTAATTGTATACTAACTGAGCTTCCCCATCTTGTCAGTGCCCGCTTTCTAGAAAGCGAACATTTATAGATACATTACATCTACATTTTATCATACTATAAGAAAAATGGCTATACACAAAAGAAAATTTTTTTAACATTTGTTTACCTTTTTGTCATTTAGAAGAGGTGGACGATTTATATGGTTCATTCGCAAATCAAACCACTATTGTTAGGGTCAATTACGTCTGACAATCAATGTCCTCAATAACATAGAAAAACCGGAAACAAAGTCCGGTTCTTCTGATTTATTTCCTAAACGTCAGGACATAAAATTTCCCATCCCAGAGGAGTTTCAACTCCTTCTCCTTAACCCCTGCCGGTATAACGGCCTCAATTTCTCCTAAATCAACAGTAGCGTCCTTAAAATAGTTCTTGCTGAAGTGGTTCTTCTTATATTGCTGGTCGACATAGTCTGCCGTCTCGTCTGAAATCATAATCTTAGTTCCTGGCTTAGCCACCCGCAGCATTTCCTGCATGGCCTTGGCCTTATCACTAAAGAAATTAATTCCGCCGATATGATAGACGATGTCAAAGCTGTTATCCGCAAAGGGAAGGTCCTCCGCACAAGCATGAAAGAGCTGCAGATTTGTCTTCTTGGCGCAGGATTTCTGGCATTTTTTCAGCATGCCTATGGAAATATCTGCCCCGAAAAAGTCTAGGCTTTTCAGGTCAATATTCTCAGGGATGTAGCGTAGGTCGTGACCTGTTCCGATAGAGACATAAAGAACTGACAAATAATCCTTCCATTCTATTTCTGCCATCTGGTCCTTTCTCAGCTTGTCAATAGCCTTGCCATGGAGAAGTGGCCCCATCCATTTCTCACCAAAATCATACCAGCGAGCCAAGCGATTGTACATGGTCATATACTTGGCATTGTCCCCTGAGACATAGTCCGGATTCAGCGCCAGATAGATGTCTCCATCTTTTTGAAAATCCGCTAACTTCAAACCTGGCTTCAGCTTCTCTTGTATTTTTGTATCTGTCATATCTTCTGTCTCCTTTTTCTATTTGCCATTTATTATAGAGGATTCTGAGACAAAAACAAGAGTTTTTCCGTAAGTGGCTGCCCAGCATGAGTAACTGGAAGAAATTGCTCAGTAAGCTGCAAAAAACTAGACAAAAAATGTGCAAACAAAAGAAGATAAAGCATTCTGCCCTATCCTCTCTTTATTTATTTGCTCAGTCGAGTCTTATGGTAAAGTCCTAAAAGAGTCAGAACTACCAGACCAGCAAGAACTAGTCCAAGACTTTCAGCAGAGCCAGTCGCAGGAAGCACTTTTTTAGGTTTTCCTTGACCATCTGCTGCTTTATCAGAATCAGATGATTGATTTGGCTTAATACCACCTTGAACTGCTTTATCAGGCGTACCAGGTTCAGCTGGTGCCGCTTGGTCAGTAATGAACAACTTACCATCTGTATATTCTACAGCATTGCTATTAGCGTCTAGAACTGTTACAGTGCCATCTTCATTGACTTGGAAGACAATATCAGTCACAGCCAGATAACCTGTCGGAGCCGCTTCCTCATGGAAGGTGTAAACACCTGGCTCTAGGTTAATTTCTTTAGATTTGTCAGCTTCTGAAGTCCAAGATGCGACAGGACTGCCCTTGCTTTCCCGTCCCTTGAAAATCTGAATCTGTGCACCAGCAATTTCCTCACCAGCTAGATTGACCTTGCTGAAAGTTACCTGTTTGTCCGCTGGAGTTTGAGTTTGCTTATTGACCACATTGACTGCAACCAATCTGCTGTCTCCAGAATCTCCAGATGCCGGACTTCCTACGTTCAAAGTCTTACCAAAATCCGTCGGACTGATAGTAATATCCTCTGTCAGGCGATCGTAACCAGCTGGAGCAGTCGTTTCACGCAGAATATAAGTGTCACGCAGAAGGTTACCAACTTCCGCATTACCATCCGCATCTGTCGTGATTGTACCAACTACCTTATTGGTCGCTTTCCGCACCACTTCAAAGACTGCACCGCTCAGAGAAGCATTAGACTCATCAGTCTTGTGAACCTTAACCTTGAAGTTATAGCCTTCGGACTTTCCGCCAGCAATCTGATAAGAGTATTCATTGGTGACAGACACAGTCTCGGTATTGTTGTAGTTCATGGTAGCCTTATTTCCTACAACCTCTCCATCAGCCAAATCATAGTCGGCCAATGTCTTGTACTCAACTAGGTAGCCGAATCCTTCTACATCACCGAAGTTGATTGTCAAGCTATCGCCTTCAGCGCCAAAGGTCATTTTAGACTGGAAGTCTGCTGTTACGTCTTCAGTCGAATCACGCGCCCAATCTCCATTATTCCAGCGCCAAGAAACCTTATAAACTCGTACAGAGTCTTGAACAATCTTAGCGTTTGTATCACCCAGCTTGTCCGTCACAGAGACATTTTTGTAGTTCCCCATGTTGCGGTTAATGGCCACATTGTAGCGGATTTCATTCTTAGCATCAGCATCCCACTGAAAAGCACTTTTTTCTAGCAGGGACTCATACTTTTTCGGCGGTCCATTATAGTGAATGCTGCCGGCTGGAATCCTATTATTGCCTACAGTGAAAGTAGCTGGAATATCTCTTTCCTCTGTGACGACCTCGTGGTCAATCCGCGAATAGAAGAAAAACTCGCCTCTGACACTGGACTTCTGCTCCACATAGTCTGTATATGTCAGTGTGATGGTCTTGGCATCGCTATCCAGGACTCCATTAGCCACCAGGGCTCCGTTTTCATCCTTGAGCTCAATAGCTGAAGAATTCCCAAAGGTAAACTCATTCGGTAAATGAATCACCGTTGTATCACCTGCATGGGCTTGGTTATCTGGCAGGGCAAACTTAGCATAGACGCGGAAGGTCTGCCAGATATCCACACCATCGGTCAGCTGCTCACCAGAGTTAGTGGTGAGGTGCATCTCAGTGATGACATCATTAAGTTCAGCCGCCTGAGCCTTAAGGGTTCCGGCTAGGAAAGGCAGGAACACGCCTAGACAGAGAATGATTAGCTGAAACCATACTCTCAGTTTTTTATTCATGCAATCTTCCTTTCTCACAAGTAAAATTTGTTTAAAAGTACAGCGTATTGGCCAGCCAGTTAAACACACTCTTTTCATGTTTTTCTGCCTTTTTGACAAACACTGGAAAGACAATACTAATTCATTGTACCATATTGACTATTAAAAAACTATAGGAATGCTCACAGGGTTTTATCATAAAAAGGAGAAAGAAGATGCTAAGCCTTCTCTCTCCTATTGATACACAAAACAGGTCAAAAGATGACCTAAAAATCATTGAACAAATTAAGATCTTCTATTTTGACAAAAAAGTCAATCTTTCTGTGACGCACTGGAAGTTGCGTCTACCTGATTCTGATCTACTTCTTCTTGTTTGGAAGAATTTCTTTCCGTCTTATCTGAAGTGTCAGGATCTTTCTGTACATGCCCGCAGGCCGTTAGGATAAAGACAGAAATCAGAGCCAGAAACAAGCTCCCAATTTTCTTGAACCCAGACATACGAGTCCTCCATTTATACGAAACTTGATGAGACTAGTACTCCGCCAAAAATGCCTGCACAGTCTTGACATCTTCTGAACTACCGCCTTGGTCAATATCGCAGATATGCTGTAGCCCATACTTTTCAATAATCAAGGCAGTCGCTCCGCAGAAGGTCCGACCGTGTTTAACAGAGTCACCATTGTTAACAAAACCTTTAATCAGCCCAGGATGTTTCTTGATGAAGCGTTTGGTGGACCACGGAATTTTCCCAGCACCAGCATTTCGAGTAATGAGAATGCAAGGCTCTTCCAGTTTCTCCTTGATGCTCTGGGTCGGATAGCCCAGTGATTCTGCAAATCGTTTTCCAATACCAGTATTTGAATCATAAACTACAATCATCTTCATCACCTACTTTCTTAAAAAAAGGATAGCAAACCAAGCCGCAAAGCCTAAAACTACAACATCTGAGATGAGCATAAGCATGAACTCCAAATCTGGCATCATGTGAATGTAAATCAAAAATGCCACAGTTGCCAAAGCCAGTGCCGCCAGCTTAGCAACTGCCGGCAAGCCCGGAATCAAAGCTGCTCCGATTAGAACAATGATGAGACCTCCGACTAAAAATGACTGAAAATCCACACTTAAACTAAAACCAACTGTCACACCGCCGTAGCCAATGGTCAAAAGACCAATCGCGACCAGACAGATACCCAAAATAGCCATTCCACTCATGGCAAATCCTCCTTGCTTATTCATTTTTTCCTCACTTTCTATTTTTGAATGAACGCTTCCAAATATTCATTCAAAGCTTTCTAAAAAATAATTCACTTTATACTTATGCAATCACATTTCTTCCCATTCCTATTCGCACTACATAAGACATCACCTCCTTTGTTTGTGAATGAATGATTTTTTAAATTCATTCATGTCTACTTCTAAGAAAAGGAATTTCCTCTATTTGGAAAAAATCCCCTTAACAAAATATTTCACTAAAGTCTCAAGACTATCGAAGTAGCCTGAAAATTCCTGCTCTGTGATATGCATGTCTATGTAGTAAATCAAGTCATAAACCTTCATGATCTCAGCTATTTTCTCCTTCGAAAACCCCTCTTCCTGCAAGCGCTGGCTGAAGGTCTGAATCAGAAACTGATGAAAGGCATTGGACGCTCGTCCGGAATCCTGATTATAGTAATCGTGCAGAATCTGAGAAATGCCTGGCTTGTTCCACTCAGCCAGAATTTTATTGGGTGAAATCAACTCAAAAGTTACCGCAAAAAGCTGTTCAACGATTGCCTCGGGCTCGCCCTGCCAGTCTACTCGTTGCATGATTTCCTCACGTATACGGCTATTTTCAGCTATATAAACCTCCAAGAAGATGGCTTCCTTGGACTCATAATACTTGTAAAAGGATCCGACAGCCATCTGGCTTTTCTTGGCAATATCAGAAATTCCAGCTGCCTTATAGCCTTTTTCCGCAAAGACTTCTCTAGCCGCAGCCAGGAGCTCATTTTTTTTATCCATTTCCATGCCTCTTTTATGAATGAATTATATTTTGTGTTCATTCATATTTTAACACAATCTTGCCATTTGTCAAGCATTTATGTTATACTATACAAAAAAGATAGTTTGTTAATCAAATTATTTTTTTATATTATATTTTGGAGGTTGAGCTATGCTCAAGGAAAGACGTAATCAGGGTACCATCGCCCTATTGGTAATTTCTCTTATTTTTCTAGTTGTTGCTGCAGTGATGGGCTTTATCCAATACCAAAAAGTCAACACCAAGACTGCCTATGACCGAAATAGCGAGTCTGGAGCAGATTCAGCAGTCTATGCTGAAGTGTCATATATTTTTCCAGAGGCTCTGATTGAAGTTGAAGATAATACTCAAGTTTGGCTGGTTGCCTACCAAGACGGATATGTTGGTCTGCAGGCTAAAAAAGGGGACAAGCAGATTGCCCAGCTCTTGGAAAAAGAGAAAAAGGGCGAGCTGGAAAAAAATCCTGTCCGAATCGTTGGCTCTTATGTTAATGCTAACTCCCCTAAAAAAAATCAGGGATATATCTCTAATTATGGCAGCCTCGTTCGCGGTCTCCTAGCAGACAATCCCGAAGTCATCACAGTAATGTCAAGCAGCTCCTATATCTCTATCACTGAATTTGAGTCTGACAATCTTGCATTCATGTTCTACATTCTGTTTTTGATTGGACTCAGTGTTTTCTTTGTCGTTATGGGAATTATCGGCCGCAAGAAAAATATCGCTGCCTACGAAGAAATCTATGCAGCCTATCCAGAGGCCAAGAACAATCTCAATATCCTGCTTGAGCAAGCTTCTTTCCACGACGATGTGCTAAAAATTGCTGTCTATAAAGACCATCTCATTACCTACTATAGAGGTTTCAAGGCGATTGATCTCAAACAGGTCGTCCATCTCTACCACCACATTCTCACCATGCAGCGCGGCTTCGTTGCTTCAAACAGAAACTCAACCTTAGTTGCTATTCGAAACAATCAAAAGAAATACCAAATGCCCATTAAGAACATTGGTAAAACAACAGATACCAAACTCCAGTCAACCTTTGACTATCTCTACAACCACTTCCCTCATATCAGATTGGGAGTGTAATATCACATAAAACTCAAGCTAGAAAATTTAGCTTGAGTTTTTTAGATACAAAAAACAGGAGCAGGATACAGTCCCAGCTCCATTTGTTTTTATGATATGCTTGTCAGAATGTTTTTCAGCAAGTCACTTGCCTTCTTTTTCCTTTCTACGCTTGGCCAAGGCGCTGTTAATCTTCTTGGTCTTAAGATTTGTATCCAAGTAACGAAAGAGCCATACAAAGAGATAAATCAGAATAAAATTAAACCAGAAATGCCAGCTGGCAATTAAAAATCCCCAGTTATTATAGACCATGAAACAGCATACTAAGACTGCGACAGCGGCGAAATGCAGTAAAATCGAGACTGAAAAAGAGAATCGGTCTTCAAGAGTTTTTAACATTGAACTGATAATTCCAATCAAACCGCTCATCACCATGACACTGACGATATTACTTGTTGTGGGCGGATTTTTTTGAATAGAGAGAGCAAGGACAATCAGATAGACTGCACTCCCTGTTTGGATGCCCATTAATATAGCGTGTAGACATTTTTTTATACTCATCACTTACCTCCTAGATTCCCAGATATTCCATCAAGAGCTTGACATAACGACGGCTGACTTCGGTCTTGATTTGATTGGTCAGCTTGGCCGTCATATTGCCAGAAAAGCTGTCAGACAAAGACTCCAGATGGTCAATATTGATGACAGCATGCCGGGAAACCTGGATAAAGTTCGAGCTGCTAATCCGCTGCTGAAAGCGAGTCAAGGTCTCTGTCGTCTGGTAAATGCCATCTCTACTGTAAATCATCAGAGTTGTCTGGTTGATGTCTGCTAGGATAATATCTTCTGTCCTCAACATGACCAGTTTATCGTCCGACTTGATAGGCAGGACGCCACTTGGCCCTGCCTTGTACTGCTCTAAATAATCTAAGATGGCCTTGGCTTCTGCCCCTAGCTGGTCTGCCTTGACCACAACCAGCGGATCCTTGGATGAAATGGTTGGATCTGTTTCAAATTTTGCTTGCAAGAGAAAGCTCCCTATTCACATTCTATTGTAGTTTCAGCCGGCGGATGGCAATTATATTTTGCACCATCCAAATAAGCGCTATTGCAACTAAAACTATTCCAACTATATAGAAAGTTTCTGTCCTTGTCAAGAGCTCCTGCCATTCAATGCGAATTCCCATTGTTTTTTCAAAAGCTGCTTGTGACTGGCTGCTATTAGCAAAAGTATCTGCTAGACTTTCTTTCATGAGAACCTGTCTGAAAAGAGATGCCATGTAGTTAGAAGGCGTAAGCTTCATCAGGTTTTGCGCCATATTCGGCAAGGTTCCAATGGGGATATAGGTACCCACTAGAAAACCAGAAGTTGCTCCAACTACTGTCGCCAATTTCCCTAAACTATCCACTGATTTGAAGCATTGAACAATCAGAGCATTTATCAGTGTGGCCAAGAGGCTATTTAAGAGCATCAGAAGAACCAGGTAAGGAAGGATTCCCCACTCAAAGGAAATGTTATCCGCTAGCGTAAAATAGCTGAGCATAAAGGCAAACATAATGACCTGCATCAAAAAGCCGATAATAACAGAGCTGACAAGATAACTAAGCTGCAAGCCCCATGGTCCCAAGTCTGTGATAAAGAGGTCGTCTGTCACCTTCCGCTCCCAGTCTTCGACCTGCCGGGAGAAAGCTGCCAATGTGGTCGTTAATCCTGTAACTGCCAACACGCCGCCAATCAGCCACAAGTCCATCAGCTGGCTGGAATGGTCTTTGTAATTATTTTTCAAAAAAACGATATAAAGCACAAAGGGAATAATGGCTCCGAAGAGGGACAAAATTACCCCACTGCGGTTGCGGAAATAAAGTAAAAAATTACGTTTTATCAAAGCGAGCATATTAGCGTACCTCTCTTCCTGTCAGTGCCATAAAGGCATCGTCCATAGTTCCGGGTTGGAATTCAAATTGTTCGATATAGGGACCAGCCTGAGCCAGTAAGGTCAGAGCTTCTTGAGTCGTTTTAGGGTGGAGGATAAATTCCCCTTCCTTGACTTGCTCCCAAGCGCAGCCTCTTGGCAAGCTTTTCTCTAAACTTGCTGCATCTTGACTTAAAATCCGTAAGACATTGCGGGCATAGTTTCCCTTAATCTGGTCTGCAGAGCCTTGGGCAATGACCTGACCATGATCTACGATATAGATCTTATCTGCATCATCAGCTTCATTGAGATAGTGGGTTGTCAAGACAATGGTCATCTGCTCTTCTTTCTGAATCTGCTTGAGCAGGCTCCAGATACTCTCCCGAGTCTGAATGTCCAGTCCTGTCGTAGGCTCATCTAAAAAAAGCAGGTCGGGACTATTGAGCAGGGCTCGAGCAATGTCCACCCGACGCTTTTGGCCGCCAGAAAGTGTCCCATAAGGCTGCTTGGCAAAGGCTGACAAGCCCAGCTGAGAGACCAAGCGCTCGATTCTACCTGTCGGCATCTCCTTGTACTGCTTGGCTCTGATAGTCAGATTTTCCAAAACTGTCAGCCGGGCGTCCAACACACTGTTTTGGAAAACCACACCCAACTTAAGCTTTTCAGCATAGCAAATCTGCCCGGATGTCGGCCGCAAGAGACCTATCAGCATCTGGATAGTCGTAGACTTACCTGCGCCATTAGGGCCTAGAATAGCTGTAAAACTACCTCTCTCAATCTGAATATTCAGATCATTAACTGCCACCTTATCGCCATAAACCTTGCTAAGATTTTTCGTTTCTACTAACATGATCTTTTCTCCTTTTCTTTACTTCTGAGACTATGATAGCAAGTCTTTTTTGAAAAATCTCGGCTTTTTGGACAAGCGGTAAAACGAGGGAGATGAGAGGTGAAAATCCAGACATCAAAAAATCCCCGACCTCTGGTCGGGGATTTGCTCTTAGCGGGCGACAATCTTGCGGTAACTGCGTGAAGTCAGTAAGAAAACTAAAATATAGGTCAGGAGGAAGACTCCGCAAGTTGCAAGTGTTGTCTGAATCAAAAGAGGAAGATTGGTCACACCTAGTAGGGCAACTATCAAGCGCAACATGTGAAAGACCGCTGCTACATGTAGAAAAGCAAAGATGAGAGGTAGGAAGAAAACAGTCAAAATCTGCTTGCGAATGGTACTTCTAGTCTGCTTTTCATCTAAACCAACTTTTTGCAAGATGATAAAGCCATCTCGGTCTTCATAGCCTTCAGAGATTTGCTTATAGTAAATCACGAGAACGGCTCCTAGAAGGAAGATAACGGAGAGGAAGACACCAATGAAGAGCAAAGTTCCAGTAAGTTCTTGATAGCTCTTTTCTGCACTATAACGGTCACTAGCCATTGCGAAGCTACCATCTTGAGCTTGTTCCTGATCCAAAGTGTCCCTCAACCCCAGTTGGACTTGCTCGACAAACTTTTTACTGCCCTTAGTCTCTGAAGCAACTCCAATGTAGTAGAAATGATCCACATCGAGATTAACCTCTTTGCTATCATTGACCACCATATAGAGCCCCTGTTCCATGGTTACATCGTTTGGATTAGGGATTTCCCCATGCGTGAAATTTGACGATAAAAGCTGCTTAATCTTCCAGTCCTTGCCATTCACTCGGAGTGGCTTGTCCTTGTTTAAGGAAATATTTTTCCCGTAAACTAGGGTTTCATCGTCTGCCAAGTCTATCTTTTCCCCTGTCATTTTTTCATAATCCTGACGATTGATAACTGTAATCGTGCCGGCAGACTTGGTCAAGATACTTGTATCCGACTCCAGCTCTCTTTGCATTGGAACTGTCACATCATTACCAGCCAGTTTCGTAATGAAGGCTGATTGGTAGAGATAGGTAGTATAGCTTGGCTTCTTCAGACCTGAGTCCTGAGCCACTTGCTGAACCTTGTCCAACAAAGCCTCCTTCTGATCGGTCGATTTCGGCAAGACGATACTGACATTATAATCCTTCGGATGCAAGGTAGTAATATAATCCTGACCTCCAACATAGATATTGATTGTACCTACCAGAGTCACAAGGAGCATGGTAGATAGAATGGAGATAGTTGCCAATCCTGCTGCATTTTTACGCATCCGCGAGATGAGATTGGAAACAGAAATGAAATTCTGCGTTTTATAGTAGTAGCCTTTGCGCTTTTTGAGAAATTTCAATAGTGTAATTGACCCTGCATTAAAAAGCAGATAGGTTGCTAGGATAACCATGATCACAGCTATAAAGAAATTGCCGATAGCAGCGACAGGCTTGGTAACGGTCAAAGCCATATAATAAGCCACACCCATGAGCAGGAGACCCAGCAAGGTTTGCAGAAAAAGGAATCGTCCCTTCTTCTCGCCTGCTTTCTTTTCTTTCATTAGGTTAAGAGAGCTATAGCGTAGAAGGCGCGTAGAGTTGAGCAACAAAATCACCGCAAAAGCAACACCCAGACTAGCTAGAGTCATCCAGACATTCTGCCATTGGAAGGTTGAGGCAAGAACTGCCGGCATTCCCATCAATTTCAAAAGAACTACGTAGAGCATCTTATCTAAAGCTAGGCCAGACAAGATACCCAGACCAACTGTAGCTAGATAAAAAACACAGAGTTCAAAGAAGGTCATGACTAGCAGATGCTTTTTCTCCATGCCCAACAGACTATAGACTCCCAACTCTCGGGAGCGGTTTTTCATGACGAAGCTATTAGCATAGGTAATGAGGATAAGGACGGCAATCTGAATGACATGAATGCCAAACTGCAAGGTCATGCGAGCTGCCGAACCGCCATAAGAGGTCTCCATATTGGGGCTATAAGCTAGTGAGACAAAACTATACAAAATTGCTGTTGCAAGTACCGTCGCCAAAGCAAATGGATAATACAAACTGCGATTTTTAACCAGATTGGACAAAGCTAGTTTACTCGTTAGTTTGAACATAATTGCCCACCTCACTTGCCATAACTGTCAGAGTATCAGAAATCTCTTGGAACATCTGCCGCTCGGTCTTGTCACCACGGAAGATTTGGTTGTAGAGAATCCCATCCTTGATAAAGAGCACCCGCTTGGCCCGGCTAGCCGCTGCAGTTGAGTGGGTCACCATGAGAATGGTTTGACCGCGGGCATTGATGTCGTCAAAGACATCCAACAGGGCTGCTGAAGATTTGGAATCCAAGGCTCCCGTCGGCTCATCCGCCAGCAGAATCTCAGGATCTGTGATGATGGCTCGAGCTACTGCAACCCGTTGCTTCTGGCCACCGGAAATCTCATAAGGAAACTTCTCTTGCAGCTTGTTAATCCCCAGCTCGTTGCAGGTTGTGACCAGCTTTTGCATCATCTCGGTAATGGGACGGCGAGAGAGCACCAGTGGCAGGAGAATATTATCCTTGACCGACAGGGTATCCAGCAGATTGAAATCCTGAAAGACAAAACCTAATTTCTCCCTACGGAAGCTGGAAGCCTGACTGTTTTTGATGGTTGCCGTGTCAGTTCCGTTGAGAAAGACGCGGCCCTCAGTTGGCTTGTCCAGCATGGCTAGGATGTTGAGCAGGGTGGATTTCCCAGAGCCTGACTCACCCATGATGGCGACATATTCGCCTTTTTCTACTGTAAAGTGAATGTCCTTCAGTGCCTCTACTTGGCTGCCCTGAAAGCGGGTTTTATAAATCTTTTTCACGTGCTGTACGTCTAATAATGTCATCTTGCTTCCTTTCTGTCTAGCAGGCACCTATCAAAGCCCTGCTTTTAGCAGTATTTATGAACTGCCTCCTAATTGATAAGTCTATTTTATCTCAATACCAACCACCCTGCCATAACCTAAGCTTACATTTTAAAGTGCAATCTTACACTTTTGTAAGATGAGATGGGCTTTATTTTACACAAAAGGCAATCAAAGCAATTAGCCAAAGGTGGGCTGGATAGAAAATATAGAAGAAATATTTGCTCCACTTGCTGCTGGATCCTCGCTCACCATTATAGAAGTGCAAGAGAGGAAGAGCACTGATAAAGAGCCAGTCTGAATTATAGAGCAGCATTGATAGCGTGTCCTGCAAGGTTGGATAAATTTGAATACTCATGGCAAAGAGAACTCCCGCCCAAACTACATAAAACAAGTTTCTGAAAAAGACTTGATTTCTAAAAAGGTAGGTCAAGAGCATGAAAGGAAGCAGAGCCATGCCGCCTTCGCTAAAGAGAAGCCCGGCCAGCAAGACTAATACTCCTGCCGCTATCCGCAAACCAGACTTCCTATCCTTAGCAGCTCCGCCATTGTCAGAAAAGCCAAAGAAAAGACTCAGCATGAGGACCCCGCAGGCCAAGGTCAGGAAGATGTTGTGAGTGAGGTAAATGCCCTTCTCCTGAAAGAGAAGCGTCAGGATACAGTTTCCTGTCTGCATCAGGGCTGCCCAAAAGAAGAGCCGCATATTGTAAGCCAGACGGTTGCGAGTGTGGAGAAAGCCTTCCACTGCCATGAAGGCAAATGCTGCTCCGACACAGCGAGTTAGGGCATGCAAGATGCCATCCCAGCCATCCGGCACCAGCCCCGGTATCTGGCTGATGTGGTCAAAAACCATAAGAAATGCCATGAAGAGCTTCAACTGAAAAGCATTTATACCTTTTGATTTCATTTTTCTGTCTCCTTCTTATTTCTTGCCTCTATGATAATAAAAAAGAAAGGCCGGTACCATAACCTAACCTTTCATTTGCTAGTTTTATTCTTACAATTTTGTCACTTTTAAAAATCATGCAAAGCATCTACCTAAAATAGCTCAAAACCTAGTGACTTTTATGAGAATTTTCATCTGTCTGCAACTGTTCTAAAAAGCCTTTGACCGCTTGTCGGTCTGCTTCCGTTCCAGAGCCCTCTATGTTACGAATATGGCGGAGGCCGTATTGCTCCACTATCTTATCCGTTGCCCCACAAAAGGTCCGCGGATAACGCTTCTGATTGCCATTGATGACAAAGCCTTTGATTAGATGCTTATACTTTCTGATGAAGCGCTTGGTCGTCCACGGAATCTGCCCTGCTCCGCTATTTCTGCTGACTAAAATACAGGGTCCCTCCAGCTTTTTCCAGACTGACTGGCTAGGCAACCCCAGACTTTTAGCAAACTTCTTGCCCAAACCAGTCAGACTATCATAAACCACTACTAGCAACTTTCTTCCTCCTACTCAAAGATCAATTTCTTCTCAGGAAAGGCGATGGAAACCGTCGTTCCCTGACCAACTTGAGAGTCTATAGCAATCTTGTGTCCCAGCTGGTCAGCAATTTTCTTGGACAGATAAAGACCTAAGCCTGAGGACTGCTGGGTCAAACGACCGTTGTAACCTGAGAAACCGCGCTCAAAAACCCGCAGCAAATCAGCATTTTGAATGCCCAGACCCGTGTCCTTGATGTAGAGTCTGTCCTCATGAAAATAAATCTCTATGCTGCCTTCTTTGGTGTATTTAAGACTATTGGACAGGACCTGCTCCAAAATCACTAGAAACCACTTTTTATCAGTGACAATCGTGTGGTCTAGATCATGAAGATTGAGGCTGAGTCCTTGCTGAATAAAGAAAAGGGCATATTTCTTAACTACTTCCCTGACCAAATCAGCCAGATTTTCCTGCTTCAGAACTAGATCATCATGGAAGCTTTCCAGACGGAGGTACTGAAGCACCAGATGAACGTAGGACTCGATCTTAAAGAGCTCCTGCTCTAGCTGAGACTTGGCTTCCTTATCCTTCAAATCTCCAATTAAGAGTGAGCTGGCAGCAATGGGTGTCTTGACTTGATGAACCCACAGAGTATAGTAGTCCAGCAAATCATTGTATTTCTCCTGCTCAACCAAGAGCTGATTCTTCTGTTCGTACTCCAGCTCCTCCACCCTTTCCTGCAAGAGCTTTTCTAGAGGAGTCTGAGCCTGAGCAGAGACCTGCAGCTTCTGGCTGCGATAAGCCTTATAGGACGTCCAAGCATCTGCTCCGATAAACAAGAAAGACAGAAAAGACAGCAAGAGCGCGACATATTCTAGCAGACTGCGGTAAGCATCAAAGACAAAGGCAAAGATCAGAATAAAGCCTAGCAGCAGAATCAACAGAGCTAGAAAAAATCGACGCGAATAAAGGTAAGACTTAAGAAAGAAAAATTTATCCTGTGTGTCCATTGATGAGACCGTATCCTATTCCTTTTTTGGTTTCGATGAAGTTTTTCAGTCCGTGCTCTTCAAGCTTCTTACGCAGGCGAGCGACATTGACCGATAGGGTATTGTCATCAATGAAAAAGTCACTGTTCCAGAGTTCCTTCATCAGGTCATCACGCGCCACGATACCATCAGAATGCTCGAAGAGAACCCGTAAAATCTGAAATTCGTTCTTTGTCAAGGTCACCACTTTCCCATCAAAGACCAGATCTGTTGACTTGAGATTGAGAATGACACCTTGGTGCTCCAAGAGACTTTGGTCATTTCCAAATTCATAGGAACGGCGCAGCAAGCCCTGAACTTTAGCCAGAAAGACATTGTTGTCAAAAGGCTTGGTCACATAGTCATCTGCCCCCATATTGATAGCCATGACAATGTCCATGGACTGATCACGGGAAGACAGAAACATGATAGGCACCGTTGAAATCTTGCGGATTTCCTGACACCAGTGATAGCCGTTAAACAAGGGCAGGCCGATATCCATCAGTACCAAATGCGGCTCCTCTCGGACAAAGACAGTCAGCACATCCATAAAGTCCTCGACTGCCACTACCTGAAAGCCCCACTGTTCCAGCATTTTCTTAATCATCTGACGAATGACTGGATCATCTTCTACTAGTAAAATCTTGTGCATCTTTCCCTCCCGATTGCTTGCTAGTAACATTATACCAAAAAATGCGCTTGCTTGTTTATCATCCTCAGTCTAAGGTAGGATTTTTCTGGAAAAGAGAAATTCTATCAGAAAAATATGCTATACTAACTAGTAGAAATTGGAGATAAAACATGAGCAATATTCTTACTTACCTTGAAGAAGTCCAGCATGACAGCATTTATGATAAACCTTTCAATGAACTGGATCTGCTAATCCTGACAGAGCTAACCTACTTGCCTTTTGACCAGCTGGTGCACAAGGACATGTCCCCCTACTGCGACTGCCGGCTGCTGGATTTGGCCGATCAAGTACCGCGCGACCTCTCCATGATGGTCAGCAAAAACCGACTGAAACTGCTAGATTTGGCCGCATCCTCTACACGCTTTAAAAATCTAAAACTGATGGGCTATGTCAATGACGTTGACCAAGATATCCAGAAGCAATTCGCTGCCTTGATTTTCAAAATCAAGCCTGATACCTATGTTCTGGTCTTTCGCGGTACGGACGACTCCATTGTCGGCTGGAAGGAAGACTTCCACATGACCTATATGGATCAGATCCCTGCTCAGAAAATGGCCGCCCGCTACCTGCAGAAGGCCTTAGAAAATCTGCCCGGTAACTTTATCCTAACCGGCCATTCCAAAGGGGGAAATCTAGCTTCTTATGCAGCCAGTCAGATGGAAGCATCGCTTCAAGACCGCATTAAAGCCATCTACAGTTATGACTCTCCCGGTCTCAATCACTCTGTCACCGAAAGCGATGGCTATCAGGCCATGGTTGAAAGGATGAAACGCTACCTGCCTCAGAACTCTATCGTCGGCATGATGCTGGAAACACCTAAGGAAGCAAGGATTGTCAAAAGCAGTGCTATCGGCGGCTTTGCCCAGCACGATACCTTTTCATGGAAAATCAAGGGAGACTCTTTCCTATTGCTGGATACACTAGATGCAGAGAGCCTGCAGATAGACAAAACGTTTAAAAATTGGGTGAGCACCGTTTCAGATGAAGAACTTAAAGATTTTTTCGACCTCTTTTTCGGACTGATTTTGGATGCTGGTATTCAGTCTGTCGACGAACTGTCCAATGTTGAAAACTTTAACAAAGTCCTTGATATCCTGAAAAATGCTCAATCTCTTACAGACCAAGAACGTGACATGCTGCTGCGCTTGTCCAAGCTCCTACTGGATATGCGTGTCCAAAGCTGGAAAGACTCCATTAGCTTGCCTAAGCCTTCTGCTATTGGCAAGGATATCCGAGAAAACCTATCACGCTGGAGTAAGCAGTTGCCTTTCGGCCAGTCTGAGACTGACAAAGAGGAAGACACTGCCTCAGAGGTTCAAGAGTAAAATCACAACTCTCTTCTATAGCTTGGCTAACGGAAGACTTGACCTATCCATACCAAAAACGAAACAAGCTCTTATCTTGACAGCTTGTTTTTTCTTTGTTAGAATGTAACAAATCCATTTACAACTAAGTAGTGATAAAAACCAGAAAGGAAACCATCATGAAATCTATCAAAGGAATCGCCCTTATCGCTATCAGCATAATCCTGACCATCTATGCTTGGGCTTCAGCTGGGATGACCAACTTTATCGTACCTGGTCTGGCCTTGACTACCCTTTCGCTGACCTTTTTACTTGCGACTCGGAACGTCCTATTGGAAAAATGGTTCAATGGCATCGAAAAGATGTATGCTTATCATAAGTTTACAGCTATCTTTTCCGTCGTCCTGCTTGCTCTCCACAATGTTGCCATGGGTGGCAGTCTCTGGGGCTCTCATTTAGCAGCCCAGCTTGGAAATGTTGGCATCTATCTCTTTGTCAGTATTGTTCTAGTGGCCTATCTTGGCAAGCACATCAAATATGAGGCTTGGCGCTGGATTCACCGCTTTGTTTATTTGGCCTATATCTTTGGTCTCTTCCACGCCTATATGCTGATGGGCGGTCGACTCCTAACACCGACCTTACTAGGTTTCGTAGTCGGATTCTACGCTATCATAGGTTTAGCTTCTGGCTTTTACATCATCTTCCTCTATCAAAGTTTGGCCTTTCGCCATCTGGGGAAAATCCTGCAGGTCAAACGACTGAACCACGATACCGTGGAGTTGAAAATCCAACTCAGTCAAAAGCTAGACTATCAGTACGGTCAGTTTGCCTTCGTCAAGATTTTCCAAGAAGGATTTGAAAAAGCGCCACATCCTTTCTCTATCTCTGGCGGCCATGACAATATCGTCTACTTTACTATCAAGAACTCTGGCGATCACACTAAGAAACTTTATGACAAGATCCAAGAGGGAACCAAGGTCTCCATTGACCGAGCTTATGGTCACATGATTCTGGACCAAGGGCAGGAAAAACAAATCTGGATTGCTGGTGGGATTGGCATTACGCCCTTCATCTCCTATATCCGAGAAAATCCTAATCTGAATCGTCCAGTCAGCTTCTACTATGCTTATACCGGAGCAGAAAATGCTGTTTACCTAGACCTACTCAAGGACTATGCAGCCAAGAATCCGTTGTTTGATCTTCATTTGGTCGATAGCAAGGTCTCCGGCTATTTAGACTTCAAGAATTATCCTCTGGATAACCAAACCACCGTCTTCATGTGCGGCCCTGTCAAGATGATGGAGAAGCTAGCCAACGAATTTAAAAAGACCAATCCTAAAGCAGATCTGGTCTATGAAGGCTTTAAATTTAAATAAAGAAAGCAAAAAGAGGAGTTCAATCCTCTTTTTTAGTCTATTTGGATTCAACAGATTTTGAAAAAGATCAATGTTATATCCCTCAATATCCAAAAACAGACTTTTCAAACTACAAAAATATACGGAAAAGATTAATTCCAATCAGAATGAGAAAGAAAATAGAAAATCCGATAAACAAATATTTAAAATACTTTTCATTGCTGATGCAGCGCTCAACATATGCCTCTTCTGGATTCTTAGGATTATAATAGACAGTCATACCTGAGCCGACGGGAAATATTTTTTTCAAGTCTAGACTCCTATCCGATCCGTAAACATAATCACTTGAAAAGACATCTTTTTGGATTTTTCCTGAAGAGGCAGGGATAAACTGTTTATACTTAAGACTTTTTCGATATTGTTTTCCACAGAGAGTATATTCTACAAGAGGCAAGGCTACCTGAGGTGGCTTACTACGGCGACTATAGATAGTACTGTTATATCCTACTACTTTGCCTGATATTAAAGATGTAGATTTACTTCTAATAGAAATTTCTTTTCGATAGTGAAGATAGAGTGGAAAAACAATAATTAGCCAGAGAAGCCCAAGCACCACAATCGTAATCATAGGATTCATTACTATCTCCTTCGTTACTTTAATATTCAATACATATTGTATCAAAATTTTCATCGATACCAAAGTCTCTATAGGATATCTTTTTGCCTTTATAAAAATTATCGTTTTTCGATATATTTTTCTTGAAATACAATAAAAAATAGATTATAATAAGAATAAAAGGAAAAGAAAATCTACTGCCGGCTGATTTTCGATAGAGGTAAGCATCATGAAAAAGATTGAATTAAAAAATAACTCTTTGCTCAAAGATATTGTTACTCTATTAAACCTTATCATAGTGGGTTATGCTGCTATTCTGGTGTTTCTTACTATCCTAAGTGTGATTTCTTACACCGGTCTTTCCGACAGGTTGGGAATAAAGCTCAATGTTCAATTTCTGCCCTCAGTTGATTTTTCAAATTTGTGGAGTATTCTAACCTTTGTTATAAATCTTCTCACAGCTTCTTTGACTATTTATCTCATCTATCTTGCTCGTAATTTCATCAAAAATTTGATTGGTGGAAAGATTTTTGATTCATCAAACACGCAACTAGCTGATAGGGCATGGAAAGTCTTTCTGGCTCTGACCTTTCTTTCCGTTAAGGTTGCTGCATCAGGCAATCCCATCGCCCTCCCCTTCTCTTTTAACGCCAGTATGAGCTTTTCACCTCTCTTGGGTGCTCTGATTATTTGGCTGATGATGAAAATTCTGGAAAAGGGGATTGATATAGCTGAAGAAAATGAATTTACCATCTAGGAGGCTGCTATCATGATTATCGTTAATCTTGATGTCCAGCTGGCCAAGAAAAAGATGAAACTAGGTGAACTGGCCGATATCATCGGTATTACCAACGCCAACCTTTCCATCCTCAAAACGGGCAAGGCTAAGGCTATCCGCTTTAGCACCCTCAATGCTATCTGTCAGGCCCTTGATTGCCAGCCCGGAGACATCCTAGAATTTACAGATGATGAAGAATAAAAAAACTCCCGTCCTAGCCGATTCCATTCAGCTAAGGAGGGAGTTTTGCTTTTCTATTCAATCATTTGTGTTTCAGCTAGTTTCTTATACCAGTGAGCGGATTTCTTCGGATAGCGTTCCTGCGTTTCGAAGTCTACGTAGAATAAGCCGTAGCGTTTTTCATAACCGTTAGACCAAGAAAAGACATCCATCAGAGACCAGATAAAGTAGCCCTTGACATTAGCCCCGTCCGCAATCGCATCGGATAAAACTTCCAGATGCTGCTTGACGTAGTCAATCCGAGCATCGTCGTAAACCGTATTGTCCACAAATTCATCTTTATAACCCAGACCATTTTCTGTGATATAAATCTTCTTGTAGTTTGGATAATCTTTCTTAATCCGCATGATCTGGTCATAGAGACCTTGCGGATAGATAATCCAATCCCAATCAGTTTTTGGTATATAGGTTGGAGATTCTCTGCGCCCTACACCCTTAATCTGGTACTTGGAGCTTCCCTTTTCGCCTTTTCCGTTATGGATAATTTCTGTTTCACCGTCAAAGTCGCGCATCCAGTCACTCATATAGTAGTTGATACCGAGGAAGTCATTGAGGTCTTTAGCTGCTTCTAAAGCCGCAAAGTCTTCATCTCGTAGATCCAGCTGACCACCATTGACCTTAAGGATGTGATTCACTCCTGCCAGAGTTACATCTGAATAATGTCCCAGATAAGTCGCATCTAGGATAAATTTGTTATGAATAATATCTTCCAACTCTGCTGCTCTGACATCTGCTGGATTTTCTGGATCGTAAGGATATTTTGTCGGAAGTGCATGAACAACACCAATTTCACCCTTGTAGGCCTTATCCTTATATAGCTTAACGGCACGGGCATGAGAGACCATCATGTTATGATGGGATTGGAAAACCTTGGCCAAGTCATACTGGATACCTGGAGGGAATTTTCCTACTAAGTACTGACCATCACCAATTGGGCCAATTTCATTGAAAGTTGTCCAATAGCGAACTTCTGGAAATTCTTCAAAACAGAAAGCCGCATAGTCCACAAAGTACTCAATATTTTCCCGATTGAGGAAATCGCCATTTGAATGAAGAGCCTCTGGTGTATCAAAGTGGTGAAGGGTCACAAAGGGTTCTACATGATGTTTGTGGCATTCTGCGAAAAGATTATGGTAAAATTCCACACCTTTTGGATTGACCTCGCCATAGCCTGTCGGGAAAATCCGTGACCAAGCAATGGAGATCCGAATACCATTGACACCATACTCTTCAGCCAATTTCAAATCCACAGGGTATTTGTGGTAAAAGTCGCTGGCAGGTTCTGCCGTGTACCAGTAGTTGTCCTCTAGGTACTTATCCCAGGCAACAGATCCTTTGCCATCTGTGTGGGTTGCTCCCTCAGCTTGATAGGCTGCTGTTGCACCACCGAAAATAAAATCTTTAGGTAAGCTTTTTATCATCTTATTTTCCTTTCAATAGTATTTGAAGTGAAACAAGTAAGTAAATAGGTAAATAACAGGGGAATTGAACTTTGCTTCACCTCAAATGAACTAACAAATTAGTTGTTGAATTGCTCCTGAACGAAGGCTAGTGCTCCTTTACCATCACGGGTTAGTTTGATGTATTGGGCACCTTCAGTCTTAGCCAGTTTGATACCCAATTTATCAGTTTCGGCCTTCATATCTTCAAAGTTGGAGGCAACTTGAGGAGCCAGGATAACTAGGTCAAACTCAGGCAGCATTTCACGGTGAGCACCGTATCCACCCGCTGCTGCTTTGACAGGAACATTGTATTCAGCTGCTGCTTTATTCAAAGCGTTGGCCAGCAATCCGCTAGTACCACCGCCTGCACAGAGCACCAGAACATTGGTTTCTTCGCTAATATTGTTTTGCGCTGGAGCTTCTTCATCCACACCTGCTTTTTCAAGGATAGCGTCCGCTTTAGCAGTATTAAAGTTAGCTGCTACTTTTTCTTTAAGAGCATCATTAGATTTGCCAGAACGTTCTTCTTCTAAGATTTGTTCATCATAAACCTTGACAAATGGATAGTAAATAATCACATCCACTACGACAAGAAGAGCTGCAAGAACAAAGGACAGAAGCTGGAAGTTGGTACCCAGCACAATTCCCAGAGGTCCAGGTGTCACCCAAGGAAGGTTGGCTGAGAAGGAGTTCATGTTCAAAGTATCAACAAAGAATTTGAAAATCCATACGTTTGCGATAGGTGCAAAGATAAATGGAATGAAGAAAATTGGATTCAGTACGATTGGAGCACCAAAGAGAATGGGCTCATTAACACCAAAGAAAGTTGGGACAACAGATGCCCGTCCAATTGCACGGTTACGCTCGGACTTACAGATCCACATGAAAAGGAATGGAACAATCAAGGTCGCACCAGTACCACCCATGGTAACGATGAACATTTGAGTACCAGAAGTGATGACCTTATCCGCATGCTGACCAGCTTGTACCAGAGCCAAGTTGGCATCGATATTGGCATAAGTAATGGCAGCAATGGCAGGCTCAACGATGGACGGACCGTGAATTCCCACGAACCAGAAGAAAGCATAAGCACCAAAGATAAGCGTGATTCCCAGATAGCCATCTGCCGCTGAGAAGAGTGGAGCAAGAAGTGTTCCGATGGATTCAGCAACGGTTACTCCTAGACTTGCTTTAACAAGCAGTTCCAAACCGTAGAGTAGAACGACTGAAACAGTGAATGGAATCAAGTCTTTAAATACTTGCGAAATATTTGGTGGAACTTCTTCTGGCATGCGAATGGTGACATTATTTTTTACACAAACCTTGTAGACATTAACCGTAACAAAGGCTGCGATGAAAGCTGTCAAAAGACCTTTGGTTCCCATGAAGGCAGTTAGGAAGCCACCTTCCTTGGCAGGTTCAGCCGCCATGAGGAGGAAGCCGACCATAGAAGCCAGCATAGTAGACAAGAAGTTAATCTGGTTTGTCGCAGGCAGGTCGCGGTTGACAGAGTCTGTCAAAGCCTTGGCAGTGGTCCCACCCACAAAGAAAGCCAGAATCCCCATCGAATAGCTATAAGGGGTCATTAGGAAAGTTTCAATGTCCTTAGACCAATGGAAGCCCCAAGCATTTGGAACATAGGCAATCAAGATAAAGATAGATGAGAAGAGGATGACTGGCATACCAGCGATAAAGCCATCCCGAATAGCACGGAGATAGATATTCCGAGAAATCTTCTCAAAGAAAGGCTTCCCTTTCTCAATAAGTCCGATGAGTTTGTTCATTATTTTACTCCTCTTTTGTATAGTTCAATCAAATGGTGCATCATGTCTTTTAGCAAGATAGTAGTCATTAAGTGATCCTGGCCGTGCATCATGGTCACACTGTAAGCCAAGTCCTCGCCAGCCGCTTCTTTTGTCAAGAGACTTGTCTGAGCATGATGAGCTTCAGCGATGCAGCTATTGGCTTCTTCCACCAAGGCATCTGCCTTAGCAAAATCCCCAGCTTCTGCTGCTTTCAAAGCTTCTAAGAGCTTGGAGCGAGCGTCACCAGCGTAGGCCACAATTTCAAAACCGAGCAATGTTACTTCTTCTCTATTCATGAGAGATCCTCCTTGTATTCTTATGTAAAATTTTATTATTATTTGCTATTATAAAAGGCGTTGAATATGCAGCACCAGGTAGACCCGTTCGCTGCGGTAGAGATCAATTCCCGTCTTCTGGGCAATGATGTGGTAAATATCACTTCCGACCTGATAGGCTTGAGGATAGGTCATCTGGATCTGACTTTCCATTTCCAGCAGGGAAACATTGTCATCACGACTTCGGTCCAGATAGTCCAAAAAGTAGTTCAGGTGAATCATAAAACGGTCATAAAAGTTGCTGTTTTCTGCACTTCTTTTAATACCATTTTTCTTCAGCTCTGCCTCAACAGCAGCCAAAATATCTTTTCGCCTGCCCAAGTGACTCTGACTTTCAGGATCCGTTTCCCCTTCAGCATTGATAAAGTGATAGGCAATGCGATTGACCTCGTCGCTAGGGAAATGATCCAACAACCGCTCACGGTATATGGCTACTGCTTCCTGGGCAATCTGATAAGGGACAGGGTATTTGTCCGAAGCATCCGGCAGATCACTTTCCTTGTATCGCCCCTGCTGCAGAGCCTGATATGAACAGTAGATGTGATCCGTCAGCGTGACATAGATATACTCCTGGACAGGGTAATCATACTTCTTAGAAAGGGTGTCAATCACATCATAAGTCACTGTGATAAAGTCCAGTGGAACATCTTTGAGCAAGGCCACAAAGTTTTCTTTAGACTCTTCCGTTCTTAGGCGAAAGATTTTCTCAATCTTACTTTCCAGAACGATATCACCCTTCTTTTTATTAAAAGCTATGCCACTGCCAATCAGAACAACCTCTTCACCATTTTCATGTTTGGCTAGAGCAACATTGTTGTTCATAGGATGTATGATTCGATACATATCTCCTCCTCTTCATTTTCTAGGGTTCTGGCAAAACAAAAAGACCACAAACAAACCGAGGCTATATCTTCCCTCAATTTATTTGCGGTCACGCCTAATCCAACTTAGTAACGCTCACCCTATTCAATTTCTGATTTCATTATAGCATATCAGCATCAGAATGTAAACCCTTACTTTATTTATTTTTTAACAAATTTTAGGCTCTTTCTTTCCAAGAGGTAGCTGTTTTTTGAAGAACCTTGTTGAGCTCATCAATATTTTCAAATCCTGTTGTACGAAGCCACTTGCGAGCTGCTTCTTCGCCTTGCTCAATGTAGTCTTTGACACTGCCAGCCCAAGTCGCACGTCCGCAAAGAACGCCGTTGAAGTTAGCACCTGACTCATGAGCAAACACAAGTGTTTCTTGGAAGAGTTTAGCAGATACACCAGCACTCAAGTAGATGTATGGCAGGTTAGTTGCTTCATCCTGTTCCTTGAAGAAGGCAGCAGCTTGTTCTTTAGTATGAACTACTTCACCATCGCCAAAGCCTTCAACGTATTTAACATTGACTGGTACTTCCACTTTCAAGACATCAATATTGAAACGTGGATCTGAGAAGACCTTCATGGCACCGATAACCTTGTGAGGTTTCACTTTTGCGTACTCAGCGCTGGAAGCATCCGCAATCTTTTCATCGTAAGCCAAGATTTCAAGGAAGAAAGGAATGTCTTCAGCCACACACTCAGAACCCACACGCTCGATATAAGCCTGCTTTTGCTGGTTGAGTTCTTCTGAGCTGTCTACGTCATAGTAAAGGAGGAATTTAACCGCATCCGCACCTTGTTCTTTGATGCGTTTTGCAGACCAAACATCCAGACAGTCTGGCAGGCGCTTGGTGCTAGAAGTATCGTAGCCTGTCTTTTCATAGGCCAATAGCAAGCCAGCATTCTTGTCCAAAGCCTTAGTAGCAGGCAGTCCATACTCAGGATCCAGCAACATAGATGAAGCATAAGGAGTTAACTCTTCTGCGACCAAAACTTTCAGTTCTTCCATTTGAGCTACTGTTGGTTCTGCTTCCTGGTGTTGAGCCATGAGGCGTTTCAAAGCACCGCGTTGGTCAAATGCCAAGGCAGAAATGATGCCATTCTCATCAGAGAGTTTTTCCATGTACTTGCGTTTTTGTTCTGTTAATACCATTCTTTATACCTCTTTTACTGTGATTTGATTGTATAGGCCGTCGTAGTTTTCAACATTGACATGACCGGTCATTTTTTCTTGGGCATTGAGCATGCCGAGAACGTTAGCTTTTTTGAGCAGAGAAACATCATCCGCTTGATGACTCAAGGCTGAAGAAATTCCTGCAACAGTTGAGTCGCCAGAGCCAACTGGATTGACTACTTGGATTTTAGGAATATCTACTTTATAGAAAGTGTCCCAGTGTTTGGCAAAAGCTCCGTCTGCACCAAGAGATACGATGATCCACTCGATTCCTTCAAATAGCGGTTCTGAAAGAACAGCTTTTAACTCACCCAAATCTTTTGAAACATCGCGGCCCAATAACTGAGAAAGTTCCTCATTATTAGGTTTGATGGCAGTTGGCTTCACATCTGATTTGAGTACAGCTTCCAGAGCTGCTCCAGAGCAATCCAACACCACCTTATTGCCAGCTTGATTAGCAATTTCAACCAATTGAATATAATATTCAACAGGTAAACCAGTTGGTAGACTTCCCGAGATACTAACTACCTCAGCTGATTCCATTAATGATTTAAAATGATGTAAAAAACCATTTGCCTCATCCGCTGTAATAGTCGGACCGGCTTCTAGGATTTCTGTTTGCTTACCTTCGTGTAAGATAGCAATACAGTTTCTCGTATCTCCCGAAATGTTATAAAAGCATTGTCTAACATTAGGATGAAGGTTTTGTAATAAGAACTCTCCATTAGTCCCACCAATCAGGCCCGTCGCAGCAACATTATCTCCAATTTCTGCCAAGACCCTGGTTACGTTGAGACCCTTTCCGCCTGCTGTTTTACTGACTTCCGAAACACGATTAACAGTATCTATTTTCAATTCTTCTAAGGGATAGGAAATATCGATAGAAGGATTCATGGTCACTGTAAGAATCATCTAGCTACCTCACTAATCGTGGTACTCTCCACGATCCCATTTTTCAAGAAATTCTGTAAAGAAGTTGGCATCTGTTTGATGATCGTTGTGAGTCTCAACGTGCTCAATCTTAGCAATCAATTTTTTGTTTTCTTCAGATGGTTTGTACTCCGCATGAATGAAAGCTTCTATGATGTCACACATAAGGAGCTCACCAGTGATTTTACCACCAAAACCAATAACATTTGCGTTGAGTTCTTCTTTAGCATAGAGAGCTGAAGTCATGTCGCGTACCAAAGCTGAACGAACACCAGGCACCTTATTAACCGCGTTGTTAATGCCGACACCTGTACCGCAAATACAAACACCAAGATCAGCTTGTCCACTAACGACTGCCTCCCCTACTTTTTTACCAAAGATTGGATAATGTGTCCGTGTATGGTCATAAGTACCAAAATCAAGAACTTCATAGCCTTTTGATTTTAGAAAATCTGAGACTGCCATTTTTTCATTGGTAACGATATGGTCACATCCAATTGCAATTTTCATTTGATTTCTCCTTTTCTTAGCACATCTTGTTGAGCATGTCGACCCGGATTTGGTGACGGCCGCCGTCGTATTTCCCATTGACAAAGCCTTTGGCAATGTTCTTAGCTAGCCCTTCACCAACGATTTCAGCTCCCATCGTAATCATGCGAGAGTTGTTATGGCCGCGAGTCATGTAGGCAGAGCGTTCATCTGAGACTTCCGCCGCTACCATACCTTTGATTTTGGTCGCTACCATAAATGGACCAGCACCATAAGCGTCAATGACAATACCAAGATTTTCCTCTTGTTTATTCACCTCAGCCGCAACTGCAAGGGTCACATCAACAAAATCCTGACCTTCTTTCGTCACATCCACCACTTCAAAGTTTTCTCCGACGAGAAAATCCTTGACTACATCTTTCAGCTTGCTTCCAGCAGCATCTGCTCCAATAATAATTGCCATGAGCATTCTCCTTTGTTTGATTTTTTGCACAGAATATTGTTTATAAAAAACACTTTCTGTTTCCTATAAGCATACTATACTCCTTTAAAAGTTATTTGTCAACAGATTTTTGTTTATTTTAATCAAAATATTTTTAAATATGATTAAAATAAACAAAAAAAGCCCTAAAAAGAGCTTTCTGATAATTTTTTCATCTATTTAAAATAAACTAGGAAATAATCTTGGTATAAACCTCAAGTTCTTCTTGAGCATTTTCAGACATCTGGTCTGTGATAACAGCTGTAATATCAGCCAAAGGACAGATAGAGGTAAAATCTTCCTTGCCAATCTTAGAAGAATCAATCAATAGGTAAGTCTCTGTCGAGCGCTCCAAAGCTAGCTTCTGGGTGTAGGCTTCTTCAAAAGAAGAAGTCATAATCTGACCATTTTTGATACCATTGCCGCTGAAAAACATCTTGGTAAAATACATCTTATCCATGATGGCATTGGTCATCTCACCAACAAAGGCTTGAGTCGCTTCCCGCATCTCCCCACCAAGTAGAAAGACTTTGAAGGTATCCGACTTCTTCTTCAGAAGATCATGAAAGATCGGAAGGCAGTTGGTAATCACGCGCAGATGCTGATTGCTGATTTCCTCAGCCAGCACTTCCACAGAAGTCCCCGGCCCAAGAAAAATAGTATCGCCATCTTCAATCAGCTCCACAGCCTTCTTGGCCACAGTCCGCTTGGCCTCGATATTCTGATAAAGCTTCTCTTCATGAGGGATTTCCCTGTACTTGAGGTGCTGATTACTTTTAGCCCCACCGTGAACACGAGTCAGCAGCCCTTTACTTTCCAGCTCAATCAAGTCCCGCCGAACCGTCATGTCTGAAACCTTCATACTCTCTACAATCTCAGCAACCGTAACTGTCCCAGCTCGATCCACCAGCTTAACTATTTCGTCCTGTCTCTGATTTTTTCCCATACTTTAGCCTCTCTACACATTGGTTTTGTTTATTATAACTCATTTTTCTGTTTTTTTCCATATTATTTGTTTGTTTTAAACAAAATTGAGGGTTTGCGATATGGTATAGGATGTTAGAAAAACCTCAAGATGAACATCATGAGGCTTATTTCTATTCTGAATAATCACTATGCAGTTTACTAAGGCTGATTTTGGAAAGAAAGTTTATATTGCCTAAGCAGCCAATTAAAATTGAAAGCAAGAGAGAAAACTTGATTAAATTTTACTTATCCTTGTCATTCGTCTTTAATATCCAATTAAACATTCCAATCATTTTTGGAAAGGTAAATGAATAGAACAGAGCCTTTCCAACAGACATTTCCTTAGGTTTATTCAAATCTTTAGATATTTTATTCATACCTTTAGCCCATACTTGTAGACCAAAGACTTTCATAATAAATTTTAACAATTGAATTATTCCTCAACTTCAATTACTTCAGCTTCTTTACGGATTGATTTAACATCTTTTTCATATTGTTCTTCATTGTAATCAATCATTTTAGAAAGTTCTTTTTGCAAGTTTTCCCCCATTGGTTTCATAGTAGCAAAAGTGATACCTCCTGAAATAACCCCTGAAACAACAGGAAGAACCTTGGAAACTCCTTTAGCAAATGTTCCCTTTGTAAGACTGATACCGAAAACCTTTAATACTTTTTTCAAAATTGGATAATACAAGGTTTTCGTTAAAGTTTTTTGCGGAATTGACTTGAGTGCCTGTTTTCCAATCGCCACGCCTCCAGCTCTCAGTAACGCACCTGTTCCAGAGACGCCTAACATAACACCCAGATACAATAGCAATGTATTTTGGGCTTCTTCTGTTAATTTATCCTTTTCAGACCACAGATATTGGAAGCCGTAGATATAACCTAGTTCTTGAGCTAATTTTAAAGCCATGGCATAATATTGAGCAACATCTGCTGGTATGGTCACAGCCATAGCAATTCCTCCTGGTAAACCAGCAAGAACAGAAGCTCCACTTGATAATAGGACATTATCCATAATACAAGCCTTTGCAGCTTTGTCCAATTTATCCTTGGAAACAATATTTACAGGACCATCAGCTAATAATTTCCCTACTTCTTCTTGACTTAAACCTTTGCCAAATTTATCCATTAAAAATTGATTTCTATCAACTTTAACTACTGGTAGCTTGGAGACTTGCTCTAAGACTTGCATGGCCACTTCTTCTGGCTTCGCATCAAATTTACCCTTAGCCCCATTAACCACCTTATCAAACTCTTTACCAGCGCTCCCTGCAACATCTCCGACAACTTTAGTAGTAGCATTAAAACCATTGCCTACTGCTTTAACAGTCCCATTGGCTAAGTCACCAGCTCCTTTAACAACATCATCCCAAAAAGCCATAAATAATTCTCCTAAAATAATTTAATAGATAAAAGTAAATCTACAAGCCAATTATCCTACAACTTGTCAATTTTGTCAATGTACTGACAGTTATTTAAATGTTTTTGACTAACAAATTTTTTCTGAATCACAAACCTTACCTTTTTTATTTCCAAATTCAAAAATCCCCCAGCAGACTCCTGCTGGGGGATTGTCATTAGATCAAAGATTGCTATCCAATCAAACTTCCATTTGGAACTTTTTCATCCACGGTAAGGAGTGTCAGTTGGTCGCCGTGCTCGGCTGATAGAATCATACCTTGGCTAACATATTTTTTCATCATCTTACGTGGTTTGAGATTAGCTACGATTTGGACTTTCTTACCGACCAGTTCTTGCTCGTTTGGATAGTATTTAGCAATACCAGAGAGGATTTGGCGGTCCTCACCGTCTCCTGCATCTAAGCGGAACTGAAGCAGCTTATCAGAACCTTCAACTTTAGAAACCTCTTTGACTTCAGCAACTCGGATTTCCACCTTATCAAAGTCGTCAAACTTGATTTCCTTTCGGTTAAGTTTGAGCTCGATTTCCTCTGGCTTCCATTCTTTTTCAACCGCAGGTTTGTTTCCTTCCATTTGTTCTTTGATATAGGCAATTTCTTCTTCCATATCCAGACGCGGGAAGATTGGTGTCCCTTTCTCTACAACTGTCAAGCCTCCTGGGAGCTGGTCAATTGCTAGATTTTCCAGTGAAACCGCTTGAGGCAAGCCAAGTTGGCTGAGGACAGCCTTGCTGGTTTCCATCATGAATGGCTCAATCATATGGGCTACAACACGGAGGCTAGCTGCCAAGTGACTCATAACTGCTGCCAGTTCTTTGACCTTAGCTTCATCCTTAGCCAGAACCCAAGGAGCTGTTTCATCGATATATTTATTAGTGCGGGAGATGAGCGTCCAGACTGCTTCCAGAGCACGTGGGTAGTCAACTGCATCCATGTGTTTGTAGTAGTCAGTGATGGATTGGGCTGCCACCTGAGCCAGAGCTCCGTCAAAATCCGTCACATTTTCTTCATAGGCTGGCACTTGACCGTCAAAGTACTTGTTAATCATAGAAACCGTACGGTTGAGGAGGTTTCCAAGGTCATTAGCTAACTCATAGTTGATACGACCCACATAGTCCTCAGGTGTGAATGTTCCATCAGATCCCACCGGAAGACTGCGCATGAGGTAATAACGCAGAGCATCCAAACCATAACGCTCTACCAGCATTTCCGGATAGACCACATTGCCCTTAGACTTGGACATCTTGCCATCCTTCATGACAAACCAGCCATGAGCAATCAAGCGGTCGGGCAGCTTAATATCCAGCATCATGAGCAGGATTGGCCAGTAGATAGAGTGGAAACGCAGAATATCCTTAGCTACCATATGATAAACTGTTCCATTATTCCAAAATTTATCGTAGTTAGCATGATCATCCTGACCATATCCAAGGGCTGTCACATAGTTGAGCAGGGCATCAATCCAGACATAGATAACGTGTTTAGGATTAGATGGCACCGGCACGCCCCAAGTAAAGGTCGTCCGAGATACAGCCAAGTCTTCCAGACCTGGCTCAATGAAGTTTTTCAACATTTCATTGAGACGTCCATTCGGTGTGATAAAGTCTGGATGAGATTTGAAAAATTCTACCAAGCGGTCTTGGTACTTGCTGAGGCGAAGGAAGTAAGACTCTTCCGATACCCACTCAACTTCGTGTCCAGATGGTGCGATTCCGCCGGTTACCTTTCCATTTTCATCACGGAAGACTTCAGCTAGCTGGCTTTCTGTGAAGAATTCCTCATCTGATACAGAATACCAGCCTGAATATTCACCCAAGTAGATATCATCTTGGGCCAAGAGACGTTCAAAGACATCGGCTACAACCTTTTCATGGTAGTCATCGGTCGTCCGGATAAATTTATCATAAGAAATATCCAGCAGTTTCCAGAGTTCCTTGACTCCAACTGCCATACCATCGACATAAGCTTGAGGACTGATACCAGCTTCTTCTGCCTTAGCCTGAATCTTCTGTCCATGCTCGTCAAGACCAGTCAGATAGAAAACATCGTAGCCCATGAGACGCTTGTAGCGAGCCAAAACGTCGCAGGCAATAGTTGTAGTAGCATTACCGATATGGAGCTTGCCGCTCGGATAATAGATAGGGGTTGTAATATAAAAGTTCTTTTCAGACATGATTTCTCCTTACAAGGCAAATGAGACCTCTTTTTATTCGGAAATTGCCATTTATCACGCAGATAAACCGCAAACTTCAACACTTTATTTTATCACCATTTGAAAAATAAAACAATGGATTGCTAACCTGGATGTATCTGCCAAGCAAAGGTGAAAATGGATGTACTTCTAAAAACAAAAATTAAATTGCAATATTTAGTGATTTATAATATAATAAGATAAATAAAATTATTTAGGAGATTATTATGATTTATGCATATCTTGATTTTTGGCGGAGAGCTTTTGACTTCGCCGGGCGGTCAGATCGCCCAGATTATTGGTGGGCTGTATTTGCCAATATGTTAATAGCTTTCTTATCTTTAATTTTCTTACTTATGGTTGGAGAGGAAGCTGCTCCTCTTCTATCGCTAATTCAGATTTATGGTTTCTTTACTATCATTCCAAATCTATCTCTGTCCATTCGCCGTCTGAGAGATGCGGGTTACCATTGGGCTTTTATCTTCGTATCTTTTATTCCAGTTATTGGTAATTTCATTCTACTCTTCCTCCACTGTCAACCTTCAGAATACTAAAAAATTAACATTAATCACTTTCTGATAATTAGACCAACCTGTTTGCACTGCCCCCAAAAGTTAGATTTTTTGTGTCTAACTTTTTGGGGGCAGTGCAAACAGGTTGGTTTTTATGTTACACTATTTCACTGAAACACTCTGCATTTTCTGAAAACTTGCAAATATAAGCCAAATATAGTACACTAAATAAAAAATAATAAAAGGATTTTTAATATGATTGATGCATATAAAAAGTTTTGGAAGGGCTATGTAGACTTTACTGGTCGCTCAACTCGCTCAGAATATTGGTGGCCTGTTCTGTGCCATATCTTGGCGATGCTAGTACTTCTTGGTTCTGCTCTTATGATTGAAACAGCCTTAAACTCTGAGACTGGGGCAACATTATCTATCACTTTAATAACTCTGTTAGCATTGTATTTCTTTGCAATTATTCTTCCCTATCTCGCCATTCAGATCCGTCGCTTGCGAGACGCTGGCTTTCACTGGGCACTTATCTTTTTATCGATTGTTCCATTTGGCCGCTTGGTTTTGACTATTCTTTATTGCCAACCTACAAAATATGAACCCGTTATAAATAATTACTATAATAATCAGAATTACCAAGAACAACAATTTGGCCAAAATTCTTATCAAAATCAGCAAAATTACCAAGGGCAGCAATTTGATCAGAACTCCTATCAAAATCAGCCCAATCCTCAACAAAATTTTGCATCAGCTGAAAACGAGCAAACTCCATTTGAATAAAACAAAAGCCATTCCGCTTCTGGGATGGCTTTCTCTTTGCAAGATTTTCTCAATAGGTCACAACATTCAAATTGCCGCTTTCGTATTCTGCGATGAAGATGTTAGAAATATCAGTATAACCATCTTTAGCTAGTCTCTCCACCAGCCACTCTTCTGTTTTATCAATAGACTCCAGAATATCAATTTGGACAACACCATCTGTGATAAGGGGATATTTAGGATTCTCTTCACCAGCCTGTACGATGATGAGTTGGCCGTTTTGCTCTATAACCGCCCGTTTGACCTGCTTGAGCTGGAAAATACCTTGGCTGCGCAACTTCAAAGCTACATCTGCTGCTGAAAGACCAACAGAACGGCAGGCTTCAGGACTCAGTTTCCCATGCTGAATCAATGTTGTCGGCTTGCCATCAATCAAATGCTTAACTGCACGGACATTGTTATTGAGCCACTTTAGGGTCAAGACCAAGATGGTCCACATAATAAGAATGACTGCATACTGAAGAATGTTAATGGAGCTATTATAAATCACCCCACCGATAATGCCACCAAGAACATAGTTTTGAATCTGGTCGATTGCTGAATTGGGCGCCAGATTGCCTTTTCCGGTCACGTTGATGACAAAAACCAGTGAGAAAAGCCCTAGTGCTAGCTTAATTAGGATTTCAAGAAAATTCAATGTCATTTTTCAACCTCCACTATTTCGATATCTGTCGTCTTATGTAAGTCAATTTTTTCAAGGAGATATTTATCCGGCTCACTGCCACTCATAGCCCGATAAAAATTCTTTCCGACCTTCAAAATCGCTCCATCAGTTGCGGCTGAAGTATTGACATAGACCTCCGACTTATCGACGCCCAAGTCTTTTGAAATAACCTCAATAAAATGCAGAGAAGTTTGAAACTGGTTATTAGAGTCTTGGTCAGTCTGAAAATTGCTAATGCCAATCAAGACCATAGCCACCAAGGCCAAAACAGAGATGATGGCTAGTTCCCGGAATTTTGAATCACGCTTATTGCGATAGGCCTTAAAAGCAAAAAATCCTGTCACAAGCAGCAGCAAGACAGAAAGTGCAACTGTCACCCAGTTTTGCTGGCCGATTTGACTCAAAACATAATCATAAGAATAGAATTTCATGGCTTCCCCCTATTTTTTCTCGCTATATTATAGAAAAATTTTCATTATTTTTCAAGCTTTCTTACAATCACTTTGCTATAAATCAGCCCTAAATTTTGTTATAATAAACTCAGTAAATTTTACTAGAAAAGGAAATTTTATGAAACTCATCTCTTGGAACATTGATTCTCTCAACGCTGCATTAACCAGTGATTCTGCCCGAGCTCAGCTCTCTCAGGCTGTTCTTCAGACCTTGCAATCGGAAAATGCAGATATTATCGCCATTCAGGAAACAAAACTGTCTGCGACAGGTCCGACAAAAAAACACTTGGAGATTTTGACAAATCTTTTCCCAGACTATGAAAACACCTGGCGCTCCTCCCAAGAGCCAGCACGTAAGGGCTATGCAGGAACCATGTTCCTCTACAAAAAAGAACTGACGCCAACCGTAACCTTCCCAGAAATCGGCGCTCCGTCAACCATGGATGTTGAAGGCCGCATCATTACGCTGGAATTTGACGGTTTCTTTGTCACACAGGTCTATACGCCTAATGCTGGCGATGGCCTCAAACGTTTGGATGACCGTCAAGTCTGGGATGCCAAATACGCTGAATACTTGGCAACACTAGATGAACAAAAACCAGTACTTGCAACTGGTGACTATAATGTGGCCCACAAGGAAATCGACTTGGCCAATCCAGCCAGCAACCGTCGTTCACCAGGCTTTACCGACGAAGAACGTGTTGGCTTCACCAACCTGCTGGCTAAAGGCTTCACCGACACCTTCCGCCACTTACACGGCGATATCCCCAACCAATACACTTGGTGGGCGCAGCGCAGCAAGACTTCTAAAATCAACAATACAGGCTGGAGAATCGACTACTGGCTGACAAGCAACCGCGTGGCTGACAAGGTGACCAAGTCTGATATGATTGACTCCGGTGCGCGCCAAGACCACACACCCATTGTCATGGAGATTGAACTCTAAGGAGAAAACGAATGGACTATCAAGCTGTCATTCCTGAATTTGTAGTATCTGACATCGAAAAATCACGCCACTTCTACTGCGACCTGCTAGGATTCTCTGTCGAATACGAGCGTCCAGAGGACAAATTTCTCTTCCTCTCGCTTGAAGACTGCCAACTTATGCTAGAAGAAGGTAGCGCAGAAGAATTAGCTCAGCTGACCTATCCTTTCGGGCGCGGTGTCAATATTTCCTTTGGCATTGAAGATGTCCCTCAGCTCCACCAAAAACTGCTGGAAGCTGACTATCCCATCCATCGTCCGCTGACGAAAAGAGAATTTCGAGTGGGAGATAGCTTTATTTATCCCCATGAATTTGCGATTTTGGATCCAGATGGTTATTTTTTAAGATTTAGTGAATAAGAAAAGGAGGCTGCTAGCCTCTTTTTCAGTAGGTAAACATGAATTGACAGACCTGTAAATCCAGTGGCAAAAACATTTGCTAAATCCCACAAAATCAACATGTCAAAGAACTTTGATAGTCATTTTTTGTATAATTAAGTAGAATGAAATCAGAAAGCGAGGAAATCTTATGCAAGTCGGAAAGCAAATCCAGTACTATCGTAAAGAGAAAAATTTATCTCAAGACGATTTAGCTGAAATAATCTTCGTCAGCCGTCAATCCATTTCCAACTGGGAACACGGCGCAACCTATCCTGATATTCAAAACCTGCTCTTACTGAGCAAGGTCTTTGAAGTGTTATTGGACAAACTAGTCAAAGGAGATTTGGAAACCATGAAACAAATTATTCACGACCAAGAATTTATGCGCTATCAAAAAGATGGAGCGGTTTTTACCATTTTACTAATTGGTAGTCCTATAATAATGATTCCACTAATTCTTTATCTGGATTGGTTTGGTATCGCCATTAGTTGCTTGATTTTTGCTATCACTATGTTCTATGCCCTACGCATTGAGAAATTCAAGAAACAGCATAATCTTCGTACCTTTCGCCAGATTGTCGCCTATGATCAAGGACGCAGCCTGAGCGAGATTGAAGAAGCTGAGGAAAGGGGCAAGGCTCCTTACCAAAACATTATCCTTCCTGTTCTATTTAGCCTTGGAATTGGCGCTATTGCTCTGTTGTTTTCTTGGCTCTTACTTACTTTCTTCCCTATCAAGTAAAAGCGAAGTCATTAGACCTCGCTTTTTAAATGTCTTTAAAGTTATAGAGTTGCGGATAGTGATCGCACTCGGGATTTTTAGGATGGCAGATGGCACGTCCAAAGTAAATCATGGCCTGATGTGCTGGTAACCAACGTTCCGGTGGAAGGACATCCATAACTCGCTTTTCTACTTCCAGTGGCGTTGCCGACTTTTTAACGATATCATGGTGCTTGCAAATGCGCTCCACATGAGTATCAACAGCAAAAGCTGGAATACCAAAGCCCACACTCATGACTACATTGGCCGTTTTGCGACCAACACCAGCTAGACTTTCCAATTCCGCCCGCGTTTGTGGTACTTGGCCATCAAAGTCGTCCAAAAGCTGCTGGGCGCATTTCTTCAAAAACTTGGCCTTGTTGCGGTAGAGGCCTAGGCGGGAGATATATTTAGCAATGTCTGCTTCACCAGCCGCAGCCATGTCTTGAGGACTTGGATAGGCTTCAAACAGAGCCGGCGTTGCCTTATTGACCGCAGCATCTGTCGTCTGAGCCGACAGCATGACCGCTACCAAGAGCTCAAAGTGATTGCGAAAATCCAGACTGGGCTTGGCATCAGGAAAAAGAGCAATAATCTCTTCGATGACATGACGAGCCCGTTTTTTTGATAAAACCATGATTCTTCTTTCTAAGATTGAGATAGATTTATTATATCATGAAAAGCTTTTTAATGTCATTAGGAGCTTCTACTGACACGCTTTCTAACCCAGATTCGATCATACAATCTACTTGAACCACATTCTCTAAAAGAAAAATCATGACATCTTGTATATTCTTTCCTTAATTCCAAATTCAGATTTCCTATTGAAGAGACTGAAACTTATTCTTTCCTTCCCACTTAGTACTCCTTATACCTAATTCCAATAGGAAGGAGTTCCTCACCATTTAAAGGTTTACTATTCTTCCTCATCATCAATCAAAAAGAAATCATAGTCTTTAAAAATAAAAGTATAACTATCTGCCTCTATCCTTGACAAAGCTGTCAACCAATTCGTAATAGAGGGCCAAATATTCGTCACAGCGAAATACGTACCTTGTTCAAAAAAGCGAAATAGCGCTACTTTATTAGGGATTTGTTTCCCGTCAAAAATGGCTACAAAACCATCAAAATCCATCTTGCCCAAATCAGATTTTGATATATAATGATTAATTATCTTAATAAAAATAATTTATACTTTCTCAACTTTTACATCGTTTTCGGATACAACGTCCACTAAAAAATTCGTCGACATTATGAAATAGTGATGAAGCTTTTTATTAGCTACATTTGCAGAAGCGACCAAGTCGCCAAACTCTGTATTCTCGACTTCATAGATATAATTGGTCAGATAAAGTGGTCTGTTCTCTGCCAATCCTTGCTCCCAGTATCTATCTCTTAATTGTAAACTTTCCTGGACTGAGCGAAAAGCCCAGACCTTTGTAAAGGTAAATTTAAACTTTTCTGAATCTTCCAAGTATGCAATTAGAGTATCTCCATCTATATTTATCTCAATACCATAATCTCCAAAAGGAATGAAGCCCGGTTTAATTTTCGTCCATTTTTCCATATCATTTCTCCAAGTTCTATTTTCCGATAATTGTAACTAAAGTCATGTACATATTTGATTAGCAAATTTTCTAGTATTGACTGATACTTAAATCAGAATTTGCGGACACAAGAATCTCCACTACACTATCTTGAGTTATGATTATATAATGTTGTGAATGCAGAGTTCCTGGATCATAATATGATGTGTATTCTAGTTTTCTCACTAATTGACTATTTTTGACTTCGTAAATGACATTTTGGAAATTATCTTTTTCAAATTTTTTAAACATCTCTTTATCTAGAATTGCAGATAAATACAATTCCCTGCTAAAAAATCGTGCTTCATCATAACAAAAACATGAAAATTTAAAACGGTTCTTTTCTCCAATAAGCCTAATTTCTTGCTCATCTGCTAAATTCGTCAATAAAACTTTTATCTTATAGTTATCTCTGGGGATCATATCTTTAAAGATTTCTACCCATTCTTCATTTTTAGTCTCCATATCTAATTTCATATGAAACTCCTCCTTTTGGTTTCCTTAATTGAAATTCCAATGTTGCTCCTAGTTCACTTGTACTTCCAGGTCTAACAACAACCTTTGTTCCATTTTTAGCAACATCTACTTTATCTGCTAATTTTGTTGTATATGTCACCTCATCCACAGCTTCAAAAAAATGGGAAGAAATTCTATCTTAGAAAAAAGAGGCTTTCAATCCATTCGCCTCTTTGCCCGTGACTAAATCTTTCCTATCTTCTTGATTTCAGTCTGTTTTTTTATTCTCTAACACAATTGGCTTATCCCTATTTCGTTTTGTCGTTTTATTCGACTACAGATGAATATAAAGCCTTTTTATCAAGCCTTATCTTCTCAAAGCCCCAACTCTTCATATGTCTTCCGGTAGCCAATCTGCAAGATTTGGTTATCTCGAACCAAGAGCGGCCGTTTAATCAGCATGCCGTCTGTCGATAATAAATCAGCAGCTTCCTGGGATGTCAAATGCGGAACTTTTTCTTTGAGACCTAGCTCACGGTATTTGAGGCCGCTGGTATTGAAAAAGGCCTTGATCTCAAAATCAGAATTCTGAATCCAGTCTAGGAGCTGATCCCGGCTAGGTGTATTTTGGACAATATCCACCGCTTCAAAATCCACTCCTAATTGATTGAGCTCAGCCTTAGCCTTGCGGCAGGTAGAGCATTTTGGGTATTCGATAAATTGTAACATTGTTTTTCCTCCGTCCCTATGATAGCCCAGCTAGCTCCTTCTTGTCAAGCCGAGACTCATTAGAAAAAGCCGACAAGCGAAAGGCTCATCGGCTGGTAAAGACGCATTCCATAAAGAAACAATGTCTATTTCTCGGTTATTTCTTAATCAAACGCACGCGCACAATATTGTCGCTATTCTCAAATTTATCAACCAGCTCCTGAATCTTGCTTTCATCCGACTCATCCAAATCCAGCAAAGTATAAGCATAATCACCCTTGGAACGATTGATGATATTGTCGATATTGATATTCAAATCACTGACAGCTGTTGAAATCCGAGCCACAATATTCGGTACATTTTTGTTAATCAGAGTAATCCGATAAGGTGCTGAGAGAGCCTGACGGACATTAGGGAAATTCACTGAGTTGATAATCTCCCCCGTTTCCATGAAGCGGCGAATGGTTTTCCCAGCCATAATGGCACAGTTGAGCTCGGCTTCCTCTGTCGAGCCACCCAAATGCGGAAAGACTGTAATCTGTGGATGACGGAGCAGTTCTTCTACACCAAAGTCTGTGATATAGCGCTTGACTACACCAGCTTCTATGGCTTCAAAGAGGGCAGCATTGTCCACCAGCTCGCCACGGGCAAAGTTGATAAGGGTTGTTCCCTTTTGCATGAGACCAAAAGCCTCCTGATCAAAAGTAGCACGTGTATCCTCAGTCAGGGGCACATGAATAGTGATATAATCACTCTTCTCAAAGATTTCCTTAATGTCTGCTACCCGCTTGACATGACTAGAGATATTCCAAGCTGTTTCAATGGATACATAAGGGTCATAGCCCAGGACATTCATTCCCAGACGATAGGCATCGTTAGCAATACGGCCGCCGATAGCTCCTAACCCAATGACTCCTAAAGTCTTCTCTGCAATCTCTGTCCCAGCAAACTGCTTCTTACCAGCTTCCACTTGCTTGGGAACATCATCTCCAGAAAGGCCGTTAGCCCAACTGTTAGCTGCGATATAGTCACGCGCAGACAGGAGAATGGAAGCCAAGACTGCTTCTTTTACCGCATTGGCATTAGCTCCTGGTGTGTTGAAGACCACAATTCCCTGAGCCGTTGCCTGGTCGACAGGAATATTATTGGTTCCAGCGCCTGCCCGCGCAATAGCTTTGAGCTTACTTGGAAATTCCTGTCCATGCAGGTTTTGACTACGCAGGATATAAGCATCTGGATTGTCAGACTTATCTCCGTCAATCTGAAAAGCATTGCCCAGCTCCTTAAGACCGATTTGATTGATATTGTTAAAGGTTTTGACACTAAAGACCATAGTTTCCCTCTCTTAAGAATTTTCTTCTTCAAATTTCTGCATAAAGGTAATCAAGTCCTTGACACCTTGAAGCGGAAAGGCATTGTAGAGACTAGCTCTCATGCCGCCTACGCTGCGGTGCCCCTTGATATTCTTGAATCCCGCTGCAGCAGCCTCTTTGTTAAATTTGGCGTCCAGCTCTTGGCTAGGAGACACAAAGGGAATATTGGCTACTGAGCGCTGCTCCTTGTAACGGACTGGACTGCGATAAAAGTCAGACTGCTCAATGAAGTCGTACAAAAGGCCAGATTTTTCACGATTGCGCTTTTCCATTTCTGCTACGCCACCTAGTTCCTTGACCCACTCAAAGACCAGTTTAGCCATATAGATGGCAAAAGTCGGTGGTGTATTGTAAAGAGAGCCATTGTCCGCCTGAATGCGGTAATCCAACATGCTAGATAGAACTGGTTCGTCATCCAGCAAGTCTTCTCGGATGATGACAACTGTCACGCCGGCAGGACCGATATTTTTCTGAGCCCCAGCATAAATCAAACCAAAATCCTCTACTCGGTACTGAGCAGCCAGGATATTAGAAGACATGTCCGCCACAATCGGCACGCCATTGGTCGCAGGCAGATCATAAATAGACGTTCCTTCGATAGTATTATTGGTTGTCAGATGCACATAAGCCGCCTGCGGATCAATCTCCTTTTCATCAAAAGAAGGAATTTCCGTGTAATTTAAATCCTCTGATGAAGCCAAGAGAATGGGCTCAAAAGGAATGAACTTAGACAGCTTGACTGCTTCGGTGTAAGCTTTCTTTCCCCAAGAGCCAGCTACTAGGTAGTAGGCCTTACCGCCTTGTGCTAGATTAAGGGGAATCATGCTAAACTGAGTAGAAGCCCCACCCTGCAGGAAGAGCACGCGGTAATTGTCCGGAATATCCATGAGCTCACGCAGCAAGCTCTCAGCTTCTTTGATAATATCGTCAAATTCCTTGGATCGGTGGGACAGCTCCATCACACTCATGCCACTTTGGGCATAGTCTAAAAACTCAGCCTGAGCTTTTTTCAAGACTTCCTTGGGCAATACTGCCGGTCCAGCAGAAAAATTGTAAATCGTCATATCCTACCTCCAAAATTTATTTTGTATATCATATCACAAAGTTTAGAAAATATCTATTTTATTTCAGAAATCTAGCACTTTTTTAGCCAATTCCCGAACATTGTTGAAATATAGATAAGCAAAACCAACTATCTAATCCAGATAACAAAAAAAATCCTGAGTTTAGGTCAGGATTAAATAGTCTTACTAAAAAGCTGAGTTACGCTTTTTCCAATTCTAAAAGAGACAACTGGTTGTATTGAGAGATTTCTGAGTTGCTATCAATCCTTATTTTCATGATAAACCGCATAGAGCTCGCTCTTGTTCCTGCCGTATTTCTTGGCCACTTCCTTGATGGCCTGATTTTTTTTGCTACCGGCTTCAACTAAAAGATCAATTTCAGCTAGGATCTGCTCTTGAGATATTTCTTGTTGAGCATCTTCTGCCACCCCAGCTACAATCAAGAGACACTCTCCTTTAGGCGGATGTTCAGCCGTATAGGCCAGCAACTCTGAAATCAGCCCTCGCTGATACTCTTCATGAATCTTAGTCAGCTCGCGCACCAAGACGACTTGGCGGTCACCATAAACTGCCAACATATTTTCCAGCGTAGCCCAAACCCGATGAGGGGATTCGTAGAAAATCTGGGTCTCAGGATAGGATTTTTTGCTAGTGAAAAATTCCTTCTGCTGGCCAGCCTTTCTAGGTAGAAAACCATAGAAAATATGCGGTTGGGGAGCCAATCCGCTGGCAATCAAGGCTGTTATTCCAGCACTAGGACCAGGAATTGGCACTACAGTAATTCCAGCTTCTAGCGCTGCCTGAACCAAATCATGTCCAGGATCAGAAATGCTGGGCATACCAGCATCTGAAACCTGGGCTATATCATTTCCGCTTTGAAGCATGTCCAAGAGAACTGGGATTTTCTCCTTGGCATTGTGCTCGTGAAAACTGATCTGTTTAGTCTCAATCCCAAAATGCTTAAGCAGCAGGCCTGTATTTCTCGTATCTTCAGCCGCAATCCTATCAACCTCTTTCAAGGTATTGACCATACGGATACTCATATCATCCAGATTGCCGATAGGAGTTGCGACCAGATAAAGCTTGCCATAGGCAGTTTCGCCCTTAAAACTTTTTTGAACCTGCATCGCTACTCCCTAAATAACAATTCATCACAGAACATGCACTCTGCGTCATTCTCCCGGCGCTGACCATAGAAATCAGTACAGACATGAAAGCCGTCATAGTAAAGCTTACGCAGATTATCCCGGTTTTTCTTGGTCTTGGTCGGAGCTTCCTTCTCCACCTCTCCCAAGCGCTCCCTCAGCTTATCATTTTCCAGATGCAGAGCAATATTTTCCTCTACCACACTCTTGAGATTTTTCTTGACAGCCTCCACCTCAGCAAGGGTCACTAAAAGCGTCTGTGAAAAATCATCTAAGGCGTCAAATAAGTCTTTTTTATCCATTTTATACTCCTGTGCTGCCTCTTTTTACTTTCCCTTCAAAGTCATATATTCTAAAGCATTTTGAAAAGATACATTGGCCCGCCACATCTTCCGAGCTAGCAGAAGCTGCTCCAAGGCCTGTCGGCCGCTTTCTGTTGCTATCTCTTTATAAAATAACACTTCCAAGAGCTTGAAGGCCTGTTCCTGCTTCTCCTTATCATCAGCCATCTTTGCCAGACGCGAAACCTGCAGAAAAGCGTGACTGGAGCGAGTCTGAAAATCCTTGACAAAGCGCTCGCATTCACCGACTAATTCAAAAAAGGCATTATTATGAGCCAAGCTTTCCGCTTCTGACTGAGTCTGACTATAAGCAGCTAGTAGCTCCGCTCGACTTTTAATCAAGCCATCCTGCTCCAAGCTGTGCTGCAAAGCAGCTGTATTTTTCAAAAAATGATAAACCTGAGTCCGACTTCGAATCGTCGGCAGAATCAGCTGTTCATCAGCAGTCAGGAGAAAGATATAAATCTCGCTCTGCGGCTCCTCAATGACTTTGAGCAAGGAATTGGCTGCATTCACGTGCATCCGATCGGCATTGCAGATAATGAAAACCTGCCGACTGCCTTCCAGACCACTCTGAGAGAAGTTTCGGACCAGCTCCCGAACTCGATCAGTTTTGATAATGTTATTAACCGGTCGCACCACCGTTACATCAGAAAAGTCTTCTTCTGCAATCAAACGACAAGAACGACAGGACTGACAAGGCCAGACGCCTTGCTTATTCTCGCAAAAGAGACTCTGAGACAGGATTTGGGCCATTTCAAAACTGCCAAAAGCTCCGGTAAACAAGTAGGCGTGGCTAAGCCGTCCCTGTTCCAGAATATGCTGAAACTGCTCAAACAAGCTAGGCTGGCTTTGCTGTAAATCTTTTATCTTCATGACGGATTCCCAAATCGTTCCTGAATGATGGCCAAACTATCAGCCACTACTTTATCCAGAGGTTGACTGGCATCTACCTTGACAAAGCGCTCAGGCTCCTTGTCAAGAATCGCCAAATAGCCCTGCCGAACCCGCTGGTGCAGGTCTAACCCCTCCAGATCAAGCCGATTCACCTCTCGGCTTTCACTCTTAGCAATCCGCGCCAGCCCTTCTTCCACATCAATATCAAAATAGAGGGTCAAATCAGGCTTGAGTCCATCTGTCGCGAACTGATTGAGCCATTCAATGTCTGCTACATCCAGCCCCCGTCCGTAGCCCTGATAGGCCACTGAACTATCAATAAAACGGTCCATCAAGACGATTTTCCCTTGTGCTAAAGCTGGTAAAACCCGCTCAGCCAAGTGCTGGCGGCGGCTGGCAATGTACAGCAAGAGCTCTGTCTTAGCGTCCATAGCTGTATGACTAGGATCCAAAATCACTTCGCGAATAGCCTCTGCAATCTGGACGCCACCCGGCTCCCGCGTCGTAATCAGACCAGTACCATAATTTTTCAAAAAAGGAAGCAAGGCTTCCAACACACTCGACTTTCCAGCCCCTTCTGGACCTTCCAGCGAAATCAAAATACCATTTTTCATCTTTACCTTGAATCTCTAACTTCTATTTTTTTGTTCTTTATAAGAAAATGCAGATGAGACTTGCTTTAAAGCTTGATATAAGCTACTTTTCAGAGTCCGTCCACATTGCTGAGCAGCCTGATAAGAGCTGACTCCGTCAACTCATTATTTTCATCCCACTCTTTTTTATCTATTGTTTATTTTACCAAAAAAAAAGCTAAAAGCCCATCATAAGAAAAGACTTTAAAAATTTTTTCAAAGTGTTTCATAAAGGCTAAATTTTTGGTAAAATATATTCAGAAGAAATTTCTGGAAACAGATTTAGGAGGATCTTATGTTTAAATTAAAAAACGTACTGGCCATCATTTTGGGGGCTGGAATTTTTTCTTTTGGGATTCATTATTTGGTCATTCCCTTTCATTTATATGAAGGTGGCGCGACAGGTCTGACCTTGATTGCCTACTATCTATTTAAAATCCCTGTCTCGACGACCAACCTAGTGATTAACATTCCTCTCTTTATTATTGCATGGAAGCTACTGGGTTCGAGAACCCTCTACCTCAGCATTCTAGGGACTTTCTCTGTGTCTGCTTGGCTCAAGATTTTTGAAATCTTACCTGCTTCTAAACACCTGCAAAACTATTTTATCTCAGCTCTGGACGGTGATGTCTTACTAGCCTGTCTTGGAACGGGGATTGTTATGGGGATTGGACTAGGCATCATCTTCAATGCTGGCGGAACGACGGGCGGTACTGACATTGTAGCCCGCATCTTTAATAAATATACGAGCATTTCCATGGGCAAACTCATGCTGACTGTTGATTTTGTGGTCATTACCTTGGTTCTCCTTGTTTTCAAAGACCTACGCATGGTGTCTTATACCCTAATGTTTGTCTTTATCACCTCGCGAGTCATTGACCTGATTGCAGAAGGAGGCTTTGCCGGCAAGGGATTCCTTATCGTTACCAGCAAACCGGCAGAACTGGCTGAAGCTATCAATAACAAGCTAGATCGTGGAGTGACCTACCTCAAGGGGCAAGGCTTCTATAGCAAGCAGGATCTCCAGATTGTCTACTGTGTTGTTTCCCGTAACGAAATGCAGCAAATGAAGAAACTCATTAACCAAGTCGATCCATTTGCCTTTACTACTATTACCGAAGCCCATGAGATCTTGGGCGAAGGCTTCACTTTAGATGCCAACAAACAACCTATTGTACGTTAAAAACCTCATCTAACGATGAGGCTTTTTTATGTTATTTATAAAGCTTTTGCAGCAGTATGTGTAATCTCAGCCAGCTCAATCGCATGCTCTTCAAATTTTTTCTTGAGAAGCGCCGTATCTATATTACCAGCTAATTGTACTTCAATGACAACTTTTCCATCCTTGCGTGGGATATTGACGGTATTGGAGATGTTGAGATTTTCTTCCACCAGAAGACGGATAATCTGCTCAAGAACCCCCACCTTATTCTCAGTGACAAAGCGTAGACGAACTCCCTCTTCACCATAGCCAGATACTTCTAAGAAGGCTGTGAAAATATCACGGTCAGTAATAACCCCGTAAAGTTGCTCATTGTCCACGACAGGCAGGATGCCAATCTTATTTTTCAGCATCAGATAGGTCGCATCTTCCAGACTGGCAAACTGAGAAATCGTGACCACATCACGAATCATAACATCACCAACTTTTGTTTTGTTGAGAAGATAGTTCATCTCATAAATGGACAGACTCGTTGCCTTAGATGGACTAGCTTCTGCAATCGTTCCTTCTGTTACCAATCCCACTAGTTGGTCATTCTCAATCACCGGCAGACGGTGGAGCTTCTGCTCACGCATCATATCTGCCGCATGAGCAATTGTTGTATCTGGGCTGATATAAACCACCTTACGCGTCATAAAATCTTTAACTGCCATAAGAGTTCCCTCTTCTTCCTATCCGTATTTCTTATACTTATTATACTTTATTTTACAGCTGATTTCAAACGCTTCCAAGTTCTTTGCCTAAGTTTTCAAAATTTAGAAAAATCCTACGATTGGAAAAATTGAAGATAGGAAATAGTCAACTATACTAGCTTAACATCCAAGAGAAGAAAAAAGGTCCAATGGACCTTTTCAAAACGTTACGTTACTATCGTAACTTTCTATCCACAACCTAAAAATGTCTCCCAGACCTTTTGAAGAAAACTCGCTACTGCGAGTTCCCATCTGCAACCTGAAACAATCCCCCGGATTGTTTCAGCCACCTAGATATGCTTTGCGGACTTCGTCAGAAGCGAGGAGCTCTTGGCCAGTTCCGGACAGAACGATTTTGCCTGTTTCAAGGACATAACCACGGTCAGCGATAGAGAGAGCCTTATTTGCATTTTGCTCAATCAAAAGAACTGTAGTTCCTTGTCGCTGGATATCTTGGATAATATCGAAGATTTCCTGGATAAAGATTGGCGCCAAGCCCATAGAAGGCTCATCCAAGAGCAACAGCTTAGGCGTAGACATCAAAGCACGTCCCATAGCCAGCATCTGCTGCTCACCACCTGAAAGGGTAGCAGCATCTTGGTTTTTACGCTCTTCCAAGCGTGGAAAACGAGAGAAGACCTTTTTGAGATTGGCTTGATTTTCTTCTCGATTTGTTTTGAGAAAGGCGCCCATTTCCAAATTTTCCAAAACGGTCAGACCCGGAAAGACATGACGGCCTTCTGGTACTTGCGAAAGTCCAGCTGCTACGATTTTTTGAGCAGGAACTTTTTGAATTTCATTACCTACAAATTCAATTTTACCAGCACTTGGACGAACCAAGCCTGAAATAGTCCGGAGAATAGTCGTTTTTCCTGCACCGTTGGCGCCAATCAGGGAAACGACTTCTCCTTCGTTTACTTCAAAGCTGACATCACGGACAGCCTGAATCATGCCATAATGGACAGAGAGATTCTCAACTTTAAGCATGGACATTAGGCTTCACCTCCTAGATAAGCTTCAATAACGCGTTTGTCATTCTTGATTTCATCAGGTGTTCCGTGCGCAATCAAGCGGCCGTACTCCAACACATAGATTCGCTCAGTAACTTCCATTACCAGACTCATATCATGCTCAATTAGCATGATGGTAATGTTAAATTCGTTTTTAATCCGTCGAATCAATGCAGTCAGCTCAGCTGTCTCCTGAGGGTTCATTCCCGCAGCCGGTTCATCCAAGAAAAGAATCTTAGGCTCCGTTGCCAAGGCCCGAACAATTTCCAAGCGGCGCTGCTGACCATAAGCTAAGTTCTTAGCCAAGGTTTCTGCTTCCTTGTCCAAGTCAAAAATTTTCAGCAACTCCAAAGCCTTAGCTTTGAGTTCTTCTTCGTTTTTGTAGTAGGCTGGCAGGCGGAGAAAAGAAGCCAACACATGAGCCTTATGATGATTACCAAAGGCAATCAGAACATTATCCAAAACACTAAGGTCCTTAAAGAGCCGGATGTTCTGGAAGGTCCGCCCTAGCCCTAAAGCAGCAATCTTGTAAGGAACCTTACCATTTAGCAAATGACCATCTAGTGTCACTGTTCCTTCACTAGGCTCATAAACACCCGTTAAGAGATTGAAAAGAGTTGTTTTTCCTGCACCATTAGGGCCAATCAGACCAACCAGCTCGCCCTCGTTGAGTTCCAAGGTCACATCGCTAACAGCAGTCAAGCCACTAAAGTTTTTAGTTAGATTTTTCACATCAAGAAGTGCCATTATTCTTTGACCTCCTTATTCTTTTTGAAGAGCTTAGACAAGCTGAGCTCCCAAGTTCCTAAAAGTCCGCCAGGACGGAAAATCATGACCAAGATCAAGGCCAAAGAATAGACAATCATCCGAATGCTGGATACATCCTGTAGCAACATATTGAGAACTCCCAATACTACTGCAGCCACAATGGTTCCAGTCATCGATCCTAGACCACCAAAAACGACAATAATCAAGATATTGATAGTGTTGGTAAAGGAATAGTCCTTAGGAACAACTGATCCAACAAAGCCAGCTTGAAGAGAACCAGCAATAGAAGCCGTGATAGCTCCCAAGACAAAGGCTGTCACTTTGATTCTAGTAGTATTAACACCAACAGACTCGGCAGCAATCTCATCCTCACGGACAGACAGAGTACTGCGTCCAATAGGACTGCGCAGGAAATTCAAGGTCAAAATAGTTGTGATAACAACAAAGACATAGACCATCTGCCAAGAAGTAAAGGGCGGAATGGATAGGATACCAGCTGCGCCATTAGTCAAAGTACCGCCATTAATAATCAGAATACGGATAATCTCTGAGACACCAAGAGTTGCAATCGCGAGATAGTCCCCTTTAAGTCGCAGGGTCGGCAAACCAACTACTAAAGCCACAATACCAGCAATGATAGCTCCAGCCAGCATAGCAATGAAGAAAGCTCCATATGTTGGCGATTTAGAGCCAATAATCGCTACAGCGTAGGCACCGATAGCCATAAAGCCAGCATGGCCAAGAGAGAATTGGCCTGAGAATCCGACGATGAGATTAAGCCCCACAGCCAGAATAATATTAATCCCAATCTGCTCTAAGATTTGAATGTAAAAAGCGTTGAGAACACCGGCACTAACCAATACTGTCATCAGCAAGTAGCCGATTAAGACAAGGCCAAGCCAGAAAATATTTATCTTTAAATTCTTTTTCATACCTTACACCTTCTCTTTCACATTTTTGCCAAGGATACCAGCTGGACGAATCAGAAGAATAACAATCAAAATCGCATAGACAATGGCATCGCGGAAATCAGATAGTCCAAGCGCTGTCGCAAAAGTTTCCAAAAGACCGATAACAAAGCCACCAAGCGCGGCACCAGGAATGATTCCAATACCACCGAGAACGGCCGCTACAAAGGACTTAATACCTGGAGTCATCCCCATTAAAGGCTCCAATGAATTATAATAAAGGGCAATTAGAACACCAGCAGCTCCTGCAAGAGCTGACCCCAACGCAAAGGTGAAGCTGATTGTCCGATTGACATTGATTCCCATGAGCTGAGCAGCATCACTATCTACAGATACAGCTCGCATAGCCTTACCCATCTTTGTCTTCTGCACGATAAACTGCAGAGCCACCATGAGGAAAATAGAAATTCCCAAAATCAGCAACTGAATATTTGAGATAGAAATCGGTCCTAAGTTAAAGCGTACTGTTTTAATAACCTGTGGGAAGGAACGGGTATTGGCACCGACAAAGAAAATCATGCCATACTCGAGGAGAAAAGAGACCCCAATGGCTGTAATCAAAGCCGCAATCCGAGTCGAATTTCGCAGAGGACGATAGGCTAAAAACTCAATAACCACACCAAGAATCGCTGTCCCAATCATCGCTAAAATGAGAGAAAGGAAAAAATTAAACTTCAGGATATTAATTAAGTAATAACCCATAAAGGCACCAATCATATAGATATCGCCGTGGGCAAAGTTAATCAGCTTAATAATCCCATAAACCATGGTATAACCCAAAGCCAGAAGCGCATAAACACTACCCAGGATTAGACCGTTGACTAATTGTTGGAGCATTAGACACCACTCTTTCTATAATAAAATAAGGAATGGGACAAAAATCAGCAGACTAGGTCGTGATTTTATCATCCCACTCCCAAAATACGAATAATAGTTGATTGAGAAACGAAGAAGAATAGATTATAAAACAATACTCTTTCAAATCCGTAGATTTATAAAGAAAGAAATCATCTACTAACTTGCTCAAGCAACTAGAAATAGAAAACAAGTCAAAGACTGGGATAGCCCCAGCCTCGTAACTATTATTCCGCTTTGACTGTTTCTACAGTATCTACTTGACCGTCTTTCAAGCCAATCATCAGAGCTGTTTTAACTGGATTGTGATCTTTATCAATAGTGATTGAACCGGTCACTCCATCGAAATCTTTAAGCTTAGCCAAGTTGTCTTTGATATCTACAGAAGTTTTAGCACCTTTGGCTGCTTCTGCTGCCATATAAACAGAGTCATATGCCAGAGCTGCAAACATAGATGGCTCTTCTTTGTACTTAGCTTTATATGCTTCAATAAACTTCTTAGCTTTTTCTGACATTTCACCAGAAGTTGTAAAGCCAGATACATAGTAAACATTTGTAGCTGCCGCAGGAGTTGCTTGCTCAACGAACTTAGCATCACCAAAGCCATCAGGACCAACGATTGTTTGGTCAATACCCAAACCACGCGCTTGATTGACAATTTTACCAGCTTCCGTGTAGTAACCTGGAACAACCAGAGCATCAAATTCTTTGCCCTTAATCTTTGTCAAAGCAGCTTGGAAGTCTGTATCCTTAGATTGGAACGTTTCTGTTGCTACAATCTCACCTTTGAATTCCTTCTTGAAAGCATCCGCCATTCCTTTAGCGTAGTCACTAGATTGGTCGTAGTAAAGAACGACTTTCTTAGCTTTCAAGTTGTCAGTGACATACTTAGAAATGATTTTACCTTGGTAGCTATCAATAAAGGTAGCACGGAAAAGATAATCTTGCTTGTTGGTCAGGTCATCCTGTGTCGCACTTGGTGTAATGATTGGTACACCCGCTTTAGCAGCATTTGCAGTAGCTGAAGCTGTAGCTCCAGAAGTCGCAGGGCCAATGATTACATTTACCTTGCTTTGGGTAACTAAGCTAGTAGTGATGGTAGATGCTTCAGCAGTTTCTGATTTGTTATCCTTATCAGTAACTTCAATCTTCTTGCCATCTACGCCACCAGCAGCGTTGATTTCATCAACTGCCAACTGAGCACCATGTTGTTCAGCTGTACCGTAGGCTGCTACTTCACCTGATTCTTCAAAGTTAAAACCAAATTTAATCGTATCGCCAATTTCTGTACCAGTTGCTGTTGAGTTGTTGTTAGATACCTCTCCACAAGCTGCGAGAAGGGCCGCACTAGCAAAAGCTACTAAGGATAGTGCAAATTTTTTCTTCATTAGGAAATCTCCTTAAGTGATTTATTTGATGATATAGTAAGAATATATCGAATTATCTGACAATTGTCAACCCCTTATAGAAATTTTATCAAATGATAACGTTTTCTTGCTCTCTATACAGGCTTCCAACAAAGTTTTGATCTAGTTCTTTTATGTGAGAAATCCGAACTTGCTTAACATAGCGCTCCTTGGGCAGATTCTCCTGTAAGTTCTGGGCTTCCTCTTGCTTGACATAGAGATGCAGATAGCGATGCTTCTTAGAATGATAAATAATATCCCCAAAGTTTGCCAGCTTTTTGGCATCTCGATTATAGTAAAGATAGACAATCAAGCCCACTCTTTCTTCTCTTTCTATCATAAAACTCCTTTCCGGTCCATGTAGTTCTTAGATGATTATAGCAAAGATATATCAAAAAAACTAGCCCTCAAAAGCTTTATGATTAGCTTAAAACACCTAAACTTGCTAGCTTGTCAGATTCAAAACAGCAAAAAAAGGAGCCGGTTTTGGCTCCTCCTATGTTAGTTCAAGTTGCTATTTTCCATGATTTCGTCAATAAAGCCGTATTCCAAGGTTTCTTGAGCGCTCATCCAGTAATCGCGTTCTGCATCTTTGTGGATTTGCTCAACGGACTTGCCAGAGTTTTCAGCTAAGATTTTTTCCAAGGTATTACGAGTTCTAAGCAAGTGTTCAGCTACAATGGCCATATCCGTTTGCTGAGTGCCGCTTCCAGCTCCGCCCATCGGCTGGTGAATCAGATATTCTGCATTTGGAAGCATGAAGCGTTTGCCCTTAGCACCACTGGAAGCAATGATTGTTCCCATGCTGGCAGCTACACCCATAACAATGGTCTGAACATCAGACTTGATGAAGTTCATAGTATCCACAATAGCCAGACCTGCTGAAACGGATCCCCCCGGCGTATTTACATAGAGATAAATATCTTTAGAATTGTCCTGTGCATCCAAGAAAAGGAGCTGGGCAATGACTGAATTAGCCATATTATCCTCTACTGGGCCAGTCAGCATGATAATGCGGTCTTTTAATAGCCGGGAGTAAATATCATAGGAGCGTTCTCCTCGGCTGGTTTGTTCAATAACTACAGGAATCATAGTTTTCTCTCTTTCTCTTTTTAAATTTTTCTATCAAACTAGGGGAATAGAATTTCAAATTACGAGACTATTATATCCTTTTGGTCAAAAAAGGTCAAATATAAACTTTTACTTGGTTCCGAAAAGACGATCTCCTGCATCTCCCAGTCCTGGTACGATATAACCATGGTCATTGAGATGGTCATCCAGCGCAGCTGTGAAAATATCAACATCTGGATGAGCTTCCTGCAAGGCTTTTACTCCTTCAGGCGCAGAAACCAAGCAGACAAATGTAATGTGGCTAGCACCACGTTTCTTCAGAGAATCCACAGCCAAGATAGCAGAACCACCCGTAGCCAACATTGGATCAACAACGAAAATTTGACGTTGGTCAATATCTTCTGGCAGCTTAACCAAATATTCAACCGGCTTCAGGGTTTCTTCATCACGGTACATTCCGATATGCCCAACTTTAGCTGCTGGAACCAAGCTCAGAAGTCCATCCACCATGCCAATACCAGCCCGCAGAATTGGTACAATAGCTAATTTTTTCCCTGCAATCTGCTTTTGAACTGTTTTCGTAATCGGTGTTTCAATTTCTACATCTTCAAGTGGTAAATCGCGCAAAACCTCATATCCCATGAGCATTGCGATTTCATCAACTAATTCACGAAAAGCCTTGGTAGAGGTATCTGTACGACGCAAGATAGACAATTTATGCTGAATAAGTGGATGAGCGATAACTTCAAGTTTTCCCATGATTGGATTTCCTTCTTTCAATTTATTCTTCTTATTATATCAAAAAAAGTGTGAAAAGGCTTGCCATAAGCAAGCCTTTTCAAAGATTTTCTTCACCTTACAGCCATTCTCTATAGCGCTTGATATAAAGGTGTTTAACAAGGGTTACACAAACCATATAAAGCGCAATAATCAAGAGGAGGAAAAGGAAATAAGTGCCATTTAGCGGAGCTGTCTTCAGAACTGACGCAAAGAGGCTGTATGGCAGGGAAGTAACAAAGAGGGCTGCTGCAATGGTCGTCACAATGACAGACAAAGCAGGACGGCTTTGCACAAATGGCAGCTTAGGTGAGCGCAGCATGTAGATAACCATGGTCTGGGTCCATATGGACTCAACGAACCAGCCTGTTTGAAAAAGAGTGATAAAGGTCGCCGCCTGTTCAGTGCCAGCTTGATAGTTGCCACCTGTTATCATAGGTACGATAATAAAGTAGAGCAACAAATAGGTCAAAACATCAAAAACGGATGAGATAGGACCAATCCAAGCCATAAAGCGGGTAATAGAGTTAGCAGACCAAATCCGTGGTTTCTTGAGAAATTCACTGTCAACGTTATCGAAGGGCAGAGCTATACAAGACAAGTCATAAACTAGATTGAGGACAATCAGATGAACTGGTGCCATAGGAAGAAATGGCAAAAAGATACTGGCAAAGAGGAGAGAAAAGATATTCCCAAAATTGGAACTGACCGTCATCTTAATGTACTTGGTCATGTTGGCATAGACCTTGCGCCCTTCTACCAGCCCTTTCTCCAGAACCATAAGGTCCTTGTCCAGCAGAATGACATCTGCTGTTTCCTTGGCAATATCGACAGCTGTATCAACAGAAATACCCACATCTGCTACCTTCATAGAAGGTGCATCATTGATACCATCACCCATGTAGCCAACCTTGTGGCCATTAGCCTTGAGTTGGAGAATGATCCGAGCTTTTTGGTCAGGTGAGAGCTTGGCAAAAACCGTTGTATGCTCCACTGCCTGACTCAATTCTTCATCAGATAAGGCATCCACCTCTACACCTAGTAAGATATTATCTACATCTAACCCAACCTTTTCACAAACTGTCTGGGTCACCTTATCATTATCACCGGTCAAAATCTTAGTAGCAACGCCGTACTCAGCCAAGGTTTCAATAGCTGGAGCCGCAGATGACTTAGGTGGATCTAGAAAGGCCAGATAGCCCGTCAAAATCATGTTAGATTCATCCTTGACTTCATAGTCGTAATCTTCTTCTAAGTCTGACTTGTAGCTAACACCAAGCACTCGCAGCCCTTGCTCATTGAGTTGAGCCACTTCCGCAAGGATTTCCTGACGAATCTCCTCAGTCAATTCCGTAATGCGGTTCTTGTATTCTACATGGCTAGAGATAGCCAGCATTTCCTCCAAGGCCCCCTTGGTCACCATGCTGATAACATCCTCATCATCCTTAACGATAACGCTCATACGACGACGCTCGAAATCAAAGGGCAGTTCATCAATTTTCTTAAAGGTTTGGTCTAGATTACGGACAATCTCATGCTTTTCTGCTTCTTTCTCCGTCCGGTTGATAATAGCTCGATCCATGAGGTTTTTGAGACCAGTTTGATAGTAGGAATTGAGAAAGGCACGACGGAGCACTGCTAAGTCCAAATCACCATGAATATCCAGCGGGTATTCTAACACAATCTCGTCTTGAGTCAGTGTGCCTGTCTTATCCGTACAAAGGATATCAATAGCTCCTAGATCCTGAATAGCGTTCAGCTTCTTAATCACGACCTTTTCCTGAGCCATAATAATGGAACCTTTAGCCAGGCTCGCTGTGATAATCATAGGCAGCATTTCTGGAGTCAGGCCGACCCCAACGCTGAGGGCAAAGACACCTGCTTCCAGCCAGTCGCCATCTGTCAAACCGTTGATGAAGAACACGACCGGCACCATGACGAGCATCAGACGAATCAAGAGCCAGGAAATGCTATTCATCTCGCGCTCAAAAGAGGTTAGCTCATCGTAGGTGTTCAGTGTCTGCTCAATGGCTCCCATCATGGTCTCATCACCAACCACCAGCACTAGAGCCGTAGCTCTTCCGGAAATAACATTGGTTCCCATAAAGGCTAGCGACTCTGTTTCTAAAAGGCTATCGAGATTTTGTTCATCTGACTTGGCCAAACAGACCTTTTCTACTGCATCACTTTCCCCTGTCAGGCCGGACTGCTGAACAAAGAAATCACGCGAATCCAGTAGCAGCACATCTGCAGGAATCATGTCTCCGGCACTAAGCTTGATGATATCTCCTACAACAAGCTCATCAATCGGCAGTTCCTGCTCTGCTCCTTCACGGATAACCGTAGCAGTGTTGACAATCAACCGAGACAGATTGCTAGCAGCGCGGTCACTCCGCAATTCCTGAACAAAACGAATGCCTCCAGAAATCAGCACCAGAACAACAATGATGATGGAAGTTGTCGGATCTTCCTCACCAGGCTTAGCCAGCCAAACATTGGTCACTAAAGACACTAGGGCAATCACCAATAGGATGACTGTAAAGGGGTTAATGATAGACTCGTAAATTTTCTTTAGAATAGAGTCTTCCTGACCCTTTGTGATGATATTTTCACCATAGAGGTCACGATTTTCTTCGACCTGCTCTTCTGTCAGGCCGCGAAAGGAACTCTTGTAAAATGCCAGAGTTTCTTTTACAGGAAGCTGCAGAGCAGCAACTAATCTTTCTTTTACTGTTTTCATTGGTTTCTCCTTGATGTATGATTGATAATTTTCATACACAGGGACCAATCACTTTATGAGGACAGAACGACACAAATCAGCGATTGGCTGTGTATGTGCGGTTCCGGATAATCGTCAATTTGCATCGCGTGTCTCCTTTCTTAATTTATAAAAAAAAATTAAAAGTCCCATGAAGCCCGCAAGACATCAAAAGTGGCATTCATCTTCTGTGTCCAATCTTGCAATTCTGGAAAATTTTCTTTCAAAGAAAATCCAATAACTTCTTCACGTAGATTCCACCAATCTACAAGAGCAACTACTTGGATTGTTGCAATATTTAAAGAGAGCCCCTGCTCAGTAGCCAGTTTCTCTAACAAAGACAAACTCCGTATATTTCTCTCTTCAATTTGCTGATGTCTGTCTTTCCACCAATGTTCTTTTTCATGGAAAAATTTTTCCGCAACAATCGGCATTGTATTTTCCAAAATTCCTTCAGCAATGGACAGTATATTTAAAACATGCCATTTATCCATTCCATTGGGGAAAAGTGAGACTTCCTGACCTAGTTCGTCTAAATATTGAGAAATTAAATCACTACCATATAGCCATTCTCCACTGGAAGCTTGAAAAGCAGGAATTCTACCTAAAGGATTATCTTGATTGTGCGGTGAATTTCTATCAAAAGCCACCTGAACTTTCTGAATATCCACTTGCTCCTCTAAATGATGGTGTAAAATTGTAACATATACTTTACGCGCAAAAGGACTGGTACTAGAATACCAAAATTTCATTATTCCTCCTCCTTCTTTTTTCTTAAGAGGCAGGCCAATCAACTATTTACTCTCTTGAAATATTTTCAGCAAAAAAGAATACCCTGCCAATTTCTCAGCAGGGTTGTTTGCATGTCAGGTTATTTGCTTCATTGTTTTAAGCACAGATAAAGCAAGCATTCACCGTTCAAGCTTTAACTCCATAAGGCGATGAAATGAGCTTAGTCTTGACCTTGGCGATCAGGACTGTTAACCAACGAGTAGTGTCTCCACTGCTTTGCGGTAGTCATCCGTATCCTTATGGTAGCCTCACCTACCGATTTTCCACTATTACTATACTCCTCTTTCAAAGGATTGTCAATCATTTTTCTCGCTTGAAACAAATTTCAAAAAATTTTTGATTTATTTTGGCAATACCTCTGCAATACGGGAGCAGATTTCTTCAACCATGGTCTCTGGAGCAGCAACATTTAGGCGAGCATGACCTTTACCTTCTTGACCAAAATCACTTCCTCGATTCAGGACGACCTTTGCCTCTTCTCGCAGCAGCTGGAAGAGCTGGTCATCTGTCAGGCCATAATCTGAAAAGTCCAGCCAAATCAGATAGGTCCCTTGAGGCTTCATGACCCGTACGCGAGGTGCTTCCTTGGCAAAATAATCAACCACAAAATTCACATTCTTCTCAAGAACTTCCTTGAGCTCCATCAACCAAGACCAACCGTATCGATAGGCTGCTTCTGTCGCTAAAAATCCAAGACCAGGAATTTCATGCTGGTTATTGGCCAGCTGGCGTTTTTTAAACTGATGCCGCAAGCTAGGATTCTCAATCACAGCATAGGAATTTTTGGTTCCAGCAATATTAAAGGTCTTAGTCGCACTGGCTAAAATCAGGCTAAAGTCCTTAAAGTCAGGCGAAACAGTATTAAAAGACTGATGTTCATGACCAAACAGCGTCAAATCTTGATGGATTTCGTCTGAGACCAAGAGGACGCCATACTTTTGGCAGAGGCGGCCAATTTTCTCTAACACTTCCCGTTCCCAAACTCGACCTCCGGGATTGTGCGGATTGCAAAGAACATAAATCTTGACTTCATTGTCTGCAATGTCCCGCTCCAACTGCTCAAAGTCAATCTGAAAGAGACCATCCTGCTCTATCAAAGAATTGGTAATAAGCTGACGATTATTGAGCTTGACACTGCGGGCAAAAGGTGGGTAAACAGGAGTGTTGATTAGAACGGCATCACCTTCCTTGGTAAAGGCTTGGATAGCTGTCGAAATAGCAGGAACAACTCCTTCTATAAATACCAAGGCTTCCCTATCAAACGTATAGTCGTGCTCATCCCGCTCCCAATCTAGCACGGCATTAATCAGCTCTTCACTGGCATAGGTATAGCCATAAACTAGCTGATTAGCATAGTCATGAACAGCTTGCTGGATTTCAGGCAGGACTTCAAAATCCATATCTGCAATCCAGGCTGGCAGAACTTCTTTGTCCTTCTCCACTTCTTTCCATTTATAAGTATGATGCCCTACACGACAGGGGGCTTTTTCAAAATTATATCTTCCCATATTATTCATTCTCCAAGGCTGCACGTAAATCGTCTACCAAATCTCGGCTATCCTCAATTCCAATCGACAGGCGCAGCAAATCATCAGTTAAGCCATAAGAATGACGCACTTCAACTGGAATGTCAGCGTGAGTCTGGGTAGTCGGATAGGTAATCAAGCTCTCTACTCCACCCAAACTTTCCGCAAAGGTAAAGACTTTCAGGCTATTTAGGAGATGAGGAATCTTCCCTTCGTCCACAACTTTAAAGGAAATCATACCACCCTTTCCTGGATAGAGAACTTCCTTTACCGCAGAAGATTTTTTCAGAAAAGCGACTACTTCTTGTGCATTCTGAGTAGAGCGCTCCATACGGAGAGCCAGTGTCTTGAGACCGCGCAAAAGCAGATAGCTGTCAAAAGGAGACAGGACTGGCCCAGTTGTATTGAGGTTATAGAATAGCTTGTCATAAATAGCAGCATCATTAGTCATGATGGCTCCAGCCAAGACATCATTGTGCCCGCCCAGATACTTGGTTGCAGAGTGCAGAACAATATCAGCTCCATCCTCCAGCGGTCTTTGATAAATGGGACTGTAGAAGGTATTGTCCACAATGACAGCTGCTCCTCGCTCATGAGCCGCTTGGGAAATGCGGGCAATGTCAAACTCTACCATAAGAGGATTGGTCGGTGTCTCGATATAGACAATATCTATATCCTCTGTTAGACTATTCAGAAGTTCTTCTTCTGTATTGGCATAGCTAAAGGCAAAACGCCCTTCTGCTTCAGCTTGGGCAAACCAACGGAAAGATCCGCCATAGAGATCCCGAACAGCCAAAACCTTGCTGCCGACCGGAAAGGCACTAAAGGCCAGCACAATAGCCGACATACCAGAACTAGTCGCTAGAGCATAATTTGCACTTTCGATAGCAGCCAGAGTCTCTTCCAAGCTAACCCGCGTTGGATTCTTGGTTCGAGTATAGTCATAACCTGTTGACTGGCCAAACTCAGGGTGCTGGTAGGTCGTTGAAAAATGCAGGGGTGTTGTTAAAGCACCAGTTGTTTCATCTTTTTTAACCCCAGCCTGAGCCAGTAGTGTATTTAATTTTACGTCCTTACTCATATTAACCTTCCAATCCTTCGCTAATATTTCACCCTCTATTGTAACATCTTTTGAAAACATTTTTCTTTTTTCTTTTCAAGAGCTAGCTATAGTTTGAAACTATAATGTTAAAGTTTTAGAAAAACAAATCTAAAAATTAAAAAGCCCTGCGGCTTTTTAATAGATATGAAAGCGTCGGCGCAGACTAGCCGCTTTTGAACCGATAAAGCGATCCATAAGGCGAACTTTGAGCGCCAGACCGCCATAGACAGCAAGACCGATACCGCCAATCAGAGCTATATAGACAAAGCTGGAAACTCGGCCGCTAGGATGAAGGAAGAGACCGATAAGAAGCTCTGCTACCAAGACAAAGATAGTCATCAGAACCGTCAGAATCACTGACAGGAGACTCCGTTTAAAGAGGTTCTTAGGATTCAGACCAGTTACCTGACGGATTTCCCGATACATGAGCAGGATTGGGATAATCAGACCAATCGTCGTCGCAAGAAGAGGTCCATAAGCTTTGAAAATATAAATCAAGGGTACTTGCAGCACCAGCTTGACTCCTACTCCATACAGGAAGTAAATAATCGCCTTTCTATTCTGGAAGAGGGCCTGAATCATCGGAGCCAACACCGTATATAGACTGAGGATAATGGTCTGCAGCATAGCAAAGATGAAAAGTCCCAGTGCTAAGCCGTCTGGCTTACCATAGAAAACGGTATATAGAGGTTCCGCTACCAAAACAGCACCAATGGTTGCTGGCAAGATAAAGAAAATCAGCATGCTGAGATTGTCCTGCACCAAGCGTGCAGCCGATCGGAAATCACCTTTGACATAGTTCTCGGTCAAGAGAGGAATCCCAACACCACCGATAGAAGTAGCCACTGCAATTAAAATCATGGTAATTTTATTAGGATTTGCTGAGAAGTAGGCAAACTGAACCAGCAGCTCGGATTTGCTGTACTTGCTAATCCAGCCCATGACATGGATAAAGGTAGCTTGGTCAATAATCTGAAAAAGCTGAATGGCAGATCCTGTGATAATGAAAGGAATGGCTTCTCGGATGGTATCCCAAAGGAGGGCGCGGCCATTGATTTCCCCAGCATTGGCAGGCTTATGAAGGATGGAGGTCAGCATCCCTGTCTTCCAGAGATAGAAGGCTAAGACAGCCATGCTAGCCAGCATACCGATAAATGCTGCAAATGTTGACTGGGTAACCGCTTCTACATAGTTGCCAGAACCGATTTTCATGATGAAAAAGGCTGTCAGCAGCATCCAGATAACCCGAATGACCTGCTCCGCAATCTGACTGATGGCATAAGGCTTAAGATTGTTAAAACCTTGGAAAAAACCTCGGATAACACTCATCGATGGGAATATCAAAACGGCCAGAGACAGACTCTGCATGACTGGAACCAAGTCTGAACCACCGCCTGACATAGAAGCGAAAACTGGTGAGAGCAGGTACATAATCACTGCAAAGACAGCTCCCAAAAGCAGCATAAACTTGAGAAACTCTCGAATGAGAGTAAAGCTATGCTCTTCCTTGTCAATGGTATTGTACTTAGCTACCTGCTTGGCCACTGCCACTGGCACGCCGGCTGTCGAAATCAGCAAAAACCAGGCATAGATATTGTAGCCCATAGTAAAAAGGCCATTGGCCTCGGCGCCGTGCTTACCCATCCAAATATACCAAGGAATGATATAGATGGCCCCCAGAAGACGGCTGATAAAATTGCTGGCAGTTAGCCAGGCAGTTCCCCGCAGCATCTGCTGCTGCTGGCTTGTTGTTTCTTGGCTCATAGAAAACCTCTTCTATTTATTCTTCTTTTATTATAAACTTTTCCTTGCCTCTTGTAAAACCCAGCCATAAGGTTTACAATAGATTTATGATTAAAATTGAAACCGTATTAGCTATTTTAAAAGAAGACCATAATTTTCGTGATATTGTCAAAGACGGAGAATACTTTTTCTCCTATAGCGGCTTGACTTTCGATAGTATCAGTTATGACAGCAGGGAAGCAGATGCCTCTACCCTCTTTTTTGTCAAGGGTGAGGCTTTTAAGAAAGAATTTCTAGAAAAAGCAGTCTCAGCTGGCCTGCGCTTTTATATCAGCGAGACAGACTTTCAAGTGGGCATTCCAGTCCTCTTGGTCAACGACGTCAAGCAAGCCATGAGTCTCTTAGCCATGGAATTTTACGGCCATCCTGAGAAAAAGCTCAAACTGCTGGCCTTTACTGGCACCAAGGGCAAGACAACTACAGCTTATTTTGCCTATCAGATCCTTTCTCAAAGCCATCGGCCTGCCCTGCTCTCGACTATGAACACTACTTTGGATGGCGAGACCTTCTTCAAGTCAACTCTGACTACACCAGAGAGTTTGGATCTTATCAAAATGATGGCCCAAGCCCTAGCCAACTGTCGGACTCATCTCATCATGGAAGTTTCCAGTCAGGCTTATCTCAAGAAACGGGTCTATGGCCTAACCTTTGATGTCGGTGTCTTTCTCAATATCAGCCCCGACCATATCGGCCCTATTGAGCATCCAACCTTTGAGGATTATTTCTATAATAAGCGGCTCTTGATGGACAATAGCCGAGCAGTTATTGTGAATAGCGGCATGAACCATTTCCAAATCGTGAAAGAGCAAGTCTCTTCTATGGAACATGATTTCTATGGAGCAGGCTCAAGCAATACCATCATAGATTCTCAGGCTTTCAGCTTTGAAGCTGCTGGTAAATTAGCTGGCCGCTACGATATCCAGCTCATCGGCCGCTTCAATCAGGAAAATGCAGTAGCGGCTGGTCTTGCCTGTCTGCGTCTGGGTGCTAGCCTCGAAGACATCAAAAAAGGAATTGCTGCAACCCGAGTCCCAGGCCGTATGGAAGTTCTGACTCAGAAAAACGGCGCCAAGGTCTTCGTTGACTATGCTCACAATGGTGTTAGCCTGAGCAACCTGCTGTCTGTGGTAGAGAAACACCAAAAGGGCAAGATTATTCTCCTTTTGGGTGCTACCGGCAACAAGGGTGAAAGCCGCCGCAAAGACTTCGGTCTCCTACTTAATCAGCATCCTGAGCTGACCGTTATCTTAACCGCAGACGACCCTAACTATGAAGATCCTCTAGCCATTGCGGAGGAAATCGCATCCTACATCTCCTATCCAGTGGACAAAATAGCCGACCGAGAAGAAGCCATCAAAAAAGCTCTCAGTCTGACTGAGCGAGAGGGAGATGCCGTCATTCTGGCTGGTAAAGGAGCAGATGCTTACCAAATCGTAGAAGGAGAAAAAGTAGCCTATCCAGGAGACTATGCTCTTGCTGAAAAGTATTTATAAGAAAAAAGGCGAGCATATCGCCTTTTTATTCTTGTTTAGTAGAGATTAACGCCATTTAATCAGAACGTACATCAAGCTGGAGCCAAACATATCCGCCAAGGCGTGCATGAGAAAGAAAGGCAAGAGGTTCTTGACCTTGTACTTGTAAAGGAAATAGTAAAAGAGACCGTACACCACTCCGATAACCAAGGCCCACAGCATGCCCTGATAGGTGTGGAAAGAAATCCGAATGATAGTAGAGTAGGCCAGAGCCCACCACTTATACTTATCCCTAACAGAGGTCATAAGCCCCAGAAAGAAGAATTCCTCATAGAAACCATTGAGAAGTCCGTAGAGGATGGCCATAGGTGTCAGTTCAGCAAATTTCCGGAAGATTTCCAGAACATCTACATAAGACCAGAGAGTTGGATCAAAGTAATTATACTCGCCGCTCAGTGTCGTCACAATGTCACCAAAGAACCCTACTGCTACAAAAATAAGTGGAGTCCAGAGGAGAACCGACCAGCTCATACGGATGGGAAGCTGCTTAAAGTCAAAGCGCCGAAGCAATAGATAAAGAATGGTCAAGACCAGCATCAGTAGCTGAAAATTGAAATTGCTAGAAAAAGCTGCTCCCTCGCTGGCTGTATTGGTCACCGTTTCAGTCGCTCCTGAGCTGGAAGCTGGCGCAAAGCTAGCTAAATAAAGCTCCGTTGAGCGGTAAATAAACTGCCCAAACATGAGCAGAGTAATCACAGCAATATCAAACCACCTCAGCTCTTTCAAAGGCTTAGAGGGGCGTAGGTTTGTCAATAATTTCATCATTTTTCCTTTCACCACCTGTAAATTCATATCATCATTGCAGGTCCTTTTTAATATTTCTATCTTAGCATGAAAAGCTTAAATTTTTATTATTTACAATTTTATAAAACTTTTTTATTTTATTTTTATTAAATTGTCAGAAAACTCTTTTTTTAGAAAAATTTTTATGGTATAATAAAAGGCGTAATTCTGATAGAAGAATCAGCCAGAAAGGAAGTCTATGTCCACTATCTCTGCAGCAAGTATCCAGGTCGCCTACGATCAAAAGGTTATTATTGACGGACTGGACTGCCAACTCGCCGAGGGAAAGATTACAACTATTATCGGTAGCAATGGCTGCGGTAAATCCACTCTTCTCAAGGCTTTTACTCGTATTTTGCCGACAAAAGCCGGCAGTATAACCCTGGATGGACAGTCCATCGCCCTACTGCCGACCAAGGAGGTGGCGCAAAAGATTGCCTTGCTGCCCCAAACCATGGAGGCGACCGATGGCATCACTGTCTATGATCTGGTTTCTTATGGCCGCTTTCCGCATCAAACTGGCTTGGGCAGGCTCAGTACAGAAGACCGGGAAAAAATCTGCTGGGCTATGGAAGCAACTCAGGTCAGCGAATTTTCGGACTGGCAGGTGGATGATTTGTCTGGAGGTCAGCGCCAGCGCGTCTGGATTGCTATGGCTTTAGCTCAAGATACAGAGACTATTTTTCTGGACGAGCCGACCACCTATCTGGATATGAATCATCAGCTGGAAATCTTGGAGTTGCTGAATGACCTCAACCAACTCAGCGGAAAAACCATTATCATGGTTCTGCATGACATCAACCTAGCTGCCCGCTTTTCCCATCAGTTGATTGCTATGAAAAATGGGCATATCCGGTATCAAGGAAGTGTTGAGCAGATCATGACTTCGGATATTCTGAGAGACATTTTTCAGATTGAAGCCCAGATTATTCGAGATCCTATTCAGGATAAGCCGCTCTGCCTCAGCTATCAGCTCGTTAAATAAGTTATGTATTCATAGATAAGTTTCCCATATCTTCTTCATGGATACAGCTTCTAAACTTTTTATAGAATTGGAGGAAAAAATGAAAAAGTTTTTATCATTTGCCACCCTTACTGTCACCATCTTCCTTTTAGTTGCCTGCGGCAGCTCATCTAAATCTGAAAACTCTGCCTCTTCAGACAAGGTCGAGCTATCCAGCAAGCCAAAAATTGACGGATTCCACTACTACGGCGATATCCCCAAAAATCCAAAACGCATCGCCAGCCTCTCCTCTACCTACACAGGCTATTTGCTGCAACTAGGCTTCGACCCTGTCACTGTAACATCCTATGATGCTAAAAACCCTGTCCTCAAAGAAAAAGTCAAAAACGCCAAGGTCCTGATGCCAGAAGATTTGGAGTCTATCGCCAAGCAAAAGCCAGACCTTATCGTGGTAGATGCCAGTGACAAAAATATCAATGAACTAAAGAAAATCGCTCCAACTATTGCCATTGATTATGGAAAAAATGACTATTTAGAAATCCTGAATCGCTTTGGCCAAATCTTTGGCAAGGAAAAAGAAGCTGATCAATGGATTGCTGATTGGAAGAGCAAAACAGCTGATATTGGCAAACAGTTAAAAGAAAAGCTGGGACAAAATGTCACTTTCACTGTTGTTGGGCTATATGAAAAGGAAATCTACCTCTTCGGTAACAACTGGGGACGAGGCGGAGAAGTTATCTACAAATCTCTGGGATTTGATGCCCCGCAAAAAGTGAAGGATGAAGTATTCCCAAGTGGCTACTTGCAAGTCAGCCAAGAAACGGTGAGTGAGTACATTGGCGATTATGTCCTGGTTGCAGCTGAAGATGATAAAACAGGCAGTGCTCTTTACGAAAGCGATGTTTGGAAATCTATTCCCGCTGTCCAACAGAACCACATCTTAAAAGTGGATGCCAACGCCTTTTATTTCAACGATCCATTGACACTTGAATACGAACTCAAAACTATTCAAGATGGCCTTGAAAAAATGAACTAGGGCATTCCTTGCAGGAACTCAGACTAGTGAAAAAACACTGCTAGTAAGCGATATATCTCATGACAGCTATTTTATTTTCGACAATATAAAGGATACCAGATGACGCTTCATTCACTCTTCACTCAAAAAAATAGGCCAAATATTTTTTGGCTTGTTTTTTTCGCCCTCATTCTCCTGCTGATTGGCGGACTCTATCTCTACCTGCGCTTTGGCATTCCCAGCTACTCCCATCGGCAACTGATAGAAACGCTGAGCCATCCTTTCAAGGAAAGTCCAGCCCAGAACATCATCATAGATCTGCGCTTACCTAGAGGAATTGCAGCTCTGCTAGTCGGAGCTAGCTTGGCCGTTTCAGGAGCCATCATGCAGGGAATTACCCGCAATGCCATTGCTGACCCAGGACTTTTGGGGATCAACTCTGGAGCTGGCCTAGCGCTCATCTGCGGTTATGCCTTTTCTAAGAGTATACACTACAGTAGCATCCTCCTGCTCTCACTTGCAGGAGCCTGTCTAGCCAGTATTCTGGTTTTTAGCCTCTCCTACCATCCTAGAAAAGGTTTTGAGCAACTACGTCTTGTCTTATCCGGTGCCATGGTAACAACACTCCTGACCGCTATCGGACAAGGCTTGACCATTTATCTCAACCTGACCAATGCTGTCATCGGTTGGCAGGCTGGAGGACTTCTAGGAACCAATTGGAAAATGCTGCAAATCATTGCTCCCTTTATCTTATTAGGCCTCTTACTAGCTCAACTATTTTCTCACCAACTAACCATTCTCAGCCTCAATGAAACAGTAGCCAAGGGCTTAGGCCAGCGAACAACTCAGATAACCCTGTTCTTTCTGAGTATTGTTCTACTGTTATCAGCGGCAGCCGTTGCCTTAGTAGGAAGCCTAGCTCTCGTCGGACTGATTATTCCGCACTTTGTCAAAACCATCAGCGGAAAGAACTACCAAAAAATCCTGCCTCTAACGATGCTAACAGGTGCGCTCTTTCTACTGATCTGTGATTTTGCTGCAAGTCATATGGTCGGTCTGCCTCTTAGCTCTATTATCAGTCTCGTTACGCTGCCAGTCTTCCTGTGGCTGATGAGAAAGGGGGCCTTCTATGAGAGATAAAAAACGGATTCTTTTGGTTCTAGTAAGCCTCAGCCTCCTGACTTTCCTAATTTTCCTACTGTCTCTATCATCAGGCGATCAGGAATTTAACGTCGGTGAAGCTTTTCGATATCTGCTGGGGCAAGGAGATGATGGCAGCACCTTTATCATGGAGCAGATCCGCCTGCCTCGAATTCTGGTCTGCCTTCTAGCAGGAGCTTCGCTAGGGATGAGCGGTGTACTGCTGCAGACCTTTACCCGAAACCCACTTGCCGATTCGGGAACCTTGGGAATCAATGCCGGAGCTGGTGTTATCATTACTCTTGCTATCAGCAAGCTAGAAGTGACTGATCCTTTCTATATTCGCTATCTTCCCTTTATCGCAACCTTTGGCGGTATGCTGACTGTAGCCCTTATTTACCTGATCTCACATCAAAAAGGCCAAGCAATCAGCCCTGTCAAGCACATTATCGCTGGTGTGACCTTGTCAACCATCCTGTCTTCCAGTATGATTGCAATCACTGGCCGTGTTAATCAGAATAAACTGACTTATGTAGTTAGCTGGCTAGCTGGTAAGATTACGGGTAATAACTGGGAAAGTCTAGCTATTGCTGGCCCCTTCTTGCTTTTATTCTGGCTGCTGACCTATCTGCGCTCCCACAAGCTCAATATCCTCAGTCTAAATGAAGAAACAGCTCTAGGCCTGGGGCTTCATCTAAAAAGAGAGCGGCAAATAACCCTGTTATTAGCCAGTGCTCTCGTCGCCTTTAGCCTATCTCTAGCTGGAAATATAGTCTTCATCGGTATGTTGGCTAGCCATATCAGCAAACGATTCCTACCCAGCGATCATCGCTTACTCTTTCCAGCCGCCATGCTGCTAGGTGCCTTTATCATGACAGGGGCAGATACGATCACAAGAACCTTCCTCATCGGAAGCTCAGTCCCGACAGGCATTTTGATTTCCATTATTGGAGCCCCCTATTTCCTCTACCTTATGTATCAGCAAAAAAAATAATCAGCCGAATAATCGACTGATTGTTTTTTATTTATCCAAGCTGTTTTTGATTCCTTCTACAGCACCTTCTACAGCTTCTTTAGCATCTTCAGCAACTTCTTTTGCTTTAGCAACTGTTTTTTCAACAACGCCTTCTGCTTTTGTCTTATTATCTCCTGTAACTTTGCCCACGCCTTCTTTAACAGCGCCTTTAGCTTGATCGAATTTATTTTCTAGTGACATATGATTGCCTCCGTTCTTTTTTACAGTATTTGATACCGTTTACAGTAGTATAAGTTTTTTCTTTTCAAAGGTCAAATATTCTGCTCATTCTACAGGAACATCAGTCCAGCTGGAAAGTCAATCTCTCCTTATCAAAGCTGGCCTTCAACTCATACTTACCTGCTTCGTTTTGCCGAATATAGCCCAAAATCACTAGGCTATCGACAAAAATGTCCCGTCTCTTCTGCATGAGCTCATCCTTGCGGACATACTTGAGAAGAAAGGTCGTCATATACTTGAGTGCATACTCTGGATTGACATCGCCTAAGATAGCATAGAGAGGCTTTTGTGCCTCAGACAGGGGATACTGGCGTTGCATCTTGTAAAAATAATTAGCCAAAGTCAGCTTTTCCCGCTGAAAATCTGTCTCTTCCAGCAAAACAGCCGCATTGGTCTGATTGGAAAGCTGGGTCTCAAAGCGCAGCTCTAACAGTTCCTGATAGAGCGGACTATCATCACGGATAAAGATTTCCTGATCCAAACGCACAGCCTCCAAACTTTCCAAAAGTGGCAGGGTCAGGTAATATCGCTTGTTCTCTCGCTTGATGTAGCCAGCCTTGATAAACTCCTCTATCGAGCGGTCAATGTTGGCCACGCCCTCAAACTCTCGCTTAATCTCCCGCAGAATCACTGCCTCATGCTGATCCAAATAATCAATCAGCTCCTGAAAAAAAGGCTGGCGCGTCAAACGACTGGGATTGATGATTTTAATCATGGAGTTCTCCTTTGTAGATGAGTTTTCTTGACTGAGCCAACTGGCTAGGATTCGTTCCAGGCTGATTTAAGGGTACAGCCAAGCCCAAGTCCCGATAATACTCCTGCCAAAAATCAGAAATCAGATTTTTCTCATCGCCAAACTGCATGGGAATCGTATCAAAAATCGGCAAAATTTCCGCAATATACTCCGAACAGTAAAAACCATCGGACTGCGGATAGAAGCCGAAATTGTATGGCTTTCCTAGATGCAATTTGGCCCTTTTAAAGACAGCTTCTGCTTCAATAGCTGGATAGCGATACACGTCATAAACATCCTCATCCTGCAAAAAATCAGACAAATCTTGATTGACAACCCCCTTCTCATGGGTTGCATGATAAATCTCACCATTAAAAAAGATAGCCACATGACTATATGAACCAGTTGCTGACCGAATGGCTGCTGCAATTTCTGAAGATCCGACTGTAAAAATCAAATCTCCGTCTTGTAAATCTTGAATCTTCATTTCTCTCGCCTATCAAAAAAGGAGCCGAGACTCCTTTTTAAGTATGAGGGGAATAGCCCTCATCTAGTAACTTATTTCGTCATTTGAGCTCTTTAAGCATTAAAACTTTCTGTCAGTTGAGGCACCACTTGCTTCTTACGAGAAACAGCGCCTGCTAGGAAAGCATGGTTGTTTTCAAGAACAAAGTTGAAGGCTGCTTCGACCTTGTCCATATTGCTTCCGATAGCCAAAATTTCTGAGTTTGAGTTGATAATATCTGTAATCATCAAGACAAAGTCAGAGTAGCCATTATCAGCGATTGCTTTTTCAATAGCCGCTTCGATTTCTGCTTGACGCTCCAAAACTTCAGCGATATCAACTGTGTTGACCTGTGCCACACGAACATTGTTTCCGTTTAGCTCAAAGGTTTTAGCATCAATGTCAATCAACTCTTCTGCAGACTTGCTAGCCAAGTTTGTACCTGCCTTAAGCATTGCCAAACCATACTCTTCCAAGTTGACACCAGCCAGCTCAGCCAATTCTGGTGCAATGGCCTTGTCAGTCGGATGAGTTGTTGGTGACTTAAGCAAGAGAGTATCAGAGATCAAACCAGACAGCATCAATCCTGCAATTTCTTTTGGAACTGCTACGCCATGCTCCTTGAACATACGGTAAACAATAGATGAAGCAGATCCCACTGGCTCCAAGCGCATGTAAAGTGGACTAGCTGTTTCAAAGTTAGCAACACGGTGGTGGTCCACTACGCCATAAACTTCAACTTCAGCGATATCTGCCACAGACTGTTGGAATTCATTGTGGTCTGTCAGGATGACTTGCTCAGCTCCCTCAGCCTTAGCAGATGTAATCACGCGCGGTGCCGCCACGCCAAAGTAATCCAAAACAAAGGCTGTTTCTTCATTAGGCTCACCCAGTGCAACCACTTCTGTATCTAAGCCATAAGCTTCGCGAGCCAAGTAAGCAAAAGCGTAAGATGAACCAATGGCATCTGAGTCAGGATTTTGGTGACCGAAAACTAAAATTTTAGACATGATAAACCTCTTCTTTTATATAATGTTTATTGCATTTATTTTACCACAATTACAGGCATTTCACAAAAGCAGAAGGGCATTTTCTTAAGAAAAATGGACTGGTAGCCTACCAGCCCATTAATTCATACTCAAAGTAGATTAGCTATTATGCACCCGATTCATATACTCTGTATAGGACTCAGTCTGCATGAGTTCCTTGGCATTCTTGACCCGATCAGCCGTTGGAGGCTTAACTCCTTCCAGCTTGTAAGGAATGCCCAACTCCCGCCATTTGAATTCTCCCATGGTATGGTAAGGTAGAATTTCAAACTTATCAACATTCTTCAGTGTCTTAACAAACTTACCCAGCTCAATCAAGTCATCATCGCGGTCGGTCAATCCCGGCACCAAGACATGGCGTATCCAGACTGGCTTTCCAATGTCAGACAGGTACTTGGCACAAGCCAAGATATTCTTGTTGGTCTGGCTGGTCACAATTTTGTGCTGTTCTTCGTTAATCTCCTTGATATCAAGCAGGACTAGGTCGGTGACTGCCATAAGCTTATCAAATTTTTTCAGATAGCGAGGCGTATTTCTGAAGGGTAGGGCACAGGTATCCAATGTACAGTGGATGCCCAGCTCCTTAGCCTTGGTAAAGAAGGCAATCAAAAAATCAATCTGCAGCAAGGCTTCTCCACCACTGACGGTGATACCGCCTTTATTGCCCCAGAAGCCCTTATAACGGAGGGCTTCTTGCAAGACATCATCCACTGTCCGCAGCTGAGATTTGTTGGTCTCCATCTCCCATGTGTCCGGATTATGGCAGTACTGGCAGCGCATGTGGCATCCCTGCAAAAAGACAATAAAACGGATACCCGGTCCATCAACAGCTCCAAAACTTTCAGTGGAGTGGACCATGCCCGTTACCTTTCCATAATCAACTGCTTCTTCAATTTTCTCTTCAACCATCGCGCAACCTCTTAACTCTGAAAACGTTTTATAACTAACTACATTATAACATGATTAAAGCAAAAATAGACTTAATTTGCCTATTTTTTAGAAAACAAACTGTTTTTCAGTTTCATTTTCAGTGTTTTACAACAGATAAAACTTTAGGTCGAAAGCAGTAGGCAAGCAAAAAATCAGGGCAGAATCTTTATTCCACCCTGATTTCGCTTTTTAAAATGATTTTAGTTAATTTCTGCTTCTCTTTTTGAGAGTAAAAGCAAACATTAGCAGGGTCAATCCCAAGACTGCCCAGCCACTGTTATTTTGGCCGGTCTGCGGGAGTCCCTTCTTCTTGCTGCCAGCTGTCTGACCTTGTCCAGTTTGATTGGACGATGGAGAATTGGTCTGAGACGGAGCTCCTTGTTCTACTGCTGCAGAAGATTGTCCAGTTGATTGAGACGGTTGGGAGCTGTCAGGTGTTGAAGCTGCAATATCCTTAGAAAAGTCCAGCTGCACCACTACTGGATCATGGTCTGAAGCTCTGCCATGTTCCTCCATGAAAGAGGCATTGATATGGACAGGCGCAAAGACTGCCTTGCCAGCTAGGTTCTTAGAAATGAAAATGTTGTCCAAGCTTTGGTTGCTGCCACGGTAGAAGTAGGAATAACGGTCAGCCGCATCATGCTCCTGCATAAGATTAATCAGTTCATTACCTGCCAGTGCTTTAGCTGTTTCGGAAAATTCAAAATCATTGAAATCACCAGTCAGCACAAACTTAAGGTTAGGATTTTGTCTCAGTCCTTCCTGAACAAAGCTATTTAAAATTTTAGCCTGCTCTATCCGAGCAGCCTGCGTATGCTGAACTGCTGGCTGAGCGGAGCCATAAACGGCGTCATCCCCAATCTTGGACTTCAAATGATTGGCGATAACGACGATATGCTGTCCCTTGAATTCAAACTCAGCTGCCAAAGATTTACGAACCTTGGTAAAGGCTGGATTTGTTGGAGCAATCCGGGCAGGATTCTTAACCAAATGGCCACCAGAGAAGCTAGCTGCTTCGTCACTCGTACCAGCTTCTTTTTCGACTAACTTCACCCGATTTGGATCGTAGAGAAAGGCCACGCGGATATTAGAGCCAGGCTTGCCTCCATCTTGACCGTCAAGTGGTGCAACTTCAGTGTACTTGTAAGTTTTACCTCCCAGTTCTTTGATACGAGCCGCTAGTTTTTCGCCGCTTTTGACACCGCTGGTCGTTCCGTCATTGACACTGCCATTCTCATCTTGAACCTCGATGAGCGTGATGATATCTGGACTATGGATTTCATTAATAAAGGAATTAGCGATTCTAGTCACTTTTTCCTCAGGTGTTTCACCTTTTTTAGCATTAGCAGAAAAATTCTCGATATTGTAGGAAGCAACAGTCAGCTTGTCCTCACTTGGATAGATAGGAGAGACCTGTCTCTGCAAGCCCCCGTCCACCAAATCAGGCAGCTGAGTTGGCTCCAACTTATAAATCTTCCCACGATAGGTCACGACTCCGACCACATCACCATTGAAATAATCCTTGGCCTTGGCAATGAATTTATTGCCAACATAGACTGGAATGGTTGCGGTATTTTGAGCGTTTGGACGAAGATTTAGGCCACCGATATTGTTTAATGGTTGGGCTTGGTAGCCTTCAGGTAAGAGATAAATGTCTCCACGGTACTGCGGGCCTAAAACGCGGGGCCTCTTCACCGTCGTCAACATTCCTTCCAAACTTTCCCAGTAGTCCAACGCTTCACTTTGAGGCTGATAATTATTAATATCGTTATCGACCGTATCCTGAGGCATATTAGCCACGATGTCAACTGGAGCAGGTAAGTCAGCTTTCCCTTCCTTGGTCACCTTCGAAGCGACAAGCATGGTGACTGTCAAACTACCACTGGGCTTATTAAAGGTTTGCCCCTGACGAACGCTGAGCTCTTCCATATAGCCTTCTTTAATGCGACCTTCAAGACTAAGTTTGTCTCCGACATCGACTTTTTCTTTAGAAACAACATAAAGAGCATCAGAAGTCCTGCTATTTCCATCAGGAGTCACGTCTTGAACATAAAAACCATAGCGGTCTGTTTTCGTCACAACTACATTGGAAACTTGGACTTCCTTGTCCTCATAGGGAGAGGCTTGTGATTCTCCCTGAATTGTTCCCACATTGGGAACAACTTCTGGTCCACTAGCCGCAGCCTGGGCTGCAGCAGGGGCTTGGTCTTCCTTTTCCACTGTCTCTGTAGAAGCTGGCCTTGACTCTCCCGATTCTGCAGATGGACTCTCCGTTTGACTGGCAACCGACGCATCGCTTACAGCCGGATTCTCTGTAAGAGCAGCCGCATCAGAAGTCGACGAACTTACTGCTTCTTCTGCTCCGACCGATTGGACAGAAAAAAGCAGGGACAGAAAAGCAGCTAGCAAGACCGCTATGGGAAAGAGCTGCCTGTAAAGAACTTGTTTTTTCATGAACTTCTCCTTTTCTGTATAAATGTATATTATCCTATTTAATTTTTATTATAAAGAAAAGAATCAAATTTTGCAAAGGCTTTCTTAAAATTCTGTATTAGTTTCTCTCACTTCAGAAAAATACTTGTCTAGGCTTGCCCAACACAGAAAAAAAGAATCTGGAAACATTTCCAGATTCTTTCGAGACTTTAGTTTTCTCCCACTAAGATAGCCAAGGTTTCGTATGGCTGCAGGGTCATCACATGGTCAATCTGAGTCTTGCCGTAATTGGATAGGAGAACCTGACCATTTTGATAATCCGGCAGGATGTCCACCGTAATCGGGTCAGCATAGAAGTTGTTAAGTACTAAAAGTTTTTGTCCTTGCCACTCCCTCTCAAAGGCATAGACCTGGGGACTGTCTTCATAGGCTGGCTGATAGCTGCCTTCTGCGATGATAGGCAGTTCCTTACGCAGGGCAATCAATTTCTGATAAAAGGTAAAGATTGGTCCCTTGATTTCATTTTCCACATTGATAAGAGGATAGGATTTGCCCGCCTTCAGCCATGGAGTTCCTGTTGTAAAACCTGCATTGACTGAATCATCCCACTGCATAGGCGTCCGAGAATTATCACGAGATTTAGCCTTGATAATCCTGAAGGCTGCCTCTGGCGATTGCCCTTCAGCAAGCAGACTCTGGTAAGCATTGAGAGACTCGACATCCACATAATCTTCCATGGAGTCATAGTCAGGGTCCACCATGCCAATCTCCTCACCCATGTAGATATAAGGCGTCCCGCGCGACAGATGAATACTGGCTGCCAACATGGTTGCCCCTTCATTGCGGAAATTCTCTACATCGACAAAGCGGTTGAGAGCTCGCGGCTGATCATGGTTGTTCCAAAAGAGAGCCGACCAGCCATCATGATCACTCATTTCCTTGCCCCAAGTATGGAAGAGGCGTTTTAACTCTTCAAAGTCAAAGGACTTAAGGGTCCACTTCTGTCCAGCTTCATAGTCCACCTTAAGATGATGGAAATTAAAAGCCATGGACAGTTCCTGACGATCTGGTGCGGTGTAAAGGATGCAATTTTCAATCGTCGTAGCACTCATTTCGCCAACCGTCATAAAGGAATCATCCTGACCAAAAGTTGCTTCGTTCATCATACGCAGATAGTCATGCACGATTGGCTTATCAGTATAGGCTGGCTTGCCGTCATTTTCTGGGCAGTCCTCCAATACCTCGTCCTTACCAATCAAGTTAATCACATCAAAGCGGAAGCCTTTGACGCCCTTGTCCCGCCAGAAATTCACCACCTTGAAAAGCTCTTGACGAACATTGGGATTGCGCCAATTGAGATCTGCCTGGGTGACATCAAAAAGGTGCAGATAGTATTTGCCCGTATCGCCAAATGGCGCCCAGGCACTTCCACCAAACTTGGACAGCCAGTCCGTCGGCTCATCCCGCAGGATAAAGAAATCCTGATAGTAGGAAGCCCCAGCCAGTGCCTTTTGGAACCACTCATGTTCAATCGAGCAGTGGTTAAGAACCATGTCTAGCATAAAGTCAATACCATGCTGCTGGCCGACCTTGACCATCTCTTCGAAACCTGCCATATCACCAAAGATAGGGTCTACCGCAGTGTAATCAGAAGTATCGTAACCGTTGTCCCTCTGTGGACTCGGATAGAAAGGATTGAGCCAGATCATGTCCACTCCCAGCTCTTTCAAGTAGGGAAGTTTTTCAATAATCCCGCGAAAATCTCCCAAACCGTTGCCAGTCGTGTCTTTAAAAGATTTTGGATAAATTTGGTAGACAACCTTTGTTTTATCAAGTGTCATATTTTCTCCTTTTTTGAGAAAAGGGACAGATTTTAAAGCACCGTCCCTTTCTATAAATCATTTCATTTTTCTTTAAAGTGGCTTAACGTTCATCAACTGGCTGCCTCGCTCAACTACCCGAGGAAGTTGTTCAAGCACCTCCACCTGATACTTGTCTGAGTTCGTAATGATGACTGGTGTTTCTGTTACATAGCCTGCTTTCTTTATCATGTCTATATCAAAGGAAATGAGTTTGTCGCCAACCTTGACCTTATCTCCTTGAGATACATAACCTTCAAAGCCTTTGCCTTCCAGATTGACAGTGTCCATTCCGATATGTATCAGGATTTCAACACCTTCATCTGACAAGATACCGATGGCATGCTTGGTTGGGAAGAAGACTGTTACTCTACCATTAACTGGTGAAACCAACTCACCTTGGCTAGGTACAATGACAACTCCACGCCCCATCAAACCTTGTGCAAAGACTGGATCCGTTGCCTGACTCAATTCTTTGACTTCTCCTGCCAGCGGACTGGTGATTGTTACAGGGGTCAATGAATCAGCTGCTTGCACCTCTGGAGATGACTCGGCTTTGGATGGCCCGGCAAATTCTGCCTCCTCCTGAGCTGCAAACTCTGCCTGCAATTCTGGATCTTCCTCTGTCTTCGTCAAGAAGCCTATCTTGTGGAAGAAGAAAGTCAGGAACATTGGTACAAGGATTGCTACAAGCATAACTCCTGCAAATGGAATCATATATTTTGCTTGGATAGAAAGGATACCTGGTAAACCACCAATACCAATAGCATTTGCCGTTATATTAAAGGTTACAGAAAGCAGACCCGCAATAGACGAACCAATCATTCCCGCAACAAATGGATAAACGTATTTAACATTGACCCCGAAGAGAGCAGGCTCAGTAACACCAAGGTAAGCTGAAATGGTTGCAGGCAGGGAAATTTGCGCTTCCCGCTCATCATGGCGTTTCATAAGGTAATAAGCAAATACTGCTGAGCCTTGAGCGATATTGGACAGAGCAATCATTGGCCAAAGACCAGTACCACCGGCATCAGCTACCAACTGAGTATCAATCGCATTGGTCATATGGTGAAGACCTGTGATAACAAATGGTGCATAAAGAGCACCAAATACTGCGCCAAAGAGCCATTTAACTGGACCGGTTAAACCTGCAAGAACAACTGATGAAAGCCCCTGACCGATTGTCCAACCGATAGGACCCAAGACAGTATGAGCCAAAATTAGAGCTGGAATCAATGATAAGAATGGCACAAAAATCATAGACACTACTTCGGGAATATGTTTACGCCAAAAGATTTCCAGATAAGATAGAGATAAACCTGCTAAAAGGGCTGGAATAACCTGAGCTTGGTAACCAACACGATTGACAGTGAAGAAACCGAAATCCCAAACCCAGTCCTTAGCGATTTCAGCTGCTGGTGTCGATGCTACTGAATAAGCATTGAGCAATTGTGGTGACACCAAACAGATTCCCAAGACAATCCCAAGAATTTGGCTAGTTCCCATTTTACGAGAAACAGACCAAGTGATTCCAACTGGCAGGAATTGGAAAATTGCTTCACCAGGAAGCCACAAAAAATGGTTAATTCCAGACCAGAATTTGGATACCTCTGTGATTGTTTTCCCATCCAACATAGACCAATGAACGCCTTCAAGGACATTGCGGAAGCCAAGGATTAACCCTCCGACAATCAAAGCTGGAATGATAGGGGTGAAAATTTCTGCCAGAGTGGCCATAACCCGCTGAAGGGGATTTTGCTTGCTCTTAGCAGCAGACTTGGCTGCTTCTTTTGATACTCCCTCAATACCTGATACAGCAGTGAAGTCATTGTAAAAGATTGGCACATCATTTCCAATGATGACTTGGAATTGCCCAGCATTTGTAAAAGTTCCCTTGACCACTGGGATTGTCTCAATGGCCTTGACATTGGCCTTTTTATCGTCGCCAAGTACAAAGCGCATCCGCGTTGCACAATGGCTAACTGCTGTGACATTCTCTTTGCCGCCGATTGCATCTAGCAGATCTTTAGCTTCCTTCTCAAATTTTCCCATTTGACTAATGGCTGAATGAGAATCCAGCACTCTCCTTATATTTTTTACGAGTCGGTTTTTCAACACATCTCTACAAATTATTGTAATCGATTTCAAAGATGTATGCAAGTTGTTTGTTGAAAAAAGCCCTCGTTTTTGATAAAATTTTCTGGGTTGTATGTAAAAAAGAAAACAAGTGGAGTTTATGATGAAGAAATATAAACAATTATTCAAACAAATTGAGAAAGATATTTTAGAGGAACGTTATGCAGTCGGAGACTTCTTGCCCAGCGAACACCAGCTGACAGAAGACTACCAGGTCAGCCGCGACACTGTTCGCAAGGCTCTGGCGCTGCTGCAAGAAGAAGGATTGATTGAAAAAGTCCGCGGACAGGGTTCCAAAGTCATCAAGCATGAACAGTTTGACTTTCCTGTGTCTAAGCTGACCAGCTATCAAGAAGTAGTCAAGCAGAATAATATGCAGTCCAAAACCAATGTTGTCAGCTTGGAAAAGATTACCGTAGATCAGAAACTGTCCGACATCACTGGTTTCCCTCCCTACCGACTGGTTTGGCGAATCGTCCGTCAGCGCGTTGTAGACCAAGTCGCCTCTGTCTTAGATATTGACTATTTAGACAAGGGAATCGTCCCTGACTTGACAAGGGAAATCGCTGAGCAGTCCATTTATGCCTATTTGGAAAATGACTTAAAACTTAACATTGCCTATGCCAAAAAGGAATTTACCATTGACCACGCCAATGACCAAGACAAGATTCTCATGGACCTAGGCAAGGACCAGCAAGTCGTCTCTGTCAAGTCTCAGGTCTATCTGGCAGACGGCCGCCAGTTTCAATATACTGAGAGCCGGCACAAGCTAGACAAATTTCGCTTTGTGGATTTTGCTAAGCGTCAGAAAGAATAACCTTGATTTCCATCCAGACCACAAAACCACCTCTGCCTTCCAGCTGGCAGAGGTGATTTCTTTTATGAGTAGTCTAAGGCTGCTTTGTTTTGGAGCGACAAAGAGCCTCAAAATTTCTTTTTACTTGTTTTAGGAGATTTATATGAAAAAATTAGTTAAGGGCTTCTGCTGCTTTTTAAACGTTACTGATTCTTATTACTTCCTTTCTTACTTTTGCGCCTGAGAGAATGTCAATACTTGCTTATCATATAGGCTAACTTTAGATTTCATTGGACTGTCCTCATTTCTATTTTGATGGTATTAGTATAATCCCAGAAACTTAAGACAGACTTATAAAAAACTTGAAGGAAACTTAAAAGGCTGACATTAAATATCACTTTTTCATACTGCATTGATATATGATATTTTTACAGTCTATACTTGAGAATTCTCAGCTTTCCTTCTTTTATAATATTCATCCTCCAATCGGTCTAAGTCTTTCCGATATTTAGCGGTTATTTCTTCCCTCTCTTCACTAAGTGCATCAAAAAATTTTCTGAAAGACAAATCAAATTGTTCCATATTGTCATTCATCTTACTAACTGCTCGATATATCTCATCAGTTGAATGATTTCTAGAATAGTAAAGCAATTGTTCACTTAATAAATCCGTCTTTCTCCGAGCGTCTAATCTCATAGAATCCAGTGCTTCTTCAACTTGCTCTATTTTCTTTAATTCTTGCTTATATTTCTCTTCTAGTCTGAATATCTGTTCCATAGCAGACCTCATTTAATAGGGGTTTGCAGATTTGGTTGTGGAATATTTGTTAGATAATTTGTCGCAGCTGTCGCAGCATTACCAGAAAATCCACCCTTTAGACTGTTATTGAGAGTAGCAGTAGCAAAATCAGACATCTGTAGCTTTTGCTCAGCCAACCAAGCAGCTAAAAGACTAGACTGCGCTGTAACCTTAGATTTCTCCGATTGAATCAGAGCATCGATCATCTCCCGTTCTTGAGCCTTCATTAGTTCAACAAGATTATTATTCGCTGTTAATTCTATTCTTCTGAGATTTACCATAGTTCCTCCTACTTGCTACTAAACTGTATACTTCCTTGACGATCCACTTCTTCGAGTCTATCAGCTGCTTGGCGTATATTAGAACCAAAAATATCCAATTTCTGTTTGTAAGAAGCCGCCTCACTTAGCGTTGCTTCTTCAACCCCACTATCCCAACAAGTCTCCAATGTAAATTGGGACAAGAGCGATTCCAACTCATCATCCGATAAATAGATTCTGCTACCATAAGCTATCAATCGGAGTGATGTCACCATGTTTTCAATATTTTGCTTATATTCGCTCAATTTTTGCTTGATTAGCTCTTCAAACTCTGCTCCTTGCTGTTCAGCTAAATCCGCAACTGCCGTCACAAGATCTTTTCGTAGATAAATCAGCTGGCTCCCACTAGCGCTTGAAAAACCAGACTGAGCCAAAGAAATTGTCTCAATCGCACGATTAATAGTCAATAAGCGCTTATATCTAGCCTCAGGTATAAATTCACCATATATCTTTTTATACTCTTTAACATAGTATTCTTCATCATGCTTATCCCAGAATGGTGACTGTTCCGCTTTAATTTTAGCGGCTTTGCGTACCTGCTTCTCCGTCATACCAACAAAAAACTCTCCCTTTTTGGCATACCAGTCCAAATCTAGCATATTGCCAATCTTGGGCGGAAACTTTTCATAGTATTCGCGAATGAAGTAAGCTTCATCGTGTTTGTCCCAGATAGGTGTTCGCTCAGCTTTGATTTTAGCAGCTGCACGCACCTGCTCTGGGGTCATCCCTGATACAAACTCTCCTTCCTTAGCATACTTTTCTGTATCCAGTTTATTGCCAATAATATAGAATTTTGCTGGGTTATGATCTTCTGCAGGCGAATGCAGTCCTTGCGTTCCTTCACGGGAAATAATATTAGCATATGGAATCCGCCCACCATTGCTATCCATTATGGTCGTATCTTTCGTATTAGCATCATAGGTGGTGACATGTCGATTGATATATGCTAAATCACTGGCAGTAAAATTCCCCTTATCAAGAGCAGCTTGAGCTCCCCAGTCTGTAAAATTGACAACCATAGGGACGTTATGTTCCGCTGCTATCTTGACAACTGGAGTCGCTGACTGACTAAAACCACTCATGGCATAAATTCTGACCGGCTGGGTTAGCTTCTTGTCACCTACTTCTGTAATCTTCTGGACACGCTGATAAAAAGCTTCAATATCCTCATATTGAGCTGTCATCCCATCTCCGTAGGCACCTCCTCCAAAGGCATTGTAAGTTGAAGCCCAATGGTCTGAACTGAGAATATTGACATGAACTGGCTGGGTTCCAGCTACTGTGACAATAGTCTGTGAAACAATGGGCTCTCCATTAGCATCCAAGGGGGCTACTGCAATAGCCTGAGTGACTCCCTCCATTCGGTCAATGATTTGAAATGTTTGACCTGTATCCGTATTTACTATTTTTTTTTGAGATGAATCTGTTGAAAAATCTTTAGTATTTTTCTGTAAGTACTGAATGTCTTGGTGTGTTACTGCCATTCGAAAGCCTCTCTTCCCTGCACTCGTCTAATTTCCAAATTATAGATAATCTCAGCTTGGGGACTGCCTTGGCTATTTTTTTCTACACCTTTTAGATGTCCCTCACGAGAAAAAGCAGTCATCACTTCATCCGTAAATTCCTCTTTTTGTAATTTTAACTGCTCTGGAAGGTGTTGATATACTTCTGAGCTAACAGACTCGCGTTCATTATTTCGCAGATAGACAATCTCTGACCCGTCATTGACGTTAAAGCTTAAGTCAAGACCGGCAAGAGTTCCATAATCTGGCACTGCCATATCTAGCACTCCATCATTTCGTAGATAGACTTTATTTCCATAACTATCATAAACAACTGGGACTATACGAGCGTTTACAAAACTTTCTCCTCCCCCCCCACTGATAAAAATCGGAGAAAATTCGATTTTACTGACACCGCTGTAATGCTCTTTTAGGTAGGTGGCGATTTGTTCCTCATAAAGTTGAAAACCATGCCGGTAGAGATTATCCACTTTCATTCGATCCATATAAAATTTACCTCCTATTACTAGTACAAAAAAACAAAGCAAAGATAAAAGAATAGATTTTGTTCGTTTAGACATACAAACCTCCTTTTCTTTATATATTAATTTTACCATAAAAAGAGAAGAACAAATAACAAGAACTCAATTAATCATATGGAAAATTCTTCGTATGTATCTTTTCCTAAATAAATTAGTGTTTTATTGCCATTTATCCAACTCTCTTTCATCAATTCGTCTAATTTCCAAATTATAAACGATCTCAGCCTTGGGACTTCCTTGACTATTTTTTTCTACTCCTTTTAGCGTTCCTTTTTGTGAATAGGCAGTAATTATAGCATCAGTACTCTTATACGTCTTCAATTTTAAGTGTTCCGGGAGATGTTGATATTGTCCTACTTCAATAGATTCATTTTTTTCATTATACAAATATATAATTTCTGAACCATCATTGACATTAAAATCCAATTCAATTCCAGAAGTCAAAACATAATTAGGAACTAAAGTATCAATAGTTCCATCATTTCGAAGATATACTTTATTACCATGTGTATCATAAACTACTGGAATGATACGAGCATGGGCAAAACCTTCCCCCCTTCCTCCACTTTTAAAAATCGGTGAAAATTCGATTTTACTGATGCCGCTGTAATGCTCTTTTAGGTAGGTCGCGATTTGTTCTTCATAAAGCTGAAAACCATGCCGGTAGAGGTTGTCCACTTTCATTCTGT